>JBGSJZ010000017.1:0-2045 GCA_041741455.1 Anaerolineaceae bacterium | reverse complement strand
CTGGCCCTGGACGGGCAGGATGAAATGGTCGATGACGCGCGGCAGGTTGGAGTGCGAGAGATCGGAGAGCAGGCGCGCTTCGTGTTTGAACTGGCGCTGCGCTTCGGGGGAAGTGTCCAGGTTTTCTTTGAGGGCGCAGGGCTTTTCCAGGTTGATGTCCCAGGCGCGGTAAACCGCCCCAAAGCCGCCCAGGCCGAGCAGCTTGACGATACGGTAACGATTGTTGAGAACCTGGCCGATATTCAGAGGCATCGATGATCCCACCTTTCAAAGAAAACAGGATATTCAGGATTTGAGGGATACTCAGGATTTTTGTATTGGTCAACTAAAGTTTGAATAGATGTAAAATAATGGTATGAGCCCAAAACGAACATACTTTCCACCAACCAGCCCACAACAGCGAAAGCTGCTGTTTGAAACCTGGCAAGCAACTGGCGATGTAGAGAAGGGTTGCCAGAAAGCACACGTAGGACGCGGCACATTTTATTACTGGAAGGCCCGGTTTGAAGCAGAAGGGTATGCTGGCCTTGAGAAATTTAAGCAACAAGGCGCTCCCAAAGGGAGCAGGCAAACAGCGCCAGAAATCGAAGAAAAAGTACTCAAGATGCATGGTGAGAATGAAGATTGGGGCAAACATCGGATAGCCGATGAGTTGGCCAAGGCGAATAACTGGGTACCAGTAATCAGCCCTAACACCGTACGGCGTATTTTGGAAGATGCCGGGAAGTGGAAAGCAGGTGAGAAGCAGAAAAAAAGAGCACCTTCAAAACAGTAAATCGAACGGCAGAAGAACCAGGGCAAACGGTGAATGTTGATTTGTGCTTTGTTCCAGCAGAACACAAGGCTGAGATCAAGCTACCGGCGGTCAGTGGTTCTTCCGGGCATCTGGTAGTAGAGCGTCCAAAGGATGAAGAAGCGAAATATCCTGGACAGGTTTTTGAAAACCCATTGCTAGATTATGAAGAGGCGATGCAGGTTTATGTAGCAGTTTCTGCGCAACCAAAAGATGCACAGATTATTCTAGAAGCAGAGGCAGAAGGCTCACGCCAAGCCAAGATTCGTCAACTTCGCCAGGAAGAATCCCGTATACGAGATAAGCGACGCGGGATACGTATCCATCGACAGCAGGAAGATGAAGCCTGGAAAATGCTTCAGGAGCAGCATCGTAGCGAGAAAACGCAATATGTTGCCTTGCCCAAAGCAGAACGCCGAGCCAGACGCCGAGAACGAGAAGCCAGACAAGAACTCCGGAAAACACTTCGACAGCAAAGACGAAAAACTAAGCAAAAACGGATCCAGGAAGATGAAATCTGGCAAGAACAACGGCTTGATCTCCGTCAACGAATGAGCCAAGTACCAATTGTTACAACCTGGATAGCCATTCTGGTGATCACCGATAACTGCACCCGCCAATGTTTGGGTTTGCCATTGTTTGTAGCCGGCTCCAGTGTCACCGCTGAAATGATTGTGGCTGCTTTACGCATGCTGCTACCTCCAGAGTTGCACTTCCTAATCTCTGATCGAGGTGTGCATTTCACAGCTCAGGTTTTCAAGCAGCTTGCTCAAGAACGAGATTTCATCCATGTCGTCATCGCTCGTCACCGACCTCAATCGAATGGGATTGCCGAACGATTTGTGCGCACTTTGAAAGAATGGTTGGCTAAAAAGACCTGGGCCATTGATCAAGAACTCGCCGATCTCCTGGAAACGTTTCAGCTTGAATTCAACGACCGCCCTCATCAGGGCTTGCTCGTTCCAGGTTTATCACCCAATGAGTTTGCTAACCGCATGTGGTTGATGTAAGTTGGTAATGTTCAAGCTTTCGATGATGATTACAGAATTCTTTATTTTTCAAGGAAAACCGGCGATTGTTATGGGCCTGGCCTTTGTAGCACTTTGCTGGGTTCTCGCTCTGATGTTCGTCAAGTAAGTAATCCGAAAACAGTTATAGCAAAAATAGCTGGAGGTATTATGCGTAAAAACGGCCAGGCTTTGTTTTTGGGAATGGTGTTCCTGTTCCTGCTACAATCGATCTCAGATTTCAT
>JBGSJZ010000016.1:0-17519 GCA_041741455.1 Anaerolineaceae bacterium | reverse complement strand
AGGAATATCACCAGCCAGCTCATAAAAGAAACGGCTCCTCAGCCGTTTTCAAGAGGAGCCGCTCAAGTGTCCAGTAGCACTGGGTGTCACATTCGTTCATAGATTGGCACCCTGAGGAAGTGCGAGTAGTCGGAGTTTCCGGTAACGCTGAATATTACCTTGATGTCTGCTTCACGCTGTCTGACACGCAAGCTCCCCCACCTTTCAGGACCGTAATAATCCTTGCGGACGCATACCTCTTTGCCGACGTCCTCTTGGGTTAGCTCCGACACCGGAAGCCAGACACCGAACTTAAGATCGCTCATTGCGGATCTCCATGTTCTTGATTTCGTCCTTCAGGCCGGCGGTTTCGCTCTCAAGATCTGAAATCCTGCCTTCCTTGTACTCGACGTCGCGCTCCAGGCTTGAGATTTCACTCCTGAGGTCGTCGATCCTGTTGTTGAGATCGTACTCCATCTCGTCGACTGCGTCCCACAAGATTTTTCGGCGCAGATGGACTACTTCATGCTATTCGGCGCCCTTGACCACGCCCACCCGCTGGAGACCTGCACATATGCATTCGATTGGCAAAATGTCAGCAAGCCCACCACTGGTATAATCGTAGAGCCAGGTGCGCTGCGTTTTGTAGTTGGCAAGAATGCCTTTTCCGGGGCGTATGACGCCAACGGCAACCTGATTTATCGCCTGGTGAATGGGCTGGCAACAATTATGACCTATGATGCCGATCGCGGAGCGCAGCGGAGCATTCCCGCAGGGAAAAACCGCCTTACCAATGTCACTGGCACTGCCAGCGCTACCTCTGTCTTTGTTTATGATGGCGACGGCATCCGGGTGAAATCCACCATCAATACCACGACCACCGCCTTCATTGGCAACCACACCGAATGGGATGTTGCTTCCAGCAGCCTGACTCGGTATTACTACGCCGGCAGCACCCGTGTCGCCATGCGCAAGAACAACACGGTGTATTATCTGCTGGGAGATCACTTGGGCAGCACCAGCCTCACCACCGACCAGAACGGGCAGAACGTGGACGGCTAAAACTGAGCCTGCAAGTGCTGACGAGCTACGGGCGGTTGGTCCCCTACGCGGATGCTACGCGAAGCCGGGCCGGCCGTGGAAGGGAGAATGGGACAGGCAGTGGAAGCTGGATGTGAATTTAGATCAAAATCATGGTGATGCGGAATAAATCAATGGTGGGTTGTGGTGGAGGTGTAATGAGATTGGAGACTGCCTGCCTGACCAGTTGATGCTTATTGACAATCGCAACCCACCCTATAACTACAAAAAGAGCTTCATCGCTGAGGCTCTTCGTCTGCTCCCCGACCAGGACTCGAACCTGGAAACTAGCGGGTAGAGGAACAATACCTATTCAGCGTCGAACGTCTCCTCACTCGCCTGAGCGGAAGTCGTCTGTTTTGCAGCGTCCTGCGCTGCGCTTTCGTTGTCCACCTGGGACTTTGCTTCGTCAGTCATTTCATTTTCTCCTGTTGGGTGGGCTTAAACGAAAAACCGCCCACACTCGAATTGAGCGTTGGGCGGAAGCCAACAAAACACCGCGTATTTAGTTGTTCAGATTATAGCACAATCCTGGCGTAGTACATACACTTTAGAGGCTACTTACCCGGGTAAACTTCTCAAGATGGGTTTCTAAAGTTGGCCATACGGTTACAATCGTAACTTCAATCTCATCGCCTATCTTGATTTCAGAAACCAGGCGAGTAAAGAGCTCATTTTCTGTAACTGGAACCTTCTCAGTAATATGCTTTGGAAAACGGGTTTTCCCCCCGTCTAGGGTAGCCATGAAGGTTTTCCCAAGAAAGACTGAGCGGTCTCCCTGATTTATTCTAAGCACTTTCATTTTGTCAGTTAATCGTGTCGTCTTCATCTACCGCTTTAAGCCTGTCTAACAGTTCCAAACTTGTGCCACCTGTTTCGATGTAAATGCCGTCTCTCAAATAATACATTCCAACTTGATTATAAACTTTCCTTAATCTTGTGGTAAGTTGTTCATTTTTGATCAATTTTGAATAAAACAAGCTGTACAAAATGCTTCGGAAAACGAGTTTTTCCACCATCTTGAGTGGCAGAAAAAGTATTGCCCAGATAGACACCTTGTCGCACTGGGTCAACACCTTCTAGTTTTACGGTTGAAGTTGTTTCAGTTAGCATCTTATTTAGCATCTCCAAAATACTTCTTACAAGTATTGCAATAATATATTCCTGGTTTGGGTCCGTTAACGATCAATTTAACTTTTGTAGTTGCACCAGATATGTTTATTGTGCGTCCGATTATTCCAACCTGCACATTCGCAGTATCATCTGAGCCACAAAAAATGCAGGCTGGCAATTCAGCATTTTCAAATCTCATGATCTGATCAATAATCCCCGGATAACTAATTTCCAGATTTTGTAGTATTTTTTTATCAAATTTTAACATATCGCTGTTCCTCCACTTAAAACAATAGTCTTACCCCTCCATCACTCGGATAAAACGAGGAATTAGCGGGGTGATGCACCCTACATAGCTGTCAGATACCATCCAGACCTTCATCCAGGATGACCATGTAAAGCCGCATCTTGATCGGGCAATAGTTTTCATCAGGCGACCTCAGACCGCTGATTTCTGCGCCGATGGCCACCTTTTGGTCAGCAATGGCAGCCGGGATCAGGTTATCAATGCGAGGGATGTAACCAAGTTTATAGCCATTGTGTGTGTAGACTTCAATGGCTTTATTATCGTGTGGATTCTCCGGTTGTCGGCGCAGCTCCAGCTCATCACCGACTGCCAATTGATCAAAGATGGATTCCCCATCGTAATATTGGAAACCCGCAATGAGTACAGATTTCAAGTAAATTTTTCGGGTCCGCAGACGCACCTCAGGGCTGACATGCACCAGCGGTGAAAGCGTCACCGCCCCAAGGACCTTAAGGAAATCTCTCCGGTTAATGGCTGTCATAGTCCCTCCTTTTTTGAACCAGCAGGGAATTTCAGACGCTGGATGAACAACAAGAACCCTGTGCTTATTATAAGAGGTTTTTCTGATTTCCATATCAGGGTGCGTTCACAGAACGCTCCAAGTTTTCGGTGCGCCTAATTTCGGATGCACTCTACGTGCTGACGAGCTATGGGCGGGATGAATACAAATGGAAAAATAATCATTGACTAAGAAAAAACTAAGCTAGTCTCTACATAGGTGGACAGAAGTAGTCGACCACGAATACACACAACCGTTCTGATAAATATTCTGTGCCTAAAACCAATTTGTAACCTATAATATTCTTATAGATGAAATTGTATGTTATCCAAGGATAGGGTTATGACAGATAAAAATAAACCAATCCATTTACTCATCAGATTTTCGGATACATTTCTCAGGGGTAGTGATACTATTTCTGAACACCTCAAGGTAATTGAAAAAAAAGGGGCTGTGTGGTTTGGAAAAATGGGCGCAACTGTTGCACAGCGAAGGATTGATGTTTTAAATCAACAGATTTCTGATGAAATTCCAACTTTCGTTTATCTAGTTAAGGGGAATAGACTTAAATCTACAGCTTATCGAGGAAAATTAATTTTTTCTTCCAAGATTCTTCCAAAAGATATGGAGGATTTTGTACCAGCTTATTATTCCGACCTTGATTTGCTCAGACATATGCATTTTTGGGTGAAATTGTCCGAAATAGCTATAATTGATTTTTCGGCTTTAAATCATCTAAAAGTCACAGGCTCTGTTCTTCCAATTAGAGAAACCCTAGTTAAAAGTTCTTCAGGTCATTTCTTCTTAAGTGAAGCAAAGCATTATTAAGACTTAACTCCAAAAAATAAATAGGATGATCCTACAGTAGATAACAAAATAAAATCACATCTGAACATATTGATACTTGAATTCAATTAGGGGGACGCGGCTCAAAAAAGCCGGGGATACGTTGATGCTTTTATTTACAAGGAATTGATCATCAAGAATAATACATTAAAATTGCGTGTATAATTCTTTTGAGGGGATGTGAACGATTTCCCTATCCTCCATCGATAAGGTTGGGACCTGCATGCCAGCGAACAATAATGAGCTTGAAAAACGGCTGTGGAATGCGGCGGATGAACTGCGCGCCAATTCCAATTTATCCTCTTCGGAATATTCAACCCCGGTGCTGGGGCTGATCTTCCTGCGTTATGCGGATGCTCGCTTTGCTCTAGCGAAAGTGGAACTGGAAGGCCCGGCCATTGGCCGGCAGAAGATTACCAAGCTGAATTACCAGGCGAAGGGGATTTTGTACTTGCCGGAAGAGGCCCGCTTCTCAACACTGATCAACCTGCCAGAAGGCAGCAACATCGGCATGGCGATCAACGATGCGATGCGATCGATTGAGGCGGAAAACCCCGATCTGAGGGATGTGCTGCCCAAAACCTACAACCGGCTGAACAATGCGGTGCTGGTGGAAGTGCTGCGGATTTTCAACTCGATCAAAATGGATCATGAGGGGGATGTATTTGGGCGGATTTACGAGTATTTTCTGGGCAAGTTTGCGGCGACTGAAGGCAAGGGCGGCGGCGAGTTCTTCACGCCAACCTCGATCGTCAAATTGATCGTGGGAATCGTCGAGCCGTACCACGGTTACATCCTGGACCCAGCCTGCGGGTCGGGCGGCATGTTCGTGCAATCGGCCGAGTTTGTGCGCCGGCACAAGGGTAAAGAGACCGAGATCAGCATCTACGGCCAAGAGAAGGTGAGCGAGACGGTACGCCTGTGCCGGATGAACCTGGCGGTGCACGGCCTGCACGGCACAATTAGCCAGGGCAACAGCTATTATGAAGACAACCATTCCAGCCCGGGCAAGTTCGACTTTGTGATGGCCAATCCGCCTTTCAACGTCAATAATATTGATAAAGAGCGGATCAAGGACGATAAGAAACATTATCCTTTCGGTATGCCGCGGGCGGATAACGGCAACTATTTGTGGATCCAGTTGTTTTACAGCGCCTTGAACCGCGCCGGGCGGGCCGGCTTTGTGATGGCGAATTCGGCCAGCGACGCCCGCCAATCGGAGCAGGACATCCGCAAACAGTTGATCGAGGCCGGGGCAGTGGACGTGATGGTGGCGATCGGCTCCAACTTTTTCTACAACGTTACTCTGCCGGTGACGCTGTGGTTCTTGGATAAAGGGAAGAAGTCCGCCGACACTGTCCTATTCCTGGATGCCCGCGCCATTTTCACCCAGGTGGACCGGGCGCACCGCGAGTTCACGCCGGCCCAGGTTGGGCTACTGGCCGGGATTGTGCGGCTGTACCGCGGCGAGGAACAAAACGGCTTTGTGTTTGAGCGGGCGAATTACGCCCTGCCCGAACCCCAATTAGACGCCCTGCAGGCGATGTTTGCCAGCCGGACGTATGCGGATGTGGCCGGGCTGTGCAAGGTAGCCAGCCGGGTGGATATTGAAGCCCAGGGCTGGAGCCTGAACCCGGGACGCTATGTGGGTGTGGCGGAGAAAGGTGCGGAGGATTTTGTCTTTGCCGAGCGGTTGGAGGAACTGAACGAGGAACTGGAACTGCTGAATGTTGAGGCGCATGATTTGGAAGAGAAAATTTCAAGAAGTATTCAATCATTTCTTGAGTAAACAATGATACCAAAACTCTTACATTGGAAGAAATTTTCTTTAGCTGAACTTGGAATATTTAAAAATGGGATCAATTATTCTAGTGATAAAGAAGGGGGAGAGACTTGTCTTATTAATGTAAAAGATTTGTTTACGGACATCCCAATTATTAACTTTGATTCCCTAGATACAATTGATTCGTCAGGGATTAATGGGATTGAAAAGTTTACTGTCAAAGAAAACGATCTTTTTTTTGTTCGATCCTCTGTAAAGCGTAATGGCGTTGGTTTAGTATGTTTGAGTCCTAAGTCTAATAGTTCAACTGTACATTGTGGTTTTATCATTCGTTTTAGAATCTTTAGCAAGGATGTCGATCCTGCTTTCTTAGTTTTTCTTCTTAGATCCTCTTATTACAGAAATCTGATTATTGGAAAATCAAGCGGTGCAACAATTACCAACATATCTCAAGATTCATTAGGGTCAGTTGAAGTATTTCTTCCTCCTCTATCTACTCAAATAGAAATATCATCTACTCTGACAAGATATAACGACTTAATAAAGAACAACACCCGGCGCATCCGCATCCTGGAAGAGATGGCGCAGGCGATTTACCGCGAGTGGTTTGTGCATTTCCGCTATCCCGGGCATGAATTTGTGCCGCTGGTCGAGTCCGAGTTGGGGATGATTCCAGAGGGGTGGGGGGTGGTAAAGGTGGGAGATATTGCGCGTGAAATTCGGAGAGGCGTTCAACCCAATGCAATTGATCCTGAAACACCTTATTTAGGTCTTGAACATTTACCTAGAAAGTCGTTAGCAATAAGCGAATGGGGAACTGCACAAGAAATACAAAGTACGAAACTAGCCTTTCACAAAGGTGAAATTCTTTTTGGAAAAATCCGGCCGTATTTTCATAAGGTCGGTATCGCGCCAATAGATGGAATATGTTCAACGGATATTATTGTCATATATTCGACAAAAGAAGAATATTTTCCTCTTACTTTAATGACAGTATTTAGTACAGCATTCGTAGACCATGCAACACAAACTTCACAAGGCACAAAGATGCCCCGGGCAAATTGGGAAATTTTAGTGAATTACCCTATTGTTCTTGCGCCATCAACAATTATTATCCAGTTTAATGATGTTATTTTTAAAATCCTTGCTTTGATCCAGAATTTGTGTAATTGCAACCGAAACTTGCGCCAACAACGCGACCTTCTGCTGCCACGGCTGGTCAGCGGGGAGTTGGATGTGTCCCAATTGGAACAACCGGTTATCGAAGATCATTGATCGGGAGGAACCATGCAATCGACAATAGCTGCTTATAAAAGGGGTATCGTCTCGCTGAACAACCTGATGGATATGCTGCATGTTGCTCTGGTTGAAGTAATGCCCTCGGTTGAACTGGCACGGTCTGCCGGATTCGGCTGGCGCGGGTATGTTATCCGGAATTATCTGGACCAGCTTGCTTATGGGCATTATGTGTGCCAATTACGCACTGACCAACCAACGATTTTATTGATGAAAGAATTTTTTATCAATGGCGATTACTTTTATCCCTGGCTAAAGCCCATTGATTTATTTGCCAAATCTTTTTTTGACGTTAATCTTGAAGGACAAAAATCAATCCTGGTGAATTTCTACACAGAAGCTTTGAGGGAAGCGCTCGAATGGCAGGTTTCCTCGAAGAGGAAGTCAACCGTCCCGGAAAAAATGTTAATGGGTCAGAACTATCTCAATACCGCTCATTTTGATTATCCCAAGTCCATCAACCGGGTTTCCAACGAATATGTTACCGCCCTTGGACAACAGTCAGCTATATTATCCCATGTCAAGAAACTCGTTGGGGAGGAAATTACAAAAGCTGGTTTTTCCACCCCTTATATTATCTATAACGCGAGCGGATGGAAATATAGGGGAATCTGGATTAAGCTCCGCACAACCGAAGAGGAGAAAGAAGTTCCCCAAGGAAGTTTTCCGTTCAAGTTTAAGATTGATTTGTTTAGACACCCCGAGCATTTACGCTTTGAAAGTGATGAACTGAACAAAGTGCTTGATCTGGAAGAAAGGAATTACTTTGACTTGGATGAATCCAACCAGGAAGGAACGCTGAGGGAGTTCTTGATCCCCATCATTCAGCATATGAAGGAATTCTGCTAATTTCCATCCTTCCGCGGCTGGTCAGCGGGTAATTGGATGGGAATAAAGTGTAAAGGAGGAAAAAATGTCTGAGGATGATTTCGAATTTGAAAATGAGGTTCGACGAATAGCTCGATTGATGTGGCCATCCACCGAGTTTCAAGGCGCCCTTATGGAGGATGGCCGTGAAAGAGATGCATTGTTCGAATCTGATGAATTTATTAATATTATTGAATGTACTACATCAAGAAGTAAGGCAAAGGCCGAAGAAGACTGTAAAAAAATCGATCAATTAATTAAGAAAAAGACGGCAAAATATCCCGAAAAGTTTATTAGAGGTTGGTTCATCACAAAACATGAACCTACAGCTGATCAAAGAACAGTTGCGTCAAAATACCACAATAAAATTATAATTTGCGGTTTCGATCAGTTTAGGTCTAAATTGATTGATGGTCGGCAATATCTCTCTTGTAGAAATCAATATCCATTTGGGAGTGTACGCGATCCAGAATCAGGTTCATATAAATATGATCTAAAATATACACCTTTGGATATTTTCGATGACGATGGAAATTCATTTGCAGTCCATGAATTAAGTAATTTACTTAATGCAGGACAGCGAATAATCCTTGTTGGCGATTATGGAGCAGGTAAAAGCTCGACTGCTAGAGAAATCTTTCGTACTTTAGAAAAAAAATTTTTTGAAGGTAAGAACAATAGATTTCCTATAATGTTGAACCTTCGTGATCACCATGGCCAGGTAGAACCTGTTGAAGCTATCACAAGACATGCTCGGCAAATAGGTTTTAAGGACACAGACTCTCTTGTTCGAGCATGGCGAGGAGGATTTATTTCTCTAATAATTGACGGTTTCGATGAGATTGCTTCCGCAGGATGGGCAGCTAAAACGTCTACTCTTCGAAAATTGCGGTTTCGATCAATGGAATTAATTCGTGCATTTATTAGAGAAACACCTGAAGGTGTGGGAATATTAGTAACAGGTAGAACTAATTTCTTTGATAACCCGAGAGAATTAAGAGAAGCATTAGGGATACAACAGTCTGCCCTTTTGCTAGAATTGAAAGAGTTTAACTCAAAACAAGTAAGAGAATTCTTCAATAATTTAGGGTGGGATGATGATTCAGTCCCAGAATGGCTTCCTACCCGACCCTTATTGTTGGCATACTTGGCTGCAAATAATTTGCTTGCAAAAACTTTAGAGAACGGTTTCGCGTCTGGTCCAGCTATAGGTTGGCACGAACTGTTGAAAAGGGTTTGTGAACGAGAGGCCTCAATGGAATTTGGCCCGGATGCTTTAACAATAAGACAATTAATCGAGCACCTGGCTTCTATTGCAAAAAACTCTGTTGATGGATTAGGTCCAATTACACCAGATCAGATTATTGATGCTTTTCGTGAAGTTTGTGGGTATACACCTGACGATAAGGGTTCTGTTCTCATTCAAAGATTACCGGGTTTAGGCTCATCGCAGAATGAAGATGGCTCAAGAGTTTTTGTTGACAAGGATTTTGCAGAAGCAGCTTTCAGTGGTGTATTATTTAAATATATAGTTGATCCATATACCTCAAAATTACAGCCAGAGTTTTGGGTCTCTTCGATTAAACCTTTAGGTTCCGATATAACGGCTTTAAGATGTCGAACGGAAGGAATTATCACAGGTCAAATAATTGCTGCCTTAGTTCATTCTTTACGATCAGAGCGATGTGGGGTTTTAAGTGCAAGTATTGTTATGGTTGCAAAGCAATATAAAGTTAGTTCATTTGGAGAGTCAAAGTTATTTATCAAAGACGCACTACTCGATGAGTTCAATATCGATGATCCCAACATTGACTTCCATCAAATTGAATTTCAAGAATCTGTTTTTTCTAGTGTTGAAATAGCCTCTGATCTTCCAATTGAATATTGGCCTATATTCCGAAATTGTTACTTTGGAAAGATACAAGGTCGTACAGGTATTAAGGATATACCTAGTGAGAAATTTATTACTTGCTCTATAGATGAATTTGAAGAAACTGCAAAAACAACTCAAGCGATACTTTCACTTTCACTGCCATTAAGCACAAAAGTATTGATTACAATCTTAAAGAAATTATATGCTCAGAGTGGTAGTGGAAGAAAAGAATCAGCATTATATAGAGGACTTGATTCACGAGCACAAGAGTTAGTTCCGGAAATAATACAATTAATCAAGCGAGAGGGATTTGCTGTTAAATTACAGCAAAATGGTGACATTTGGCTCCCGTCTAGAAATGGCGAAATTCGCCGAAGAGCATTAAAAATACTTTCGTCCCCGACAACATCAAAAGATACCATTATCATCCAAAGTCATAACATAGAATAATTATGATTTAGTAGCTTATAAAAAGGTATCTGTTGAATAATTTTTCCGAAGACTCCCTGATCGAACAACCCGCCATCCAGCTACTGGGCAGCCTGGGTTGGAGCCATGCCAACTGTTACCACGAGACGTTTGGGGTAAATCCCAGCCTGGGGCGGGAAAGTTCCGGCGAGGTCGTGCTGCGTCCACGCCTGCGGGCAGCCCTGGAGCGGCTGAACCCAGATGCCCCAGAAGCAGCGCTGGAGCAGGCCGCCGAGGAACTGTGCCGGGACCGCAGTTCGCTGGGGGCAGTGTATGCCAACCGCGAGGTGTATGGGTTGCTCAAGAACGGTGTACCGGTCAACCTGCGGGATGACGAGGGCATCGAGAACGTGGCGCTGCTGCGGGTCATCGATTGGGAGAACCCGCACAATAACGATTTCTTCCTGGCCTCGCAGTTGTGGGTCTCGGGGGAGATCTACAAGCGGCGCTGCGACCTGGTGGGCTTCGTCAACGGCCTGCCGCTGGTCTTCATCGAGCTGAAGGCCGCCCACAAGAACATCCAGAGCGCCTACAACGACAACCTGACGGATTACAAGCTCAGCATCCCGCAGTTGTTCTGGTACAACGCCCTGATCATCCTCTCCAACGGCAGTCAGAGCCGGGTCGGCAGCATCAGCAGCCAATGGGAGCACTTCGCCGAGTGGAAGAAGATCAACGCCGAGGGGGAAGAGGGCGTCATCTCACTGGAGACCGTGCTGCGCGGCACCTGCCCGCCGGAACGATTACTGGACCTGGCGGAAAACTTTGTGTTGTACGAGGAGGCCAAGGGCGGGCTGCGCAAGATCATCGCCCGCAGTCACCAGTACCTAGGCGTCAATAACGCCTTTGAGGCGGTGCACAGCGGTAAGCAAGATGGCCGGCTGGGGGTGTTCTGGCATACCCAGGGCAGCGGCAAGTCGTATTCGATGGTCTTCTTCTCGCAGAAGGTGCTGCGCAAGCTGCCCGGACACTGGACCTTTTTGGTGGTGACCGACCGGCTGGACCTGGACGACCAGATTTACAAGAACTTTGCCAACAGCGGAGTGGTGACGGAACCTGAGAGCCGGGTACGGGCGGCCAGCGGCGAGCACTTGCAGCAACTGCTGACCGAGGACCACCGCTTTTTGTTCACCCTGATCCAGAAGTTCCACATTGAGAACGGGCGCACCTACCCGGCGCTCTCGCAGCGCAGCGACATCATCGTGATGACGGACGAGGCGCACCGCAGTCAGTATGATGTGCTGGCGCTCAACATGCGCAACGCCCTGCCCCAGGCGGCCTTCCTGGCCTTCACCGGCACCCCGCTGATGATGACCGGCGAGGAGAAAACCCGCCAGGTGTTTGGAGATTACGTCAGCATTTACAACTTCAAGCAATCGGTGGAGGACCAGGCCACCGTGCCGCTGTATTATGAAAACCGCATCCCCGAGCTGCAACTGACCAACCCGAACCTGAACACGGAGATGGCCGATCTGCTGGAGGAAGCTGACCTGGACGAGCGCCAGGAGGAGCGGTTGGAGCGCGAGTTCAGCCGGGAATATCAGCTGATCACGCGCAACGACCGGCTGGAGAAGGTGGCGCAGGATATCGTCCAGCACTTTTTGGGGCGGGGTTTCCTGGGCAAGGCCATGGTGATCTCAATCGACAAGGCCACTGCGGTGCTGATGTACGACAAGGTGCAAAAATACTGGGCGCTGGAAAGAGCCGTGGTGCTGGCGGACCTGGCGGAGTGCAGCGAAGAAGCGCGACCAGCTTTTCAAGCCCGGCTGGATATTTTGAACAGCACGGATATGGCCGTGGTGGTTTCCGGCGGGCAGAACGAGATCGAGCGGCTGAAGGAAAAAGGGGCGAACATCCTGCCGCACCGCATCCGCATGAACACGGAAGACCTTGCGACCAAATTCAAAGACCCGAAGGACCCCTTCCGGATCGTGTTTGTGTGCGCCATGTGGATGACTGGCTTCGACGCCCCGGCCTGCTCGACAATTTACCTGGACAAGCCGATGAAGAACCACACCCTGATGCAGACGATTGCCCGGGCCAACCGGGTGTTCGGCGAGAAGGTCAACGGGCTGATCGTGGATTATATCGGCGTCTTCCGCGACCTGCAAAAAGCGCTGGCGGTGTATGGCACGGGGGTTGGCGGTGCGGCTGGCACGGGCGACTTACCGGTGGAGGACAAGCAAAAACTGGTGGAGGCCCTGCGCGAGGCGATCGCCGAGGCCAAAGCCTTCCTGCTGGAGCACGGAGTCCACCTGGAGCGCTTGCAGCGCGGCGAAGCGTTTGGGCGGGTGCGCGGCCTGGATGATGCGGTGGAAGCCCTGTTGGTCAACGATGAGACGAAGAAAAATTACCTAAACCAGGCCAGCATCATCGACCGGCTGTTCGGGGCCATCCTGCCCGACAAGGCGGCCAACGAATTCGGCGAAGACCGCAAGGCGATCGTGGTGCTGGCGGAGAAGATCCGTTCGCTGCTGCCGCCGGCGGATATCTCCGAGATCATGGGGAACGTGGAAGATCTGCTGGATCATTCCATTGCGCCCCTGGGCACGGGGTACGTGATCCGCGCCCAACTGGGCGAAAAGATCGGTGAACCCCACAGGTCCCAGTGGGTGGATATCAGCCGGATCGACTTTGACGCCCTGCGCAAAGATTTCGAAAAAAGCCGCAAGCGGATTGAGGCGGAAAAACTGCGTTTGTTGCTTACGATCAAGATCAGCCGGATGGTGAAATTGAATCGCAGCCGGATGGATTATTACGAGCAGTTCCAGAAGATGATCGACGAATATAACAGCGGGGTGGAGAACCTGGACGCCTTCTTTGCCCAACTGGTGACCCTGGCCCAGGCGCTGACCGAGGAAGAGCAGCGCGGGGTCAAAGAACAGCTGAGCGAGGAAGAACTGGCGATCTTTGATATCCTGACCCGGCCGCATCTCAAGCTGAGCCGGGAGGAGCGCAAGCGGGTGCAGCAAGTGGCACGCAAGCTGCTGGTGACGCTGAAGGCCGAGTACCTGGTGCTGGATTGGCGCAAGCATCAGAAGACGCGGGCGGGGGTACAAGTGGTGATTGGACAGGTGCTAGAAGGGTTGCCAGAGGTGTATGAGCAGGAACTATTTGATGAGAAGGTTGAGCGGGTGTATGAGCATGTATATGATGCATATTTAGGAGAAAACCGCAGCGTGTACACATCATCCTAGTACTTAATAATGGAATTAACAAGACCAATGAAATTGTCTGAACAAGCGGTGATGCTGCGCCCAGGAGAGATGCAGGAGATTTTGGGGAAGTAAAATGGAGAGAACATGGCATTTCACGATGACTGATAAGAATAGATAGCAATTGCATAAACAAGATAACCATAGATATTTACTGGGTATCATAGATAGAATGTTTGATTATGCGGCACTTAGAATATAATAGAAGTGGGGTTCAAAACCTTAATCATTACACTGAAAAAATCGAATAGGCACAAGCAATAATCAAGGGCTTGAATTCCTTAGAGCCAGCAAGAATCACTTTTGAAATCGCTTGGGAGGAAAAATGAAATCCTATCTCCGTATTTTTCTAAGCAGCTTGATTTGCTTGAGCATAATCCTGACTTCAACCCCCAAAGTTGGCATTGCCCAGCAAGAAAAACTGGATGGTATCACCATTTGGCTACCGATCATCCTATCTGGTCTACCCCCATACGGCGAAATGGTTCTCGTCCCCGCCGGCGAATTCCAGATGGGCTGCGATCTGGCGCACAATGGCATTTATCCCTGTGATTCGGACGAACTCCCGCTACACAGCGTCTACTTGGATGCCTACCAGATTGATAAGTATGAGGTGACCAATGCCCAGTATGCCGGGTGCGTGGCAGCCGGTGTCTGCACTACGCCATCTTCTAGCTCCTCCCTCACCCGCCCCTCATATTATGGCAATCCGGAATTTGCCAACTACCCGGTGATATTCGTCTCCTGGTACGACGCCACCAATTACTGCACCTGGGCAGGCAAACGCCTGCCGAGCGAGGCGGAATGGGAGAAGGCTGCCCGCGGCACAACTCTGCGGGCTTTCCCGTGGGGAGACGCCAGCCCTTCCTGTGTTTTGGCAAATTATGCGGGATGTGTAGGTGATACGAGTGCAGTGGGCAGTTACACGGCTGGTGCCAGCCAGTATGGCGCACTGGACATGGCCGGCAATGTTTGGGAATGGGTGAATGATTGGTATTCCTCCAGCTATTACAGCACCTCGCCCTATTCCAACCCGCCCGGCCCCGTTACAGGGACTTACAAGGTGCTGCGCGGGGGCAGTTGGAGCAGCGACGTTAGCAACCTGCGCGTAGCGTACCGCCTCGACGACTATCCGACGAATCACTACTTCATCTTCGGGTTCCGTTGTGCGGCCCCCCTACCCTGACGGAAATTTGTAGATGATGCTTACATCGGATCATGTGGTTTTCGTAGGGGATGGTCAATGCATGTTGACCATCGAGATCGATAATTAGGCAGAAACAGTTATCAAGGGCTTGAATTCCTTGAAGCCAGCAAGGATCACTTTTGAAATCGCTTGGGAGGAAAAATGAAATCCTATATCCGTATTTTTCTTAGCATTTTGTTTTCCTTGAGCTTAATTCTGACTTCGACCCCCAAAGTTGGCATTGCCCAGGAAGAAAAAACGGATGGATTCACCATCTCACTACCGATCATCATATCTAGTCCAACCCCCTCCGACGAAATGGTCCTCGTCCCCGCCGGTGAATTCCAGATGGGATGCGACCCGGATCACAATGGCGGCTATTCCTGTACTAACTCGAGCGAACTGCCCCTGCACACTGTGTACCTGGATGCCTACCGGATCGATAAGTATGAGGTGACCAATGCCCAGTATGCCGGGTGCGTGGCAGCCGGTGTCTGCACTACGCCATACTACAATTACTCCTACACCCGACCATCCTACTACGGCAACCCGGAATTTGCCAACTACCCGGTGATTTATATTTCCTGGTACGACGCGGCAAACTACTGCACCTGGGCGGGCAAGCGCCTGCCGAGCGAGGCGGAATGGGAGAAGGCTGCCCGCGGAACAGTTGTACGCGCATTCCCGTGGGGTGATGCGACACCGAATTGCAGCCTGGCCAATTATTATAATAACGGTTATTGCGTGGGCGACACCTCCCAGGTGGGTTCTTATCCAACCGGCGCATCCCAGTATGGTGCACTGGACATGGCAGGTAATGTATGGGAATGGGTCAATGACTGGTATGACGACACCTATTACAGCGGTTCGCCCTATGCCAACCCACCCGGCTCAGTTAGCGGCACTTACAAGGTGTTCCGGGGTGGTAGCTGTCTCAGCAGCGATTACGACTTGCGCGTGGCTTACCGCCTCAGCAACTACCCGACGATTCGTTACAACAGTATTGGTTTCCGTTGTGCGGCCCCCCTACCCTGACGGGCACAGACCTAGATGAACAACGTGACGTTCTCCACTGAAATTCGAAAACTTGGAATGAAGTTAGTTGCGCTCGTAACGTAATAACTTGTCCAACTCTTTCATCAAATTCTTTGAGGTTCATCGGTTCTCCAGACTTGCTGATCCATATCAACTTCCTTGACGATGCCATTCTCTACCCAGAGAGTAATGCGGCAGTAGTTGGTGTGCAGGTTGTGACCTGTCCTTCCACCGATCTTTATTGCTACCAGGTTAGAAAGGCTGACCCCGAGAGTTGTGAGGATGTCAGTCAAAGCCTGACCTTCAAATTTGTCGACGATGTTGTAAAGCTCCATCAGTTTGTTGATACGCTTCAATTGAAGCTTGTAAATCTGTTGATCCATCTTTACTACTGTCTCGCCTAGTTCGTTTAGCTTTTGTAAACTCATGATTTATCCTTTCGGGCGGTGATCCAACTAAGTGAGTAAGGTGTTTTTCTTACCACCGCCCGGGTGCCGATAGGCATCTTTGATTGGCTCTTGCTAATGGATAGTCGGTTATAAAGAAACTAAAGTACCTCTTGGTCTTGCCTTCGCAATTATCCTCACATTGCTACGAAATTTTATCACATATGCACTATTTGTCAACTAACTGTTCCATATCGGATAAACTATTCTTTTGGCGTGAAACATCGTCCTTGACACAATACCAAACAAGTCCCTATTGGGGAGGGGTTGCACAGAAAACCCTGCTGACCTCGGGGCGATTTTGCAACTTGCGAAAAGCAAATTTGCGAATAAGCGGGGAGGCACGGGGGGTCGTGAGAAAAAGTCGGGGGAGCTGAGATTTAATCTGCAACTTTTGGATTTCTGTTTTGCGTAGACCTAAGTGCGTCGGACCTCTTAAACAAAAAATATATAAGCTGCCGAAGGTACCAGGGTGTGTGTATTAAACAAAAATAACGCCAGAGGCGCTAACTCCTGGCGTTAATGCAGAACCACGGCAATCCACCGCCTGCCCAGGAATAGTCCTTATGCAGGCAGTCGAACAACTCTTTTGTAACGGGGTAGCGATCCTCCGTATTGTCATCAAAGGCGATGACGAGCACCAGGTCTTTGTCCCAGGTCAGTGTCATCGCCTTGATAGTTTTCAAGGTGAGGATCAATCGTGGGCGTTTTATGCCCACTGCAAATCGACTTTCCAGCCCTTTTCTTCTGTGGTCTTCAGCAAGCGGTCGAAGTCCTCTTTAGAGAGGTCGACCTCTTTGTGTTTCAATTTCAACTGGAAAATGAACCAGTTGATCTTGCGACCTGAAGTGAGGGTCACGCCGTCTGGGCGAATTCCGATGACTTTCTCTTTGTTGGAAACCTTGTAGAACTCACGCATGGCTTCCTTCACGTCCTTGCCCTCTCGGATAGCGGCATGAAAAGCCACATTTCCCTCGGGGGATTTGTGGGCGCGGTAGTACTCATAACCGGTAGCAATGGCCAAATTCTCCCAGGTGCCATCGGGAAGCCGGCGGGTGATGTTCTTGGAGTTCAACATGACCGCCATGTAGCCTTCGTTGTACGCACGGGTCTTCTTGACATCCTTGTCTTCAACCGGGCAGGCTGCCAGGAATTCCTGAAGGTATTCATCCGAGAACTTGGCAATGTCTTCAGCCGAGACCTCACCCTTGTTGCCCATGAAATCTGTGACGATGATGCCGTCAAGGATGGTCTCGCCTTCTTCGGTAAGCATGTACTCACCGAGGTTGGCGCATCCGGCACCGGAAACGGGGATCGAGAACGCATCCTCATCGTCCAGCATATAGTCATTGTTCACGCTGATGAAAGCCTGAAGGATGTCTTTGGCCGGATATTCGCTGGCGAGTTGTACGATCGTGCGGAACAAGGCTTTGAATTCTCGTGAGGCACGGATCTGATCCCGCAAGCTCTCTGCGGTTGCCTCGTGGTCGACGGAGCCATCGGAAGATCGGACGGGCTCGTAAATC
>JBGSJZ010000015.1:0-6067 GCA_041741455.1 Anaerolineaceae bacterium | reverse complement strand
CCGCACCCCGGCGGTATTAACAATCCAGTTTCGCAAGTGTTCATTCGCAACCTGGATATCCACAAATTCCTGACCTGCCATGAAGTTGCGTTTGACGTAATGCACCCCACTTTCCACTTTTCCTTTATGCCTTGGGGTGTGCGGGATCGTCGGGCTGACTAAAAATCCATAGTGCAGCGCCATCCGCCGGTACGCATCTCCCAGGATTGGCTCATGCACCAGAATCTGCAAAACCGCTGCTTTCAAATTGTCCGGGATCACTCGCCGTGGTACGCCCCCAAAATACGCCATTGCCCGTTTGTGCAAGGCGATCCAGGTCGCCGTCTTTTGATCGAAAACCAACTCTGCATACTGATGCCGACTGTATCCCAGTGTTGCTACAAAGACATAGGCTGTTCTCGGTCGTTTGGTGATTGGGTCATACAACTCACCCACCGTCCCAAAATCTACCTGCATATCTTCACCCGGTTCACTTTGAACTCGGATGAATACTTCTGGCTCGACTGGATTCAGTCGGTGGACAAACCGTCGAATGGATGAGTAACCACCCTGGTAGCCGTAATTTTCCTGCAATCTCAGCCAGTTGGCTGTCATCTCAACCCCCTGCTTCAGCCATCCTTGTATGGTTTCTCGATATGGCTCTACGGTCGATAACTGTTTGGGCGCCTGCACTCCTGGCCCCAACATTTCCTTCAATTCGCTGTCACTTGGCAATTCCCCGGTCTTTTCTAATAAGTTTTTCTGTTTCGCTACCTCGTGATATTTCCGTACCGTCCCACGAGATATTTTCATGTCTTGGGCTATGCGTCGTTCGCTTTCACCCTGTTGTAATCGCCGGATGATGTCTTGAATGTGGTTCATATGTTTCCTTTTCATTTTCTTGCCTCCAGTGCTCTGGAAGCATTGTCCCACACTCTTTGGTGGTACACATTCAGGCGGTCATGCCTGGTATACATTCAGGCGGCTACGCCTGGTACACATTCAGGCGGCTACGCCTGGTACACATTCAGACGGCTATGGGTGGTACATATTAGCACGGTCAATGACATTCGCCCCATGTAGTTGGAACAATCCAAGGCAGCTTATCGTGACGACCTCAGTCGTTCAGGTCGTACCGCAAGAGTTGGCCGTCTTGCAAACCCAGGTAAAGCGAGTCATCCCAGGCCTCCATTGCCAACGGCCAGGCAGCGGATGGCTTGAGCGGGTAGAGCGGCGGCAACGCCAGTTCTACCAGCAAGGTAAACCCTTGCCCCGGAGCAGCAGAGGAAAAAATCTGTGCCTTGCCTGCCCCTGGGGAGGTCAGCACCAATAACTGGCCCTCCAGCGTTGTCACATCCAACACCGGCAGGCCAAAGTCGATCAGTTCGGTGGTTGTGCCATTGTAAACCAGTAATAAACTAGCTGCATCTACCAGGCGGGTGAAATAAGGCAGCAGCACTGCCACCCCACCCCATTCCACGGATTTATGGATCGTTCGCCCAATCAAATCGCAACCCAGGGCAGGCTGCCAGGAACTGCCATCATACAAATAACAACCGCTGGCAGCGGATAAATAAAGCTGCCCGTTCAGGCGGAATAAGCCAGCGTGGGTGTTCAGTGGATTTTCAGCATCCACACCCAACAAGGAAGCGCCAACCGAATCCAGCATCCAATTACCCCCATCATCGACCGAGCGCCAGATCCGCCCATCCCCGGCTTCTCCGCTGCCAACTGCCACCCAATGGCTGCCGCTGGCAGCCACATCCCAGATGTGCACCCCTCCTGCCAGGCTGCGGAGCTTGCGCCAGGCCGCTCCCGGCTGGTGCAGGTAAAGATTGCCGAACTCCCAACTTTCGCGTCCATCCCCGCCGGGAATGAGTAAATTGCCATCCACCACCCGCAGGATTTCCACCTGCTCCTCATCAAAGAGGTAATTCTCATCCCAGACAAACGCTCCGGTTGCCGGGTCGTAAGCCAGGGCCCGCACCGGACCACTGTTTTGGATCCAATCACCGTGGGCAATGTAGATCTTTGCCTGCCAGACCTGCAAATCTGTGATGCGGGCATGGCTGCCCAGAGTTTGATAATTTCCCGGTACCCCCAGTGAGACCAGTCCATTTGCCAATTGGACCGTTGGAATGGCTGTCTCCGTCACCAGCCAGGTGGTAGCTGTCGGCGGCAGCAGAGTCTGGCTGGCGCTAGGCGCAAATGTCTCAGTAGGATCGGGTGGCGGCGGCAGGGTGGGCGACATCTCCGCCAGGGATGCGGCTGGAATGGAGGTGGACGTTGATGTTACTCTCAGCGAAGGCGTGGGCGATAGCCCGGCATACAGCGTTTCCACCGCTTGGGCGACGCGAGTTTGCATCTGCGTTTCATCCACTGGCTGCTGGCAGCTCGCCAGGAACCCGGATAAAAACAACGAAAATATGAGGAAAAACCAACCTTGACGGACATGCACCATTCGGATTATACTCGAACTACCGGGGTGTAGCGCAGTTGGCCAGCGCACCGCGTTTGGGACGCGGGGGTCGGCGGTTCAAGTCCGCCCACCCCGACAAGTTTTAAAGACCGCCGGGTTCATGCTCGGCGGTCGTCTGTACAGGATGAGGGTAGTCATGGCACAAAAATATGATATGGTCGTGGAAGTGGTGCGATACGATGAGCAAGGAATAGTGGAACTGGCCCGCGCCTATGAGCGGCGGGGCCCGGCCTTTAGCGACCGGGTACTGCTAACCCGTAGCCAACTCATCGAGCGGCTGAAGAGCGGCAAAATTTGCTTCACCGGTGTGCGCACGCCAATGCTGGCTGGCACCTTCACAACCGTTCAACGCATCCAATTGATCAATTTCGGCGGCAAAGAATACCTGGTCACCGGTGAAAAAGCCCCCAGCCGGGATAACCTGCATCTACCCCTCTTCTAACCCCACTCCTGGCTGTGTGCCAGCCTTGAAAGAGGCTCTTGCGTGACGCCGCCCTTTCTCTCCATCATCATCCCGGCCTATAACGAGGAAAAACGCCTACCCCAAACACTGGAGCAGGCATGCTCTTTTGTGCTCACCCAATCCTACTCGGCAGAAATCCTGGTCGTCGAGAACGGCAGCCAGGACCGCACGGCCCAGGTGGCAGCCGAGTTTGCCGCCCGCCACCCGTTTGTGCATGCATTGCATTCCGAGCCGCGCGGCAAGGGCTGGGCGGTGCGCACCGGCATGCTGGCAGCCAGCGGCGATTACCGTTTCATCTGCGATGCCGATCTATCCATGCCGATTGAAGAGATCAACCGCTTTTTACCCCCGGCGATCCCGGATGCACCGATCGTGATTGCTTCGCGCGAAGGACCCGGCGCCAGGCGCTACAACGAACCGCAATATCGGCATTTCATCGGCCGCATCTTCAATGGCATGGTCAAGATCTTTGCCCTGCCCGGCCTGCAGGACAGCCAGTGCGGCTTCAAGTGCTTCCGGTCGGACGTGGCCGAGCAGCTATTCCCGCTGCAGACTATCCCTGGCTGGACCTTTGACGTGGAGATCCTCTTTATTGCCCGCAAACGCCGCATCCCGGTGCGCGAGCTGGGCATCCCCTGGTACTTCAACCCGGATTCCAAGGTGCGCTTCTGGCGTGATTCCTGGCGCATGGCACTGGACCTGTTCAAGATCCGCTGGAACAGCCTGCGGGGGCGGTATGACCCCCCGCTTTGATCCCAACCTGATCCCTTCCCACCCGAATTGTTCGATTGAAGCCAACCTGTGGCAGTCTGGACTTGGCCTGGTGGCTGGCCTGGATGAAGCCGGGCGCGGCGCCTGGGCCGGACCGGTCTTTGCTGCGGCTGTCATCCTGCCGCCGGAGCCGGGGATGGAGAGTGCCCTGGCCGGCGTGCGCGACTCCAAGCAAATGACCCCACAGGCTCGCCAACACTGGGCAGGGGAGATCCAGATCACCGCCCTGGCCTGGGGCATTGGCTGGGCCGAGGCCGTTGAAATTGATCAAATCGGCATCCTGCCGGCCACCCGCCTGGCCATGGCGCGGGCCGTAGAGCAACTGGAAGAAATCCCACAACACCTGCTGGTGGATGGCAACTTTCTCCTGCCGCAGATCCCCCTGCCGCAGCAAGCCCTGATCAAAGGTGACCGGCGCTCACTGAGCATCGCCGCAGCTTCGGTGCTGGCCAAGACCGCCCGGGACAGCCTGCTGATCGATTACGAAACAGATTACCCCGGCTACGGCTTCGCCCGCCACAAGGGTTATGGGACGGCCCTGCACCGGGCCGCCCTGGAGCAGTTGGGTGCTTGCCCGATCCACCGAATGTCATTTGCGCCGTTGAAAAACCAGCGATAATCAAACCATCTCTTAAATCAAGAATTCAGAAATCTTTGGGATTTCTGAATTCTTTGTTGTTTTTCGACAGCAACCTTTTATTCCAGCATGTAGGCCATTGACCACTGTGCCGTGGCAATCAGCGCTTGCAGGTGGGTGCGCTCGTAATTGTGGGAGGCATCCACGCCCGGGCCGATCAGGGCCACAGCCACATCGCCGCCCGCCCGCCAGTAGGCCTCGCCATCCGAGCCGTAATACGGGTAGATATCCACCTTGTAGCCGATGCCGTATTCCCCGGCCAACTGGCGCAGGCGGTTACTCAGGCCGTGGTGATAAGGCCCGCCGGAGTCTTTGACGCACAGGGTGGCGTTAAACTCGTCCGAGGTCTGACCATCGCCCACCGCAGCCATATCGACTGCTAGCAGCTCGGTGGTATCCGCCGGTAGACCCGCAGCCGCGCCATGCCCGACTTCCTCATAATTGCTGATCAGGATGTACGTTTTCTGGGCAGGTTTCAAGCCTGCACGCCCCATTGCCTGAACCGCTTCCACCAGGCAGGCCACGCAGGCCTTGTCATCCAGGTAGCGCGAGCGCACGAAGTCGTTGGTGACCTCGGTGCGGGTATCGAAGGCGATAAAATCTCCCACCATGATCCCGAGGGCGGCGGTTTTTTCGGCCGTATCGGCAAATTCATCCAGGCGCACTTCCATCGTATCCTGGGCGCGCTTGAGTTCGCTGGTTTCCTTGCCGTGAACATGCGAGGAGGCCAGGTTAATCAAGTAGCTGCCACGGTATCGTTTACCATTGGCAGCAAAGACTGTCACACCCTCGCCTTCAACAGCGTTCCATGAGTAACCGCCGATCATGCTCAGCTCCAGGCGGCCGTTGCCCTTGATTTGCTTGACCATGGCACCCAGCGTATCCACATGGGCGGTCAGGGCGCGCGGGGCATCCTCCCGCTGGCCGGACAGGGTCACCAGCAGGGCACCCTTGCGGGTGCGCTTGAGCTCCACTCCGGGTTGATCCTTCAGCGCGTTTTCAACATAAATAATGGCATCCTCAGTACGGCCGGTCGGGCTGGGGGTGTTGAGCAGCCCAGTCAGAAACTTGACCAGATGCTGGTGATCGATAGCAGGTAAAGCTTTTGGCATGCTAGCTCCTGGGCGGAATGCCCTCAAAGGCGGAAATTTTCTGGCGCCAGGCATCCGGGACCGGTTGGCTGGTGTGGGTGTGATAGTCGTAATAGACCATGACGGTATCGGCGCGGGTCAGTACTTCTCCGCTGTGTTCCTCGCAAATCTCGTACTCGAAGATCAGGCTCTTGTTGCCCAGGCGGGAGATCCGAGTCCAGACGCGCAACTCCTGGCCCAGTTCAATCGGGGCAACGAAGGCCAGGTGGGCATCAGCCACAATCAAGCCGAGATTGAAGAAGTCCTTGCCGTCCCACAGGCCCAGTTCAACAATGTAAGCGAAGCGGGCTTGCTCGATAAAGGTCAGCGAGCGCGAGTTGTTGACGTGCCACTGTGGGTCCAAATCCCCGTAGCGGACTTGAATCGGGATGGAGAATTTAAAATCTGTCATGCGCCTGATTATAACAACAATCCCCGTGATTTTTCACGGGGATTGTTGATTTCGGGTTTTATTTTTGGTACGGGCAAGGGAAGCTTTGAATGGGTTAGGCCATCCAGAACACTCCGTGCCCTACCGTAATCGTTATTCAACCACGGCTGTTTCAGCAACCGGCTGACGCCGTAACAGGTACCAGACCACACCCAAG
>JBGSJZ010000014.1:0-8828 GCA_041741455.1 Anaerolineaceae bacterium | reverse complement strand
AGCCTGGACAATCTCGGTCCAGTTCACCGGTGCCACAAAGACACCTCGCACGGTGTCTACTTTGCCAAATGCTCCTTGAAAATCCCTATGTGCCAGAGGCAAAACCACAATCGCAATGCCGCTCCAGGCAGAAATCTTTTGCAAAGTACGGATCAGAGCATCTGGATCTGGAGCTATATCTGATTGAACAATCACCAGGTCGGGACGCAAATTGTTCAGATTGGTTTCAAACATGGACCACTGCGCCGCATGACCCGAGATCATGAAACGTTGGTCAGCCAATAACGGCGGCTGCATCTGATAGTAGACCACCTCGTGGCCTGCGCCTGCCAGCATGACCGTTACCTTGTTGGTTTGGTAAGCGTTATCGCTCATGATGACCTACTTTTTTCGGTACTCATTCATCTCTTGGTACAATTCACCCAGGTTGAGGGTAAGCACATCAGATACATCCAGCCCCAATCCTTTTGTCGGTTCCAATGCCAGGTGGATCAGCCCATATTGGTCAAGGGCCGAGAGCAGTGTGGCCGGATCGACCTTAAATCCAGGGGTGACCTCAATCAATCCTGTGGGTACATCCAAAACAATTACGCTGCCTTCCTGGGCAGACATTGTGGTGCGGGCAGAAGAATATAATTGATCTTCGCTGGCACCTGCAGGGACTTCTTCGTAACGGAAAGATTGTGGGACCATCAGAACCCGCAGTCCGGTGATTGCCAGGCGAGCCAGTGGCGATGATGGCGGGGCGGGTGTGGGAGTCGGGGTAGGAGATGCCGTAACCCGTGGTACGCCTGGCGTTGTTGTCATATATGGAGGCATAAATTCAGTAATCGGTGCGGCAATGATATTGGTGGTGTTTTCCTTGAGAATTTCTGGGGCAATCATCCCAATCACTGTGACCGTTTGGCCAGGACGCAACAGGCCGGCGACTCCACTGGCCATATCCACATGGATCGCTAGGGCAACATGCCCTTCTGGTAATTCTGCTGGGATGCCCGCACCGGCGATTTCACCCAATACAGAAGTGACAATAAAATCACCCGGAGCACGTCCAACGGCAAGCATTTTACCGCTGACATCTTCGATACGTGTGGCAGCATCAGAAGGCTTGGCTCCCATCGGGATAGTGCGCAATTCGACCAGAGAATCGGTCAGGATCGTGCCAGGCGCAATGGATACTTTGGCGGTAACCACCTGGGTCGGTCGGATTACCCCATTCAAGAGGGCAATCACCAGTAAACCGATGACGACGGCCAGCACTATTGCTGCTAGTGGTGAACGTTTTTTAGGTTGCATAGTTTTACTTTTCTCCTTGTCAATACAAAAATGAATTACGGATGAGATGCCAGAATATCGGAAGCAGTGCGCTCTAGGGAGACTGCACCTAATTCCTGGACAATTTCAAGATCAGAGGGTTCAGTACAGCGGATGATCATCGGGCGTACCAACACAGGCTCCAACCAGAGCACATCGTCGCTATATCCCAACTTGGAAATGGCATACGTCCTGGGTATGCGCGCCAGGTATCGTTTGTATTCCGTGTTGACCAGTCCTTTTTCGGATCGTCCCAGGTGGGGTAAGATGAGATCTCGGTCTTTCGGATCTTTGGTCTGGAATACAAACACGTTGGCACAGGAGGAGAGAATGCCAGAGGGCAACTCGCTTACGGTCTGAGCCATCAAATGCAAAAAAATGCTGTATTTACGACCATCGCGCCACATGGTCTGAAAGAGATGGCTGACCGGATTTCCCGATTCGCCCGAACCCTGATCAGAGGCTGCTCCCCCGGAAACGCCAGTGAGCACTTTGTTGGCTTCTTCAAAAAAGATTTGCATGGGTGGAAAATGTTTACCATCCAGGGTTTCGCGCCGGCGAGCGACAGCATCGGAATACAAGATGCTGGCTAACAAAGAAAGTAAGGCAGCTTTAGGATATTCGTCCATCTCAGCCCCCCCTTCAATGACGGTAATGCCCCAGGGATTTGCCGGGTCACCCATCAGGCCTAGATCTTCAACCCCTATTCCACTGGCAGATGGGCCATATTGGCGTGCCATATGTCCTTCAGAAAATTGTTCCAATCGCAGCAGAACACCTTCCAGGCTGGTGCGACTGACCTGGTCACGTTCCAATTTTTCCTTATACGTTCTTAGGCGGTCTACCCATTTGGAAACATCCAGTTGTTTACTACGATAAACGGCCAAAGCTTGCAGTTCGAATGCCGAGAGCGACTCCAAAAGCGTGCCGGGATGCAGATTATCTTGTTGGTTTGCAGAGTTTTGGTGAGTGTTACGAATGACCTGCACTTCACGATCATCCTGCAGATGACCCAGGGGACCATTTTGCAGCTTGGGGTCGCCGGTCAAGACTCCCGCCTCGAAATACAATTCCGTTAACGCCCGACGCATAAAGCCCAACTGTCTGGCTCCCATGCGTCCAGCATTGGCAAAAAGTTCGGCTACCATGCTGCGGTAGCGTCCGGGTTCAATCCGTCGCGGAACCTGGAGAATATTCCAGCGTAGCGGGCGTGGAGAACCAGGGTGGAGCTGGCGGATATCTACGTGATTCTGCCCATCCTCGGAACCGTTCGCACCAATGCCAGGCCAGTTCAATGCTTTGCGCCAACCCTGCCCAAAGTCCAATACAATGGTGCGGTAATGCCAGAAACGGGTGGTTTCATACGCCAGTCGCTCAGCAGCAATGGACTTTCCAAACCCTGTATCACCTACAAAGGCTGTGTGAAAATGACGGTCTGGAGATAACTTAAGGAATGTATCCGTCAGAATGCCGGTTTCGGTTGACCACTGCCTGGCAAGGGTAATATTCCCCGGCATATCCGGATAAAAAGCAAATGAGGGCGTTTCTTCCTGAGTCGTTAGCGCAGCTCCCTGTTCAAAGGTCCCTGGCGCAGTATACGCCGCGACCTGGAGCATGGTCAGGAGCGTTGAATCGGCATAACCGCTCATAGCCTCAGGGATGGTTTCAATTCGTGTGGATGGCGTAAAGGCTCTGGCATGCAGACCGATGTAAGCCTGTTCCTGGCTGTTGAGCGTACGGGTCTGAACACCGGCAACTACATCTTCTGTGCCATGGAAAGCCTCCGGTATGAGCCCCATCAACGCCTGCACACCCTGTTCAGTACGGGCTAGAGCATATAAATCTGTATAGAAAGCACCTTCACGGCTGGCAATATCCAACAGTTTTCGTTGGGTACGCATGATGTCGGTCAATAAAATATAGGGATCATCCTGCCATTGATAAGCGTTGGATAGCGAAAAAGAAGGCGCTACTCCCACGCTCATTCCTGCACTGATTCCACGCCCGATGGTCTGCCCCAATCCTACCGCATCAGCTTCAGAACGCGCCGTGCTTTTGGTATCCGCATGACTTTGCGTGGTAGACGTGCTGTTTGTATCTGCCACTGAATCAGTTTCAGCGCCAGAAGTCGTCCAAGCCTCTGAGTTGGTCGTTGAGTGGCTCTGGGAATTCGTATTAGATTGGCTTTGCGTAGTACTCTGGGAAACCGTATCGGATTGGCTGGATGTCACCGAATGCATGGTAGAGTCTGCGACACCGCTGCTGTTGGAAACCCCATCCGCCGACCCCCAACTAGCATTGCCACCCACATTGGCCGATAGCCCAACCCCTGCAGGAGCAATACTGCCTCCCAGTCCGCCGTTCACACCATAGGATGAACTATCCGTATGAGAAACTGCCACACCTGATGAATCGGTGTGGGAAGTTCCATCTGTCACCGCTGTTCCTTCGGTGTGGGCGGTTCCGTGGCTAATCGCTGTACCAACTGTCGAAGATGTGCCAGTTGTATCGGTTTCTGAAACCCCGACCGTATGCGCCCACCCGCGGGTGCTGGCATGACCTTCGGTGTGTGCCTGCCCCTGGGAATTGGCTGTTCCATCCGTAGCGGCCTCCCCTTGAGTAACTCCAGTGGAATGATTGGTGCCAAAGGAGCGTGATGCATTTTCCGCCAGGCCGCCAGTCAGGATCGCCGGCAGGCTGATCCCGAAGGAGGCTGCACGCGTCCCCAGTTGTCGCGAGGCATAAACAGACGTATCTTCGAGCAAACCGGATAACATGCGGGTAATGTCGTCCAGCCGCACATGGCTGGCCAGCAGCATCAGAAGAAATTCTTCTTCCAGGCTGCTCATCCCCCGGAAAAGCAATTCGTTTTGTTGAATCGAATATTGTTGAGCACCCTGGTTGCCGGATGTCAGTGGATCCCGCATCGAGGAATCTCCTCCACGGGCGTTTTCGCGAGGATCTGGGTGTCCAACTGCAACAATGGCATAAGGCATTTGCTCCAATGATTTCGCCAGCCATTGAGCAACATCCGTGGAAAGCGGTTCAAACCGAATCTGACGGTAAGCGCCCAGCAATCCGGCCCGCATGGCAGACAGATCTTTCAACGAGCGTAAAACAGCCTCTTCTTTATTCTTGGAAAAAGAAGAGACGCCGTAACACTGTACAATCCCAATCTTGGGATTGTTGAAAACGCCGGCAGCCAAATACACCAGGTCGACCTGGGCTCCGTAAAGACCTCGCAAGACAGTACGCATTTTTTGCAGTAAACCTGCATCCCGGCGAGCTTCCAGGGATATATAGCGTAGCTGCAGGAGCCGGACGGCTCGATACCCAACGTACTCCTTTCCCCCTTCACGTTCTGTAACCTGAAATAGCAGATAGTCGAGTTCATTCCTGTCGTTAAACAGCAACTCAGTGCCATTAACTTCCAGATCATTTGGAATAGTCAGGCCATTTTTCACCTGCAACCAGGGAATTTTGTCGGTTAATTTGTCGATGATCTTTGCCATATGGTCCTCTTTTTGCCTCGTCGGCCCGCCAACGCTTTTATTGGTGAACTCACGAGGCAAGGGAGACTGGCGTTTTCGCCGATCTCCACAAGCCTTGGATTTATGATCTCACTGCACTTCTTGCCACCAGACCGCATCAACCACTTCATTTACATTAGGCTCAAAAACCACCACCTGTGGTGAGCGTTGACGTTCGGGAGCGGTTGCACGCTGAGGTGTGCTTTTTACAGTTGATCGCTCATCTGACGGTTGCCCGGTACTACTCTTTTCGGAAGTGTTCCAGGGTTTCAACCTGAGCAAGAGACTCATTTGGGCAATCAGTGCTGCAAATGCCGTGACGATGATGACGCCTGCCAGAAGGAAGATCATGAAGACCACTCCTAAAGCAGGTCCACGCAGTAAATCCATGAGTTGTGACATTTTGACCTCCAATCGTTGAAATAAAATCTGACGTTTCAAGAAATGACCTACGTTCATAAGACTCTCACCTAAAAAGGTAGAGTAACAAATCAAACAAGCTCACCAGGTAGTGCGCTGGTTTCAATTGTTTCCCTATCTCCTTGTTCGGTATCGTTCGATCAATTCACTGGCACCGGCCAAAGGACTGACCAATGACATCGGGTTGATCAGAACCTGCTGCAGCAACATAGCGAAATATCCGAGGGGGATCACCAGCCACAATGCCCACAGGATGATGGTCGTCACGTTGCCGCGGGTATTGGCAATGACGGAAGCAGCGCTTTCGGAAGTGCCGATCAGGGCTGCCCATTGATCCGCGGATAACTGGGCTGTGTAAGCCAGATACAACCTGCTGCCGATGACGGCTAATGCGTAAATCGTTATCCCTGACTTTACGTTCCACAACAAGGTATGCTCTTGCATACGCACCAGCAGGACGATGATCGAACCGGCCAGCCACATGGCTGCCCCAATCCAGGGTACCGGAGCGCCCATTCCCCATTGACTGATCACCCACAGACACGCCACGATCCCGGTGGTAATCTGAGCAGTATAGAGATCTGAAGATAACGATTCCCTTCCACCCCGACCAGGCCGGAAAGCTGCCCTGGATTGCACGCGATGGTCAATAAACCGAATAATCAACGCTGCACAGAGAATACTCACCAGGGCAGCGCCCGACTCTCCAAGCCAATAGACCGTAGCCAGGACACCATTGAGCAAGTAAGTCGGTATTGCCACCAGAAAATCGCCAAAGACGACAAAGTAATCGGTCATAAAGCAATGCTTCCTTCTTACTCGTAATAATCATCTTTTGGACACCACAGGCTGATCACCAATAACAGGTAAACAACCGTCAGAACGGCCAAATAGAGTGTCAGAATAACCCCGGCTACAATCCATACGATCTGCACAATGACCTTCCTATGGCACCAGGGCCGGTAGTGTCACATAAACCTGAAGTTTTCCATCTGCGCTCAATTGCCTTGGTTGAGTTATAGGGATGCCCATAAATCGGGTTCCGGTCGTGACCACATTCAATCGCAAGTCAAAAGTCCCTGGATCAGCAAAGGGGACTTTTAATGCCTGACCGGTTGCTGTGCAGGTGCCACCGCCATCACAACCTCCAGTCCAGGAACCCAATCCAGGAATCAAGGTGAAATTGGCCTGGTGAATGTAAGCGCCATAATGGGTTTGCCCCAACTTGCCGGTTATCCAGGCTTGACTGGCAGCGTCCAATGCCGCGGTTGCCTGCATGGATGCAACTGCATCTGGCAGGTGTTCAACATGCTCACGGCATTCTTTAAAGACTGATTCGGTCCTGCAAACCGGTGCTCCACCAACGGTAGTAGACGGTTCGCATACTTCCTCGTCTTCATAGATCGGTTCATACCAGGTAAAGATTACTGGCGGAATGGTTACCCTTGCCTGAACATCTGCACCGCGCCGGTTCTCGGTATCCTGGCCGACCACCAGCGGGTTGCTGGGGGCGGTTTTTTGGATGGATATGGTCGGTTGTTGAATTGTGACCTTTGGCTCGGGGCAGATTTTGGGCTGGGGTGGCGGTGGGTTGACAACGCCCGAGCAGCCACCGGGAATGGATGCACAGTTTTGAGCACCATTTAGATACATCAAGTAAGCCGTACGTAGGGCTGTATCATTCCAGGACATCTGGAGCAGAGTCGTGATAAAGCCCCAACCGGAAAAATACGTCCACACGTCCTGCTGCCCATTCAAGACTGCTCCCCAGAATTGATCCGGATTCTTATATTCCGGATGGTCTGTGGACAGCCGGCCCCAATCCACACTATTACCCGCTACTAAACCCAGGAAAGAGATTAACCCACCATATCCATTTCCCATCATTCCGACTGAGTTGGCTAGTCCGCTCTCCTGAGGGTTCATTGCCATGAAGAATAACGTTGATGCAGAGGGCAATACAACTATATTGCCATTGGCGGTTTGGTAGCGATGGTAATCGGCGTCCAGGTTCAGTGATTGGCCGAATGGGAGTTCTACAGACATCCAATCGGGGTGTTCAGTCGTTACACCCAGATCGACCAGGTCAGAACGCAAATTGCCGTTATCATCGAATACTTCACCCCATGGATTTTGTTCCTGAGCGTTCACAGTTGAAGGGATCAGTAATGCCAGGAGGGTCAGGATCAGGATAAATTTCTTCACAGTTATTTACCTTCCTTTATAGGAGTAACCGTCATTGCCTGACGAGCGAGAATTGCTTTAATTTCAGGCTCCAACAAAAAACGGTCAAATTTCCAGCCATTATCCGTTTTGATCACTGCGACATAAGCAGTGTCCTGGATTTTGTTACTGCCAGGTAAAGGAGCCGAGAGCGCAATCAGCATCTTCCAAACTTGTTCTGTGGCAGTTTCCGCTACCTTTTCCTGGGGTGTGACGGTTGCGGTTACATCGGCCCTGGCCTCCTGAAATTTACTCCACAACAGATCGGCTCCGGCGGAAATAAACTGACATCCGGTTGGAGTACTCACAGCACAAACATCATTGAGCCAGATATCTTTTTCATTCCGGTAATCCACATGGAAGAAGGCTTCCAGTGCAGCTGCAGCCGCTTTTGAAGCCAGGGTATCTTCTTGGTTGGAAACCGAAGGTTGGGATCCGTTATGGAGTGGTAGCGCCTGAATTGCGAGGATTCCCAGAGCGATGACAACTGCCAGGATGATGGCAACGATAATGTTGCGTTTTGAAACAGGGATTTCTTTCAATCTTTTCTCCTTTCCCAGTGAACAGGGTTCTTAAGTCGGTTAAATTAAGAGCAACCACATGCGTCTTTTTTTCGTACCAATATAACGGCACAAAAAGAAGGGAAGCAGGTGGTCGCTCCAAGGATCATTTGGGTTGACTGAGAATTAATCAGCGACCGGTTTTATACAATTTATTGCTAATCTCATCATAGCAAGATCAAATCGGGTATCCCAGGGGGAAAGTGACTGTCAAAAATAGTAAAATGTCGGTTTCCATCTTGACAAAAGAATACTAGAGTATTACATTATAAATATCCTGTCGACAAGGAAAACGAGCATGCCTAAAACCAATTCAGCGAATAAACCGGTCCGGTCTTTCAGATTAAGCTATGAAGGTGTTCACCAATTAAAATCCATGGCGACAATCATGGGGCGCAGCGAAAGTGATGTGATTGAGGTGGCTTTAGATCGAATGTATCGGGAAGAAATTCGTTTTAACCGGATGTTACGAGAAGGGGATCAAGCCGAAGACCTATATCATGTTGATCCAGAAAATGAGGATAAGAATGAAAGTAATCGGAATGCTGCTTAATTTTATTGGGGTTGTAATCAAAGGAACTGTTATCCTGGCGATTTGTTCCAGTATCCTTTTTGTGGCCTATAAAGGTAATCAGCCCATGGATGTTCCGCAGGCTCCAAAAGGAATGACCTATTTTGAGTTTATGAGCGATCGGATCGATGCTGCCAAAACGGTCAAACCATCCCAGTGTGGATGGGGAATGATTCTATCTCTAGCTGCTCTTGGCCCCATCTATTCCGC
>JBGSJZ010000013.1:0-26199 GCA_041741455.1 Anaerolineaceae bacterium | reverse complement strand
GATACCGGTGCGGCCATCCACAACTTCAAGTATGTGGCCCAGGCCCTGTACGACTCCATCGAAGATCTGGGCGGCGACGTGACCGGTTTGACCCGGCCATAAGCCTCAAAGATTTCAAAGTTTAAGTTTGAAGCCCCGGGGAAAAATCCCGGGGCTTTCCATTAATTCCATTCTTTGCACAAATCACAAGATTAAGATAAGATTAGAGCTAATCTATCCAATAACTCGCTTTACACTCTGTAGATGAGGTGAGACCCATGAAGCGATTCCTTCGTGCCATTCGCAATTTCTTTCTTCCTCCGGCTGACAAGAGAACATTCATCCGCCTGCTGCCCCTGCTGACCGTGGCGGTTTTGATGATCGTGATCTGGTTGGTGGGCAACTATGCCTGGGAAGAGACGAATTCACCTTCCTTCTGCGGTCTGACCTGCCATACCATGCCGCCGCAATATGTAACCTACCAACATTCAGCTCACACCAATGTACTGTGCGAAGATTGCCACATGGGCCGTGACCGTTTGTTCGTGTTGATTCCCCGCAAAATTCGCTACTCCTGGCAGACCGGTACAGCCATGATTTTGAACAATTACGAATATCCGATCGTCGCTAAAAACATGGCGCCGGCTCGCGAGGCTTGTGAGAACTGCCATAAACCAGAGGTCTTCGTTAACGACACCCTGGTAGAAATCATGCGTTATGCCGAAGATGAAACCAACACGGCTACATCCACTTACCTGGTCGTTAAGACCGGCGGGGGCACCGAACGCGAAGGACTGGGGTACGGCATTCACTGGCACGTGGAAAACAAGGTGGAATATTGGGCGTCGGATGAACGAGACCAAGTCATCCCCTATGTCAAAGTCTCCCGGACGGATGGAACGGTTACAGAATACATTGACGTGAACAAGGCCTACACCCCAGAGTCCTTCCAGACCATTCCACTGACAACCATGGACTGCATCTCCTGCCATAACCGCACCGCTCACATGATCGAATCCCCGCAGGCAACCATGGATGAGCTGATCCAGCGCGACCTGGTTGCTGCAGAGATCCCGTTTATCAAGAAAAAGGGCACCGAAGTGCTGAGCGCAGCCTATGAGACCGAACAGGCTGCCATGGATGCGATTGCCGGATTGGCGAATTATTACAGCAGCGAGAAATCCGAGTATTATCAGCAAAACGCGCAGAAAGTTGATCAGGCCATCCTGGCCATCCAAAGCGCCTGGCAGCGCAGCAATTTTATCGACCAGGAGATGAATTGGACCACCCACCCGGATAACATGGCCCACAAAGATACCCCCGGCTGTTTTCGCTGTCACGATGGCAAACACCTGAGCACTGAAAACGAAGCCATCCGCCTGGAGTGCAACATTTGCCATTCCATCCCGGTCGTCTCCGCGCCGAACCAGTTAACCGCCAATCTGGAATTGAGCAAAGGTTTTGAACCGGAATCCCATAAAAACCCGAACTGGATCGCCATGCATCGCATCACCTACGATGCATCCTGCGCCGGCTGCCACACCGCGGAAGATCCAGGCGGTGCCAGTGACACCTCCTTCTGCTCCAACAGCGCCTGCCACGGCGCTAAGTGGGAGTTCGCCGGTTTTGATGCCCCGGCCCTGCGCGAAATCCTGGGCAGCATGGTCACCCCTACCCCGCAACCCCAACCCGTGGTCACCCCTGCTCCTGTTAGCGGGCCGCTAACGTTTGAGCAGGTGGTTGATCTCCTCATTACCCGTTGCGGTTCTTGCCACGGCACAACCGGTATGAAAGGTTTGAATGTGTTGGAATATGCAACCCTGATAGCCGGCGGCGAATCCGGACCAGCCGTTATCCCCGGGAATCCGGATGCCAGCTTGCTGGTTCAAGTTCAATCAGCGGCTCCAGCGCACTTCGGACAATTCACCCCAGACGACTTGACCCTCATCCGGCAATGGATTTTGGACGGGGCGCTGGAAAAGTAACTGCTTCCTCTCAACGGATCATCCCCGCAGGAACTGAAATCCTTGCGGGGATTTTAATTTGATCAAAAAACCGTCATTTGTGAAATTTATGACATTCATCCAGTAATTTCTGACACCTCAATTCTTTCCCTAAGGTATAATTAATCTGTGTATTATGTTATTTTCACATATCTCCAATCATCTTAACCATGGAGGATATCCTATGAAGGGATTAAAAGTTCATCTTCCACATTTTGCAGGGGTTTTACTGATTGCCCTGGCTCTGGTCGGGCTGGCCTTGCTCGTCCACCCGACATCCCTGGCAACAGCAACACCTCTGCCCCAGACCGGCAGCCTGACTAATGAAGCCTGCCTGGGTTGCCATGCTGCTCCGGGCCAGAGCATCGAATTATCCCAGGGAGAGATGCTGGATATCTCAGTGGATGCGCAATTGTTTGCCAGCTCCACCCACAAAGAGCTGACCTGCACTGAGTGCCATACCACCATCAAAGCCTTCCCCCACCCGGAACGCAAGGAAGAAACCCGGCGCGATTATCAACTGGCCTTCACCGAATCCTGCAAAACCTGCCATGAAGAACAATACACCCAGGTAATGGACAGCATCCACGGGGAAAAACTTTCTCTGGCTGGTGATCCCGATTGCCCGGATTGCGGTTATGCACCCACCTGTGCTGACTGCCACGACCCGCACACCCAGCAACCGATGCGCGATGCGAGCGGCAACCTGCTGGCTGCTGTCCGGCACCAGGTTCCCCTGACCTGTGCCAAATGCCACAATACGATCTTTGAAGAATACAAAAACAGTGTTCACGGTTCCGGTATTTTGGAGGAAAACAATGTGGACGTGGCCAGTTGCACGGATTGCCACGGTGTTCACACCATTGTCGACCCAACCACGGCTGCCTTCCGGAACAGCTCCATCCAGTTATGCGCAAACTGCCATACGGATGAAACCATCATGTCCAAATATGGCATTTCAACCAATGTTTTGAACACTTACGTGGCAGATTTCCACGGCACCACCGTCACCCTGTTCAAAAGTCAAAACCCGGATGAGATGAGCAACAAGGCGGTCTGTTACGACTGCCACGGTATTCATGGAATTTACGCTGTGGATGATCCGATTAAGGGCTTGAGCGTCAAGCAGAACATGCTGGTGGCCTGCCAGCGCTGCCACCCGGATGCGACCGAGAACTTCCCAGAATCCTGGCTCAGCCATTACATTCCCTCACGGGATAAGTACGCCCTGGTCTATTATGTCGAACTCGTCTATAAAATCTTGATCCCAACCGTACTGGGCGGCATGTTGGTCATCATTTTGAGTGATGTTGCTAAAAGGACGGTTTTCAAGAAGAAGAAAGGCCACGAGGAGCCAGACGCTGAAGCAGAGGCGACCTCACCTGAAGCCAATGAAAGCCAAAAGGAGGAATAGCCATGACCACCTCAACCCACGTAATTCGCTTTAACCTCCTGCGCCGGATTGAACATATCCTTCTGATCGTTTCATTTAGTGCGCTAGGCCTGACCGGTCTGATCCAGAAATACTCCCAGGCAGGCATATCCGAATGGCTGGTTGCCCTGTTGGGTGGCATTGAGGCTGTGCGCATCATCCACCGGGTGGCCGCGGTCATGTTCTTCCTGGAGTCGATCTATCACTTCATTTACGCCGGCTACCTGCTGTATGTGCAGGGGCTGAAAGCCACCATGCTGCCGGGGATTAAAGACGGCAAAGATGCAATTCAATTCTTCCTCAATAATCTGAACCTGACCAAAAAAGCTCCCAAGATGGGCCGTTACAACTTCATGGAGAAGATGGAATACTGGGCAGTACTCTGGGGTCTGGTCATGATGGGTGCCACCGGCTTTATGTTGTGGAATCCCATTGCAACCACCAAGGTGCTGCCAGGGCAGTTTATCCCGGCTGCCAAGGTTGCACACGGCCTGGAGGCTGTTCTGGCCGTCTTGGCGATCTTGCTCTGGCACTTCTACAACGTCCACATCAAAAGCTTCAATACCAGCATCTTCAACGGCAAAATGGGTCGTCATGACATGGAAGAAGAACACGGTTCAGAGCTTGAAGAAATTGACACCGATGCCATCGCCAAACCTCTACCCATGGCCGTTCAACGCAAACGCCTGCGTATTTTTGTTCCCATTGCAACGGTTCTGACAATCTTTACCCTTGGCTTTACGTATTGGTTTATCACCTTTGAAGACAGCGCTCTGGCCTTTATTCCACCGGTGGTAGAAAACGCCGCCTCGTTCTCGCCCCAGACCCCCACGCCCTTCCCGACCAAGGTGCCTACGCCCACTCCGCCTCCGATGCTCGCCACCAAATGGGATAACGGCATCAATCAGATTATGAAAGATGCCTGCAGTTTATGCCATAGTGCTCAACCGGCCCTGGTGGTGCTCAGTTATGCCGACCTGATGAAAGGTGGACCCTCCGGCGCCGCCGTGGTTCCCGGAAAACCAGAAGAAAGCCTGTTGTTGACCATATTGGCCGACGGCACACACCCTGGCAATTTCACCGAAGAGCAATTGAAGTTCGTGACGGATTGGATCCTGGCCGGCGCGTCGGAAAAATAATTCCCCTACCTGGTTAAAATTCAAACGGGCGGCTCATCTGAGCCGCCCGCATTATTCTCGGGAACTACTCGGTGCGCAGCCGGGTTCCGCACGCCCGGCAGAAGGCATCGCCGGGGCCTGCCCGCTTGCCGCAGGCATGGCAGAAAATCGTCCCGCTGTCACCATCCGCTGATTGGCGGATCTCCGTTGCAGTTGGCCGATGCCGCCGGATACTGGGCGTGCTGGTCGATTTCCGTCCGGTCTGCCAGTACCAGAAACCTCCCAATCCAATCACCAGCAACCCCACACCCCCCAGGATCCAGGGCAAGATGGATGACCAATTTACCTGCGCCCCCGGGGCTTCAACCGGCATGGTGGCCTGGACTGGCATGGAGGTAACGCTTAAGGTGTCATCTGGTTTGTTGTAGGAAAAACTAAGGGAGACCGGGGTTCCGACGTTAACCGTACCAACGATGGTGGTGTAATAGAACAAGCCGTCGCCTTCCTGCTGGGCACTGCCCATTTGCGGCAGGATGTTAAAATCAGCGGCCGTCGTTGGTTTCTGGACTTTGACCGTCATCGAATTGACTTTGTAATCGCCTGCCCATTTAAATTCATACTCACGCAACTGGCCGTTTTTAACCATACTGGCATCGTAAAACTCCATTTGCAGGGTGGGCGTCGGCGAAGTGAAAGTAACCCGCAGCCAATCCCCTTCCAATACCAGGTCGTACTCCAGCAGGTATAACATACCATCCACATCCTGGTTGGCCACGTTATACGGCTGGCCGGCAGCCGCTGGAATGCGCAGACTGACCTGAGCTGGCAGAGACGTGTCCGCTGAAAGCGTCATCCGGTAAATCACCAGCACTTCCGGACGGTCATATTCCGGCCAGAGATCCACCTTGACACTATCAAATTCGAGTGTGCTTTGAGCCTGAACGGGAGCCGCAGGCAAACTAAAAAACAAAGAAACCATCACAAGAGCCAAGAACCAGCGTGGCATAAGACCCATCCTCCATGCAGGAATGGGTTAATCATACCATATCGGATGTTAATTGTTTGTGAATTTTTCCTGGAACTCCAGTTTACAATTCTGGTAATTTTCGGTTGGCCTGCTCAAAGCATTTGAAAAGCAAGCTTGGGCTCTGGCAGAAAAATACACCTTACACTATGTTTCCAGTTCAAGTTCAACGGTCTCAATCCAACCACCCCTTCCGGCAGGTCTGGTAAAATAACTCCCGTTTCCAGCATCTGCTGTCTGAAGATTGGCTGAAACAAATCGAGAGATGATTAAGTGCGGGGTTCGCCCATCATGATTCTGGCATTACGCATTCTATTAGCTCCCTTGTTGATCGTCACTGCCACCCTGCTCGGCCGGCGCTTTGGCCCGGGCGCCAGCGGTTGGTTCATCGGTTTCCCGATCATCTCCGGGCCGATCTCGCTTATCCTGGCCAGCACCAACGGCACTGAGTTTGCGGTGCACGCCGCGCTGGGAACCATGGGCGGGCAAGCCTCCATCTGCCTGTTCAGCGCCGTTTACATCCTGGCAGCCCGTAAATTGCCCTGGTGGTTGACGGCTCCTCTGGCGATTGCCGCCTACATGCTCTCCGCATTCGTGTGGAACAGCTTCGCCTTGAGCTTAATCCCCAGCCTGGTCGTCCTGGTTGGCTTGATCCTGGGGTTGGGCTGGGCCATCCCCGCCCGGAAAATCCAGCAAAAATCTCTGCACCTGTGGTGGGACTTACCCGTCCGCATGCTGATCTCCGTTCTGTTTGTGACCGGCGTGACGACTTTTGCTTCCCGGCTTGGACCGCAGCTCAGTGGTTTGTTCTCCACCCTGCCGATCTTTGCCACCATCCTGTCCATCTTCACCCATGCCCAGCAAGGCGGCCTGGCCGCCGGGCAATTGATGCGCGGCACGATTGTCGGCTCGATTGGTATTGCAGCATTTTACCTGGTGATCGTTACCTTGCTGCCCTTGACTGGCAGCCTGTGGGTGTACCTGCCGGCAGCCATCGCAGCCTTGCTGGCCAATGGCATTTCCTGGCGATTTACCCGCCCGAAAAGCTGATAGCCCTGTCCTTCATCACACACCCCGGACGATTTCTTCGTCCGGGGTGTGTGGTCTTTAATATCGATCCTTATTCTTCGCCGAATTCCTCAAACAGGGATTGATTAAGCCAGTCCAGAAACACCTGATCCCAGCGGAAGATTTGCATCTCGGTATCCAGGTTGGGGATGTAGACCATCTCAGCGTTGAACAGGTCCTCAGAGGGTGAGTAGAAATGTAAATCTTCAGATCCGGTTTTGGGCAGCAGGCAAATTAACGAATTGATCTGATTGGGGGTGGCATCCGTGATCACCGAGTCCTTGACGGCCGTGTAGATTTCCGGTAATTGAGCCAGAATGGCCGGGGATTTCAATCGCTCAAAAATTGCTTTCAGGATGATGGTCTGATTGTTGATGCGGACGAAATCCGAATATTTCTTGCGAATCCGGCCCAGTTCCAATGCTTGCGCCCCATTCAAGGTTTGCACCCCGGCCGGGAAGTAGCTTTCCGGCAGATTGTCCACCACCTCGGGCAGGTCGACTTCGATCCCGCCAATCGCGTCGATGAAGTCCTCAAACGCCTGAAAGTTGACCACCAGGTAATGCTGCGGGGTGACGCCAAAACTCTCCGAGATGGTTTCCGCCAGGGAACCAGCCCCATAACCGGAGCCTTCATAATAGCCCATGCCTTCCGTCCCGAAGAAATAAGCCTGGTTCAACAACAACGGGCTCTCCACCGCCAGCCGGGTGGGTGGGGTCACCAACAGGTTGCGCGGAATGGCCACCACGTTGATCTGGGGTTTGGTGAAATCAATCCGCACGACCCGGATCACATCTGCCAGCCCGTACAGGTAATCCCCGCTGCGGTAGTCGATACCGACCAGCAGTACGATCCACTCGCGATCCTTGCCGCACAACGGCCGGTCAGACTTGCCGAGGTTCTTCACCCAGGTCGTGATCGGCTCGATAATGTTCATTTTTAACAAATCAAAGAAGGACGGGTTCTCCTCAAAGCCGATATCCAGCACCTTGTCGGGTGCCTGCTCCGTGCTGCCGATATCCAGGCCCTCGGCAAAGGGCACATTGCTTTTTGGCAGGTAAATGAGCAGGTAGCTCAAACAACAACTGACTAATAAAAAGACCATTACCCCCAGTAGGATATTGCGGGTTTTGTTGGGTTTTCTGTTCATACGCCCATTGTAACCCAGATTTGAGTGGATTCCGCCCATTACTCTTTGCCGTACTGGCTTCAAATCCCAACCCCTACTAAATGTTATAATCAATGCATGAATCGACATCAAAGACATAATCGAGCCCCCTGGGTTATCCTGGGAGTCATCATGGTGATCGTGGCCGGCGGCATCCTGCTGGCCATCCCCCCCATCCGGGCCAGGGCTTCTTATTATTGGGATGAGGTTCGGGTCAAGATTCGCTATGCCATCAACCCACCGCAAGAGGCCGTTTTTGTGCCGCAGGCCATCACGCCCCTACCCAGCCCAACCCCCAGCCCAACCCCGACCCAACAGGCTACCTTCACCCCAACCGCCATCCCCGAGGCGACCAACATCCCCCTGCCAACCCCCACCCCATTACCGGTCTCGGTTAGCTTGGATGGTGTGCGTTATATGGACCAGCACGGCCTGTGGAACTACTGCGCCCCCAGCAACCTGGCCATGGCGCTTTCCTACTGGGGTTGGGAAGGCGATCGGCTGGACACCGGCCAATACCTGAAGCCCTTTGAAGAAGACAAAAACGTCATGCCCTACGAGATGGTCAATTATGTAGAGGAAATGACGAACCTGTCGGTGGTGGTACGCTCGGGTGGCACGCTGGATTTGCTCAAGCTCTTGATTGCCAATGGTTACCCGGTGCTGGTCGAAAAAGGGGCCATGATCGTCGATTACACCGGGAAACTGGGTTGGATGGGCCACTACAATTTGCTGACCGCCTATGATGACAGTGCCGGACAATTCCTGGCGCAAGATTCCTACTTCACCCCGGATTATCCGGTTTCTTACGACACCCTGCAGGAAGAGTGGCTTTCGTTTAACTATGTCTTCCTGGTGGTTTACCCGCCTGAAAACCAGGAGCAGGTCTTCGCCCTGTTGGGCAACTACGCCGACTTGCAGCGCGCCGAGCAGATTGCGCTGGAAACCGCCGCCAACATGACGGTGACTGAAACCGGGTTAAAGGAATATTTTGCCTGGTTCAACCGCGGCACCAGCCTGGTGCGCTTGCAAGATTATGCGGGGGCAGCCAGCGCCTACGACAAATCCATCGAGCTGTATAATGCGCTGGAACCGGAGCTACGTCCCTTCCGCATGCTGTGGTATCAGACCGGCCCCTATTTTGCCTACTACTACACGGGTCGCTACCAGGATGTGGTTGACATGGTGGATATCCTGATCCTGCGCCGGGTGGATAAACCCTACCTGGAGGAATCCTGGTACTGGCGCGCCAAGGCCAAAGTCGCCCTGGGTGATCTTGACGGGGCAATCGAAGATTACCGCACTGCCCTCAAATACCACCCTGGCTTTTTACCCGCCCTGCAAGACCTGGAAACCCTCGGAGTGAGTCCCTGACCCATGCGCATTCTGCACTTTGCTGACGCCCATATCGATATCGACACCCGCGGCCGCCACGATCCGGAGAGCGGCCTGCCGGCACGCGTCCTGGACTTTCTGAAAGCCCTGGATACGATCGTGGAGACCGCCATTCGGGAGCGGGTGGACCTGGTGCTGTTTGCCGGGGATGCTTACAAGGACCGCAGTCCCGCCCCCACTTACCAGCGCGAGTGGGGCCGGCGCATTATCCGCCTCTCGCAGGCCGGCATCCCCACCCTGCTGCTGGTCGGCAACCACGATCTATCCCCAGCAGCCGGCCGCGCCCACACCCTGCAAGAATATGACACCCTGCAAGTGCCGCACGTGGTGGTGGCAGCCCGGCCAGCCTTGCTCGGCCCGGGGCAGCTGGGCGGTCTACCGCTGCAGATCATCAGCCTGCCGTGGATTTCCCGATCCGGCCTGATGGGCTCGCTGGAACTCTCCGGGGTCAGCAGTCAAGAAGTGTTTTCCGAAATTGAAACCCGACTGACGCAATTACTGAATGGGTATATCGAACAAGCGGATCCGAATCTGCCGCTGATCCTGACAGCCCATGCCAGCGTACAGGGTGCGCTCTACGGGGCGGAGCGCAGTGTGATGCTTGGCCACGACCTGGTGCTACCCGGTTCGATGGTGCGCAACCCGCGCCTGAGTTATACCGCCCTGGGCCACATCCACAAAGCCCAGGATCTGAACGAAGGCCTGCAACCGCCGGTGGTCTACCCTGGCAGCATCGAGCGAGTGGATTTTGGCGAGGCCGGTGATGATAAATTCTTTGTCATCGCCCATATCGAACAGGGCCAGCCCACCCGGGTGGAATGGCGCAAACTGCACGGCCGGCGCTTCATCGATCGCCGGGTGAACATCACCTCGGGTGAGTTGTTCATGGCCCAGGTGCTGTCCAGCCTGCCGCCCGCCGATGAACTGCAGGAATCCATCTTCCGCCTGGTAGTGGAATATGATCGGGCCTGGGAGTCGATGCTGGATGAGGCTGCCCTGCGGGCTGCCTGCGCGGCTGCCTTTGATTTTCACTTGATCCGCCGGCCGCAGGTGGAGTCCCGCATCCGCATACCCGGCGACCAGGCCATCAGCAGTCTGACACCCGAAGATCTACTCAACATTTACTGGGACTCCATCCGCACGGATGGAGAGGATGCCAAAACCCTCAATCAACTGGCGGGGGAAATCATTGGATCGGTGAACCATGTCTCAAGTAGTAACTGAAATTCTGATTGTTTTTCTGCTGATCCTGGCCAACGGCCTGTTTTCGCTGGCGGAGATGGCCCTGGTCTCATCCCGCAAAACCCGCCTGTTGACGCGAGCCGAGGATGGTGACGTCCGGGCGATAACCGCCCTGGCCTTGCTGGATAAGCCCAACCGCTTGCTCTCCACCGTCCAGATCTTCATCACGACCATCGGCATTTTCTCCGGCGCCCTCGGCGGCCAGGCTGCGGTGGATCAACTCACCCTGCTGCTGGTAAAAATTCCCTGGCTGGCTGAATCAGCGGAAGGGGTTTCCATCGCGATTGTAGTGCTGACCATCACCTTCTTCTCCCTGGTGCTGGGCGAATTGATCCCCAAGCGGATTGCCCTGCAAAACCCGGAGCGGTTGGCGATGAGCCTGGCTGGACTGATGCGCTTCTTCTCGATCCTTGCCGCCCCAATTGTCCATTTACTCTCCTTCTCCACCGACTTCGGTTTGCGCCTGTTTCACATCAAACAACAAAAAGAAGAGCCGGAAAACGAAGAGGAAATCATGGTCTTGTTGGAGCAAGGCATGCAGGACGGCGAGTTTGAAGCCGCCGAACAGGACATGGTGGAGGGCATCTTCCGCATGAGCGACCGCAGCGTGGATGTGATTATGACCCCGCGCACTGAGTTGGAATGGCTTGACCTGGATGAACCCTTGGATAAAAACCTGGCCCTGATCGCCAATAGCAATCGCACGCGCTTTCCGGTGGCCCAGGGCAACCTGGATAACATCGCCGGGGTGCTGCAGAGCAAGGACTTGCTCTCCGCCCAGCTGCGCGGCCAGGAGGTGGATTTGCGCTTATTACTCCAGCCGCCCCTGCTGGTGCCGGAATCCATGCCAGCGCTCAAGGTGCTGGAGCTCTTCAAAACCTCCGGCACACACATCGCACTGGTCATCGATGAATACGGCGGCCTGCTCGGCATGGTCACCCTGTTCGATATCCTCAAATCCATCGTCGGCGAATTGCCACAGAATGCCAGTGACTTGCAGCCCCAGGCTTTCCAGCGCGACGATGGTTCCTGGTTGATGGACGGCCTGATGCCGGTGGACGAGTTCAAAGATTTGCTGGATTTGGACGATCTGCCAGATGAGGACCGGATTGGATTCCAGACTCTGGGCGGGTTCGTGATGAACCAGCTTGGTGAGGTGCCGACGACCGGGCAGATGTTCACCTGGGATCAATATAAATTTGAAGTTATGGATATGGACGGCCGGCGGGTGGATAAAATTTTGATCACTCCGCTGCTTGTTGATAGCCCAAACAGCGAAGGTAAGGGAACTTCGGAATGATTCCGCAACGCCTGCAGCTTTCCGGCTTCCTGTCCTACCTGGACCCGGTGGAAGTGGATTTCACTCGCTTCGACCTGGCTTGCATCTCCGGCGCCAACGGGGCGGGCAAGTCCTCCCTGCTGGATGCCATTACCTGGGCGCTGTTTGGCCAGGCGCGTAAGAACAACGACGCCATCATCAACAGCAAGGCCAAACAGGCTGAAGTTATTATCGATTTTACATATGAAGGAAATTTATACCGCATTCAGCGCATCAAGCCCTCCGGCAAAACCGGCCAGCTGGAATTTTTCGTCCGGGCCGAGGACGGCAGTTGGCGGGCTCTGACGGAAGCCACCCTCTCCCAGACCCAAAAGCGCATCCAGTCCACCCTGCGCATGGATTATGACACCTTTATCAATGCCTCCTTCTTCCTGCAGGGAAAGGCAGATCAATTCGCCCAGCAAAAACCCGGCGACCGCAAGCGTATTCTGAGCACCATCCTTGGGCTGGAGGTGTGGGAACAGTACCGCGAGGAAGCAGCCGAGCGCCGCAAAGAGATAGAGAAAGAAAACCATTCCCTGCAGGACCGCTTGAACGAGATCGAAGCCGAACTTAACCAGGAGCCGGAACGCCGGCGCCGCCTGGCCTTGCTACAGGACCAACAGGCCCTGGTTACGGCCACCCGTCAGGCCCAGGAAAAAACCCTGGCAGCCCTGCGCAAGCTGGAAGCCTCCCTGGCCGAAAAACGCCGTAGCGTAGCCCTGCAAGAAAAGCAGGTACAGGACACAACCAAGCGCCTGGCCACCCTGGAAGCACAAATCTCCGGGCGTCAGGCGGAGCGGGACGGACACGCCGCCCTACTGGCAGATGAGGCCGGCATCCGGGCAGCGCACGCTGCCTGGCAATCCGCCCGGGCAGAGGTCGAACGCTGGAACCTACAGGCCGGGCAATTCCACCAGCTGACCGGGCAGCGCGCCGCTCATGAACTCAGCATAACAACCGCACGCACCAGACTGGAAGCTGACCAACAAATACTGCAGAACCAGCAGCGCAACATCGGTGCCCTGGCCACCCAGGTGGCAGAGCTGCAGCAAAAAATGGCTGGTCTGGAAGCACGCACAGCGGACTTGACCAAACGCCTGGAAAACCGCACCGCAATTCAGTCTGAAATCAATCGGCTGGTGGAATCCATCAGCGATTTGAACGCGGAAAAGACGGCTCTCAAGCCGAAAATGGATGAAATCAAGAAACGCATCGACGGACTGGCTGAAGCCAGCGGATCGCTTTGCCCGCTGTGCGGCCAACCCCTGACCCCGGCCGAGCGTGACCGGTTGTTGATCGACTTGAGCGCCGAAGGTAAAACTTGCGGTGATCGCTTCCGTGAGATTGGCCATTCTCTGCTGCCGAATGTCCAGCAGCAGCGCATAAAACAAGAAGCTGAGCTGACCCAATTAGACGGGGCCGACCAGGAGCTGCGATCCATTCACCGCCAGCTTAGCGGGCTGCAGGAAAATCTAAATCATCTTCAAACCCAAATTCAATCCTGGGAGCAAACCGGTTCACCCCGTCTGGCCGATTTGACCGAAATCCTGGAAAAGCTGGCCTATGCGGAAGCTGACCAGGCCGCCTTGGCCGAGTTGGATGCCCAACTGGCCGCCCTGGGTTACGACGTGAATGCCCACAAGGCCGCCCTCCAGGCGGAGCAAGCTGGCCGGGACAGCGAAAACCGGCTGCGCGCGGTCGAGAACGCCCGATCCGCCCTGCAGCCGTTGGAGCGCGAGCTGAGTGATCTGACTGCCCAGCAGACTACGTTGCAGGCCGAGACGCAAGCCTTGCAGGCCGAATATGAACGCGGCCAGGATACCCTGCAAGCCGAGGAGGCCGATCTGCCCGACCCGGATGAAGCAGAAGACCACTTGCGTAACCTGCAGGAAGAAGAAAACCGCCTGCGCACCCAGATTGGGGCGGCCATGCAAAACGTCAACGTTCTGGACACCCAAAAAGAGCGCAAGGAACAAATCAATACCCGGCGCACGGAACTATCCCTGCAGATCGCCCGTCTGAAATCTCTGGAGCGCGCCTTCAGCAAAGACGGCGTACCAGCCCTGCTGATCGAGCAGGCCCTGCCGGAAATCGAAGCCCAGGCCAACGACATCCTCGACCGCATCTCTGGCGGGGGCATGTCGGTGCGCTTTGAAACCCAGCGGGCCTACGCGGATGCCAAGCGCGAGGACCGGAAGGAAACCCTGGATATCATCATCAGCGATGCGGCTGGTTCGCGCGAGTATGAATTGTTCTCGGGCGGCGAGGCCTTTCGGGTCAATTTTGCCATTCGGCTGGCGCTCTCCCGGGTGCTGGCGCAGCGGGCTGGCGCCCGCCTGCAAACCCTGGTCATCGACGAGGGTTTTGGCAGCCAGGATGCCGAAGGTCGCCAGCGCTTGATCGAAGCCATCAACCTGGTGCGCCCGGAGTTTGCCCGCATCCTGGTCATCACCCACCTGGAAGAGATGAAGGACGCCTTCCCGGCCCGGATTGAAGTGGAAAAGACGCCGCGCGGTTCACGGGTCAGCGTCATCAGTGCATGAGCGCAGAATTCACCTCCCCCTCCATCCCCGCCCGGCTGGGTATTGTGCAGCGCGTCCTGCCGGTCTACCGCGCCCCGTTTTTTGAGGCACTGGCAACGGCCTGCCGGAATGACCTGGGGGTATTTGCCGGCCAACCACGCCTGGTAGAAGCCATCGAATCAGCCGAGCAGTTGAAGACTGCCCGGTTGTTCCCGGCCGTGAATCGTCATTTTTTCAATGGAAAACTCTACCTGTGCTTCCAGCAAGGACTGATCGCCTGGCTGGAAGCCTGGCAGCCAGATGTACTGATCCTGGAGGCCAACCCGCGCTACCTCTCCACCCCGGCTGCTGTGCGCTGGATGCACCAGCGGCAGCGACCGGTCATCGGCTGGGGGTTGGGCACGCCGGCTGCTACCGGGGCGTTCTCCGGCCTGCGCTCGGCTGCCCGGCGGAATTTTGTGAACCAGTTTGACGCCCTGATCACCTATTCGCAAACTGGCGCTGCTGAATACGCCGCCCTGGGCTACCCGCAGGAGCGCATCTTCGTTGCGCCGAATGCGGCTGCTGCCCGGCCAAAGGCTGCACCCCCGCCGCGTCCCGCCCAGGTCCAACGGCCGACCGTGATCTTCACCGGGCGGCTGCAAGCCCGCAAACGGGTGGACCTGCTGTTGCGGGCCTGCGCGGCCTTGCCGATCAGCTTACAACCGCACCTGGTGATCGTCGGTGACGGCCCGGAACGCCAGGCACTGCAAGCCCTGGCCGGGGAGATTTACCCACAGGCAGAATTTACTGGCGCTCTCTTCGCTGACGAGCTGAAGCCTTTCCTTGAACTGGCTGACCTGTTCGTGCTGCCCGGCACCGGTGGCCTGGCGGTGCAGCAAGCCATGGCGGCTGCCCTGCCGGTAATCGTGGCTGAAGCGGATGGCACCCAGGCGGACCTGGTGCGGGCGGACAACGGCTGGCTGGTGCAGCCGGGAGACCTGGCAGCCCTGACTGCCAGATTGGGGCAAGCCCTGGCGGATATCCCCAGCCTGCGCCAGATGGGGCTGAAATCCTATAAAATTATTACTGAAGAAATCAACCTCGAGGCAATGGTGGCGGCGTTCGCCCGCGCTGTGGCCTGTGTTCTGGGAGGGACGCATGCACATTCTTCTGGTAGCTGACGGCCGTAGCCCGACGACCCAACGCTGGATTCAGGGGCTGCTGGCCTTGCAACACCGGGTATCGCTGGTCTCCACCTTTCCCTGCGAACCGGTCAGCGGACTAGCGGGACTGCACATCCTGCCGGTGGCCTTCTCCGGTCTGGCTGGCAGCCAGGTTGGCACCACTATTCAATCCTCCCAGCGACCGGGCTGCTTACGCTCCTCGGTACGTCGATTCCGTTCCCTGTACCTGGCCGGGCGCTACTGGTTCGGGCCGTACTCCGTCTGGACCTATCGCCGGCAGTTCCGTACACTGGTCGAGAGCATTCAACCGGACCTGGTCCATTCGCTGCGCATCCCGTATGAGGGCATGCTGGCATCCTACACCCCACCTGGGATCCCGCTGGCAATCTCAGTCTGGGGCAATGACCTGACCCTGCACGCCAATGGCAGCCCGTGGATGCGCAAACTAACCCGCCAGACTTTGCAACGGGCGGACGGACTGCTGGCGGATGCCACCCGCGATATCCGGCTGGCGAGCCAGATGGGTTTGCGCCCCAACCTGCCGACCAAGGTTGTGCCCGGCTCCGGTGGGCTGGACCTGGTGGAGATGCACCAGGTGCGCACTGGCGGCGATGAAGCCCTGGCCGAAAGCCTGCCAGCCGGGGTGCCGTTAATCATCAACCCGCGCGGCTTTCGGCCGGGCAGCGTACGCAACGATGTCTTCTTCCAGGCCATCCCACTGGTCTTGCAGCGCTGGCCGCAAGCCCGCTTCGTCTGTTTGGCGATGGCCGAGCAACCGGAGGCCACTGACTGGGTGGAACGCCTCAAGCTCGGCCAGAATGTAAGGTTGTTACCCTACCTGCCGCAAACCCAGGTCTGGGACCTGTTCCTGCGGGCCGAAATCACCGTCTCGGTCAGCCAGCACGACGGCACGCCCAACACCCTGTTGGAAGCGATGGCCTGCGGCTGTTTCCCGATCGTCGGGGATATCGAATCCCTGAGGGAGTGGATCACCCCCGGAATCAACGGCCTGCTGGTCGAACCGACCAAGCCGCAGGCCGTGGCGGAGGCCCTGCTGACCGCCCTGGACCACCCGGAACTGCGCACCGCCGCCGCCGAGATCAACCACAAGCTGATCCGTGAGCGGGCCGAGGTCAACCTGGTGCGCGCCCAGATGCAAATTTTTTATGAACAGGTCTCCGGCCAGCACACAAAACCGGTATAATATTTGACCAGAGAGAACCTTGGAACTTTGTTTGGAGAAAACTGATTTAACCACAGAGACACTGAGGACACAGAGGGATTTGATTATGCTTCAAAAAATGATTTTCTCATTGATCTCTGTGTCTCTGTGGTTGAAAGAATTAGAGGTTAAATGATTGAATTATCACCCCAAATTCAAGACCGGTTGCGCGGGGCAGCCGTGGGGGCCGCCCTGGGCGATGCCTTTGGCATGCCACTGGAATTCCTGCCCCCACGACCGCTGCGGGAATTAGTGGTTGAAATGCAGCACGGCCGCCTGCCCGCCGGCCATTTTACGGATGACACCGAAATGGCGCTGGCCCTGGCGGAAAGCCTGCTGGCCCACCGCCCGCTGAACCCGGCCTACCTGACGGGCCGTTTTGTGTCCTGGTACGAGTCGAACCCGGATGATATTGGCATCCAAACCTCGACCATTTTGCGGCGCGCCAGCCGGGGCGAGGATGCCCTGAAAGTGGCCACGGAGCTGCTGAAAATCAACCCGGATGCCGCTGGCAACGGCTCGCTGATGCGCTGCTGGCCGGTAACCCTGGCCTTCTGGAACGACCTGCCGCAGTTGATGGAAACCAGCGCCCTGCAAAGCCGGGTGACCCACGCCCATGAAGATTGCGTCAATGCCTGCGTGGTGGCTAACCTGGTCATGGCACTCCTGGTCCAGGGGGATGAGATCCCAGCCGCTATTTCCCAGGCGTTGGAACTGGCGGAGCATCCCCTCAACGTGACCGAGCGGGTGGAGGGCGCGCCGCACAAGACGCGCAGCGAGCTGCCCAATTCCGGCTGGGTGCTGCACACTCTGGAATCCGCCCTCTGGGGCTTGACGACCACGAACAACTTCAAGGATGCCATCATCCAGGTGGCCAACCTGGGTCACGACACGGATACGGCCGCCACCGTGGCCGGGGCGCTGGCCGGGGCGGCCTATGGGCTGTCCGCCATCCCGATGGAGTGGCGCAAGTTATTGAGTGGCGAATGGCCGCTTGGCAGCCGCACCTTCTGGCAGGACGTGGGCTTTATCAACCTGGCTGACCGGCTGGCGGGGTGAGATTTTTTAATCTTTTTGAGGTTTTTCTTAACACGGAAATAAAACGGAAAATACGGAAGAGCACGGAAAAAACCTTGTAAAACAAGAAAAAAACGGGTGGATAACCATCCGTTTTTTATTTTGGGTTTAGGGTTGTACTTTCCGTGTTTTTCCGTTGATTCCGAAAAACTCCGTGTTAAAAATCCACTTTATTCCTTGAAACGCACGTAGATCACCAGCGTGCCTTCCTTGCTCTTGACCTCTTTGATCTCCAGTGCATCGGTGTAGGAGCGGATGAGAGTGGAAAGCTGCTTATAGCCGTAGGTGCGCGAGTCAAAGCCGGGGTCAAGCTGGCGAATGTGATGGCCCAGCGTGCCGAGGAAAGCCCAACCATCATCCTGGACGGCGATGTCAAAGGCTGAGTGCAGCAAGGGCAACGGGTCGGGCGTGGGGGTTTCCGGTTCTTTCACCGGCTCTGGTTCCTTGACGGGTTCGGCTTGAGCGACATTAACAGCAGGTTCCTTCACGGGTTCGTGATGACCATTGGCAGCAACCGGCTGCTTTTTCGGCTTGCGGGCAGGCTGCGTCACGGGAGGCCGGACGGGCCTGGGTGTCTCCACCAGGTTTTCGGTGTAGACGAAGACATCACAGGCGTTGACAAAGGCGCGCGGCGTGGTCTTCTTGCCGATGCCCATGACGAAGAAGCCCTTCTCGCGGATGCGGGTGGCCAGCCGGGTGTAATCCGAGTCGGAGGAGACGATGGCAAAGCCGTCCACCCCGCCGGTGTAGAGCGTGTCCATGGCGTCGATAATCATGGCGCTGTCAGTGGCGTTCTTGCCGGTGGTGTAGCGGAATTGCTGGATGGGTTGAATGGCGTGGGTTTGCAGCGTCTCCTTCCAGCCGGACATGTTGGCAGTGGTCCAGTCGCCGTAGATGCGCCGGATCATCACCAGGCCATACTTGCTGGTTTCGGCCAGCATCTTCTGGATGAGGGAGGGTTGGGCGTTGTCGCCGTCAATCAGCATGGCGATGCGGTAAGTTCCCGCACCGGGATTGTTTCGTTCGATAATCATTTCTTTCTTCATATGTTCCTATAGATTCCCTGCTTTCATTATAACCCACGTTCAGAGATTGCGGGGAAGCGGAAATCAGCTGCGCACATACAGCAGGTACAACCCGGCAAAATACAACAAAATCAGGGCCAGGGCGTCCAGCTCAATCACCCAGATGCGCTTCTCCAGCTTGGCCAGGTTGCCAATCAGCCCCAGGCCAGTCATCAACAGGCCCAGGATGCCGACCAGCAGGAAGGACGGATCAATGGCGGCCAGGAAGCGGCCCTGGCTGTAGAAGATATCCGTCAGGCCGATGGCGAACATATTGAACAGGTTGCTGCCAAACAGGTTGCCGATGGCCATATCCGCCGCCCCGATCTTAATGGCCGCCAGGGTGGTCACCAGCTCCGGCAGGGAGGTCACCAGGGCCACCAGGGTGGTGCCGATGAAGGTAGTGCCCAGGCCGGAAATCTCGGCGATCTGATTGGCGTTGCGCACCATGATGGGGGTGATGAAGATCAAGGCCAGGGCGGCCAGGCCAAAGCCCAACAATCCCAGTCCCAGGCTGGGGGTATCTTTGGGGATATCCGCCGGCTCGGAGGGAGGGGAGGAAACACCGGAATTGCCCTGGATGAGCCAGATGGCCAGGACGTAGACCGCGATGATCACCAGGCTATCCACCCCGATCCAGCCAATCTTCCACTCAATCTGCGCCAGCATGAAAAAGATCACCAGGCCGATCAGGAAGACGGTCAGGCTGCCGGTCAGGGCATGCTTGAGGGCGGCCTTGCGCAGCAAGCGTTGATTGCGGCTGGCCAGGTCAATGATCGCCAGCAGGAACATGTTGAAGGTGTTGCTGCCCAGAAGGTTGCCGGCCGCCAGGTTTGGGGCGCCCTGGCTGAGAGCGCTGATCGAGGTCAACACCTCCGGCAGCGAGGTGGCCCCGGCCAGCAGCAGCAGGCCGATAAACATGCCACCCAGCCGGGTGCGGATGGCGATGACATCCCCGTACTTTGCCAGTTGGGTGGCAGCATAGACAATGAGCGCCGCCGTGATTGTAAAAATTAGCCAGACCATCAGACCCCCTTCACGCATCTTTGCGGACTGGCACGCCTTTGACGACCAAGAGCGGCCAGGCGGAAAAGACGCCGGTATTGGGGTCATCCAGGTTGCTAACAATCGATTCCACCGCCGCCAGGCTTTGGTCGACCAACTCCTCGCTCGGAACGATTACGAACAGCGTGTAGTTCCCCTTTTCTTGCAGCGAGGTATCCTCGAATGTATAGCGCATCGGGATGTGCTTGCGAGTACGCCGGTGCATCCCGGTGCTTTCAATGATGGTTGCCCCGGTCACACCAATCTGCGCCCAGGCCTCCAGGATTTTATCCAATTTAGCTGGATCATCCAGCACCAACATGATCATGTACATGGCCGTGTCCTTTCTCTTTTTACCCGGTCAATTCCCCCCTGGATGATTGATTTGGATAATAAAATTATACTTGATCTTCTATAGCCACCCTCCAAGACTGGCAGAACCCGGGTCGGCTGCAGGAGTTGGTGGCTGCAGTAACGAATTGGCGAAGGAAGTATCTTTTTCTGAAACGTTTATTACATCATTGCGAAATCACCAGGATTTCGGAATTTTCCTGGCAAGAGAGCTAAAAAAATATTAGTGATGTTTGGCATTACCAATTTATTACTCATTTAGGCTGATTAATTATGCAAAAGCTACTATACTATTCCCTGGAGCCTTAACAACTGCAACTGAAGAAACCAGCCGCAATCGATTTCTCAAGCAACGAATGGAGGAACTTGAAGCTCGTACCGTCTCAAAAGGATTCTACGACTCGCCTGCACTTCCAGGATACTCTGGCAATCATCTCCCTTGTACTGGCATCTGTTCAGATCATCATCGCCATCATCAAGTAACGAATGCGCAGCCGGTGGTTTGCATCGCAGCCCTCACTCCCCCGCCGGATGCCTTCCACACTGTAGCCATGCAGGTTCCACTGTCCGGGGTCGTCAAGATCCCGGACTTTTATATAAGCACTTAACACAAGTGGATAGTTTGTGTTCGGTGAAAATTATTTTTTACAATCATGCTTATTTCATGTATAATATAAGCATGATTGTAAAAAAAGATGTTACCCCGATCGACCGAATCCGGAAAATTTTGAAAGATCAGAACGGTCTCCTGTTAACGTCTGATTTATCAAAACTTGGGATCCCCAGAACCTATCTTTCCACCCTGTTGACGAAGGGTGAGATCCAACGAATTTCCAGGGGGGTGTACGCGGCCGTCGATTCAATCTTGGACGAGATGGCAGAAATTCAGGCAAGGTATAGAAGTGCTATTTTTTCGCATGAAACGGCCCTCTATCTGTTGGAATTAACGGATCGCACCCCGCTCTTTTATTCTGTAACTGTACCGGCAGGATACAACGCCTCGCAGATCAAGGCAGGCGGGGCCAAAGTGTATTTTGTGAAGCGCGAATTGCATTTGCTAGGGGCGATCACGATTAAGTCCCCTCACGGGAATAACATCCGGATCTTCAATCTTGAAAGGACTCTCTGTGATGTATTTCGGAATAGAAATCAAATGGATATTCATTTCATGAGCGAATCCCTGAAAAAGTATGTGACCCATCCGAGCCGAAACATTGACCAACTCTATCAATATGCCAGCCTGTTCAGAGTTCAAAAAATCGTCCGGGATACCATCGAGGTGCTTTTATGAGTAAGTCAATGCAGTTCAAAGCGAGAATCAAGAACCTGGCTCTGCAATACCATGTCCCTGCCCAGGCCATCCTGCAGAATTTCATGCTGGAACGGCTGCTGGAAAGAATAGCCATCTCAAAATACAAGAAAAAGTTATTCTAAAAGGCGGAATGCTGATCGCCTCCATGGTCGGGATCGACAGCCGAACAACCATGGACATGGATGCAACCTTCCGGTGATACCCCCTTTCTCACGAGAAAATTTTACTGACCATCCAGTCGGACTCAACCATGAGGCAGCGCTGGGAGCGCTACTGCAAGGCTAATTATTACGCAAATGGCATAAATTTTGATGATGTGATTGAGATATTACTAAAATTAAAATAAGCTCATTATTTAAGACAAGCTGTCAGCTTGTCCAGTACGGCCTCAGGCGTAATGCCAGGGCCGGGGTTGGTCTTGACCCAGGATGGGTTTGACCACAGCCAGCACAGACCGACCCAACCAGCAACATCAACCCAAGACGCAAGCTGAAGCTTGCGGTACATTCGAAAGATAAACTTCAGCTTGTCGACACGCAAAGTGATTCCGCCAACATCGGGCAGGAACCCTGCGGCTCGGCCAGGATGGTCAGCATCTCCTGCAGGGGATTTTCCGAGGCCATCAGCATCGGCTTGCGTTTCTCGGTCACCCGGATGAACCGCCAGGCTTCTGCGATCAAGGCAGCCCGCACCTGCGGGTTGCGGATGCCCGTGGCATCTCGCAGGCCGAGAAAGCGCAGCTCGGATTTGAGAAAGCCCAGGAGGCTGGTCACCCGCATGATCTCGAGCACATCCGCATCCTGCACGATCCGTTTTTCCAGCCCCCATTCGCCGGGGATATCCTTATCGATCAGCTCACCGACGGCTCGGGCAGCCGGGCTGCCCAGGCGGTCCTCCAGGTATTCCCGGCACAAGCGGGCGCTGACGTGCTCCCAGCGGTCCCAGCCGTTGCCTTCGCGGCCGGAGTCGTGGAAGGCGATGGCGTAGCGGATGGCGAAGGGATCCGGGCGCAGGGCGGTGTGCTGGTGGTAGTAGCGCAGCATGAATTCGGCAAACAGCACGGCCCGGCAAATGTGCATGCGCCCGTGCACCGACCAGCGGTCGAAAGTCTGCTCGTGGTGGAGGTAGAGCGGCAGGATGTCTTGCTGCAGGTCAGCTAGGAAGACTGACCAGGTTTGAGAAGGGTGCATAATTTAACCTCTTGTAAGACATGCTTGTGCTTGTCCGTTCATCCGAACGCGACTTGCACCACCCAGGTGCAAGGCAATTTGGTAACCGGTCAGGTTGTGTTACATCACGCCGATAATACAAGCTGTAAGTTTGTGCTTCGCAACCCCTGGGTTGCGAAGGGATAAGATTTTCGAAATCTTAAAGATCTTGGCAAGCCGAATGTCTCAGGTGCCGGGCGGAACAAGCTTGTAGCCAAGCTGCCTCAAATAGGAAGATTCATCCATAATCGGCCAACTCTCGACGATCTTGCCTTCAGCCAGGCGAACAAACCAGGCTTCTCTCCAAATCGCCTCTCGCTCAAAGTTGGCATGGGTGCCGCGATATTCCAACAAACAAACCACCAACTCCCCATCTGCAAGAATTAATTTGATGGTGGCCTTTAGGTCTGGAATTTGGTTCGTCATGAACTCCTGCATATCTGACTTTGCCTGATCCGTGGGGGTATCGAAGCTCATGAATAAATCCCTGGTTATTTCAACCTCAAGGGTCTGATTGCCCCGACGGATGCCCATCTTGATCTTGCTGCCCTGAAAACCCTGCAAAAAAACCTGCGATAGTTCCGCATAGGTAGTCCAGCGCTGGTGTTTATCCTCTGCCCAGAGCAGTTCGTCTCCCACCTGGAGCTTTCCCTCGGCAGGAATGCCGGGGACAATGAAGTTAAAGATGTGCTTATCCCCCAAACTTTCCACAGAAAATCCAATGCCGATGCATGGAGCTCCCCGCGCGATGTAATCCGGGCTGAAGTACTGGTCCCACCGTTCGATTTTCTTTTGATTAACAACCTGCTCAATGGTTTCCTGGATGATCTCAACATTTGATTTCATTAGATCATACCTCCTGGTGTGAATGCCATTGCTGGGGATTAAAGTAACGCCAGATTGCATACGCCGGAGCAAGGCGCACAGTAAAACCGGAGTAAGCCGCACACCTTAACCGGAGTAAGCCGCACACCTTAACCGGAGCAAGGCGCACACCCAAACCGGAGTAAGGCGCACATTTTTAATAAAAAAGCAGGGACAAAATAATACTGGTTAATCCAAAATATGGCATGCTTATCCATCAGAAACAAGGAGGAAAGCATGGCCCAGGAGCGATTAACCGTGAGAAAAATCAGAGAAATATTGCGATTGAAATACGAGGCAGGCTTATCAAACCGAGCCATTGCCGGAGCCTGCAACATTTCCAACAGCACCGTTGGAGAATACCTGCGTCGGGCAGAAGCGGCCGGAATAGGCTGGCCAATGGGGGATCTGAGCGAAGAAGAACTGTATAAAAAGCTATTTGGCGAGCCAGCGCCCGTTGCGGAAACGACATCCAAACCACTGCCCGACTGGGAAGAAGTACGCAAAGAACTGCGCAAGAAAGGCGTCACGCTGCAATTGGTCTGGATGGAATACATCGAAAAGCATCCGGATGGGTATAAGCATTCACAATTTGGAGAATATTACCGGCGCTGGAAGAAAGAACACAATGAGCCCAGAATGCGCAACGTCCATGTAGGTGGGGAGCGGATGCAGGTGGATTATGCCGGGATGAAGATAAGTATTGTGGATCCTGAAACAGGCGAGGCACATTTGGCTTCGGTGTTTGTGGCTGTGTTACCAGCCAGCAACTATGCTTATGCAGAAGCCCAATCTGGAGAAGACCAATGTAACTGGAATAATGGGCATGTCAGGGCCTTTATTTTCTATGGCGGTGTGGTGAAGATCGTTATGCCAGATAATTTAAAGACGGGGGTAACCCGGCCGAATTATTACGAACCCGATATTAATGGCTCATATCAAGAACTGGCGGAACATTATCAAATTGCCATCCTGCCAGCTCGAGTGAGGAAGCCAAGAGACAAAGGTAAGGTAGAAAATGCGGTTCAGAATGTGGAACGCTGGGTCATCGCCCCCCTGAGAAACCGAACCTTCTTCAGCCTGGCCGAGGCCAACCGGGCTATCCGGGAAAAACTGGATCAGTTCAACAACAAGATGATGTTGGCCGTGGGACGTACCCGGCGGCAGGAATTTGAGGAAATCGACCTACCCAACTTGAGACCGCTGCCCATAAAACCTTATGAGTTTGCCATCCGCAAGACGGCCCGGGTGAATATCGATTATCACGTGGAATTCGACAAACATTTTTACTCGGCCCCTCATTCCCTGATTCATCAGGAAGTGGATTTACGGGTCACGGAGCACCTGGTGAAAATCATTCACAAAGGCAAAGATGTAGCTTTCCATCCTCGCAGTTACAAGCCCGGTGGATACACCACTTTGCGTGAACATATGCCTCCCAATCACCAATTCGTAGACAAAATCAATGCTGACCAGCTGCTCTCCTGGGCTGAAATGGTGGGACCACACACCCATGCTTTGATCCAGGCGACCCTCAAATCACGCACGTATCCAGAACAGGCTTTTCGCTCCTGTCTGGGTATTCTCAATCTGGCTAAAAAGCATCCTTCCTCCCGTATGGAACTGGCCTGCCAGACGGTTCTGCAAAACAAATTCTTATCCTATAAAGCCGTGAAGGATGAATTGGCTTGGCTGATAAAACAACCGCCTCTTCCTGCTTCTGAAGCCCTTCCTGCTCATGACAATATTCGCGGCCATGAATACTACCAATAAAGGACACCTGTTATGATTTCACAAACCCTGCTCGAAAAGCTGTTATACCTGCGCCTGACTGCCTTCCGCAAAGGACTTCAGGAGCAGGCTGCCAATCCCAAATATGCGGATTTGCCTTTTGAGGAACGACTCTTGCTCCTGGTGGACTTGGAATGCACCCGGCGAGATTACAACCGCAACCAACGCCGTTTGAAACTGGCTGAATTCCCTCTGTCTGCAGCCATTGAGGATATTGATTTTTCGCCTGAACGTGGGCTGGATAAACGCCTTATTCTCGAACTGGCCCAATGTACCTGGGTGGATAAGGCACTCAATATTTTGGTGTTGGGCGCCACAGGCACTGGAAAAACATTTGTCGCTACTTCCTGTGGCGTGGCTGCTTGCCGAGCTGGTTATTCCGTCCGTTACTGGCGTACTTCCCGCCTCTTCCTGGCCCTGGCCCATGCCAGACAGGATGGCTCTTATCTTTCCTTCCTGCGATCTCTGAACAAGACGGATGTCCTCATTCTGGATGATTGGATGCGTGATCCCATTCAGTTATCTGGTACTCAGGATTTGCTCGAGATCTTTGATGACCGCTTCAACAGAAAGTCCACTTTGATTGTTTCTCAGATCCCGGTCGCTGATTGGCATCTCCGTTTCCCAGACCCCACTTTAGCGGACGCCATCCTGGATAGAACCATTCACAATGCTTATCGGCTTTCCCTTCTTGGAGATTCCCAAAGAATGTTGCGCGGAAACCGGCCTATGGCGCACACTTAATTTATAATACCTTATGCCAGTATTTTTTTGTCCCAACTGTGCGGCATGAACCGGTTTGTGTGTGCGATTTGACCGGCGTGTGCA
>JBGSJZ010000012.1:0-14486 GCA_041741455.1 Anaerolineaceae bacterium | reverse complement strand
TGAATGGGATTAGATGCCCTGGACGACGTTGCTGAAGATCTTGCCGATGGCAGGACCAAGCAGGGCCAGGATAACGATGACGACGACGGCGACCAGTACGAGGATCAGCGCGTACTCTACCAAACCTTGAGCTTTTTCTTTGGGGGCAAATAACATGACTGCGATCTCCTTTTCAGAATAAATTGAATGTCTACATTATAAAATCCTGTGATGGAAATACAAGATTAAATCACTTTGCATTCAACTTACAGCCCTCGTTAATTTCCCTCGCTTGTAAGGTGATCCAGTCGAATGGTTTTAGGCACTACAGAGGCTCCAGGTTGAATTCGACAATAGGTTCGGATAGTTTTGATGGATTAAACCCAGCCTGGAGTGTCCTAACCTCTAACCTGTGCGGGTTGTGAGGATTGACGGGCTTACGCTAAGGAGCCCTAAACAATCGGAGAGCACCAGCTTACTTGACTGAGGGTGGACCCTCTCACAAAGCAAACTCCCCGGCCTGGGTGGGTCGGGGAGTAGTTTGTAGGTTGGACGGATGGGATTAGATGCCCTGGACGACGTTGCTGAAAATCTTGCCAATGGCAGGACCAAGCAGGGCTAGGATGACGATGACAACGACGGCGACCAGTACGAGGATCAGCGCGTACTCTACCAAACCTTGGGCTTTTTCTTTCGGGGCGAATAACATGACTGCGATCTCCTTGTGCAAAAAATAGAATAATTACATTATAATTTTTCATCCCAAGGATTCAAGGATTCCTACTTTGCAAAATCCTTACATCTCGTACAATAGAAGGTGTATCTGAAAGGAGGCTACCATGATTTTGTTGCTGCTGGATGAGAGTTTGAAGGTGGATGTGTTCTTCGATCCCGAAGATGATCAATATGAGGACAATATCTGCCTGCGCTTTGAGGAAGATTGCCCGGAATCCGAGCGCCTCTTCCGTCACGAACAGACCAATATCTATATCACGCCATCCCAAGCCTGCGCCCTTGCCAATGCCTTGTTAAAAGCCACCCGCTGCAGCAACACGGCTGCAGAATAATTGTTGTGAAAGGAATTGACCATGGAATCACCCGCTACCCCTGAACCTGCCGTCACCCCACCTGTAGATGGGGGACAACCTGCCCGCCCGAAACGACGCCAGGATAATATCTTCTGGGCGATTGCCCTGATCGTTGTAGGCGGCGTATTGTTGCTGCGCAACCTGTTGGAGGTGGGAGGCAATTTCAACTGGTGGGCTATCTTCATCTTGATCCCAGCCGCCGGCTCCTTCAGTGGCGCCTTTGCAGCCGCCCGTCACAGCGGGCGATTCAACGCTGCAGCGCGCAGCAGCCTGGGCAGTGGCCTGGTGGTGCTGACAGTAGCCCTGATTTTCTTGTTTAACCTCGATTGGGGCACCTGGTGGCCGCTGATGTTGATCGTCCCCGGTATTTCGATGATCTTGAGCGGTTTCCCGGATGAAAGCCTGCATAAATATGGCGCTGTGCGGGGCTTCCTCAGCCTGGGATTATGGCTTGGGATGGCGGCTGTGTTGCTCGGCACGGGTTTCCTGTTGAAGAACCTGGCTTTGTTTGATCCGGATAGTCTGTTGCCGGCCGGCTGGCGTTGGTGGGGTGCAGTCATCCTGCTGAGCGGCCTGGGTGCCTTACTCAATGGCTTTATTTTCCGCAGCTCGGGAACCATGGGCCGTAAAGTTTCATCTTATGGACTGATGTTGATCGGATTGCTGGCCTGCGTGGTCGGTGGTTTGGCCTTGTTCGGCCTGAACTGGCAATTGCTCACCCCGCTGGCTATCATTGCGATTGGTCTTGGGCTTCTCTTCTCGATGATCGGGAAGAAGTAAATTTACTGAAAGGATGCTTCACGCATGCGAAAAAACTTAATCCTTCTCCTGGCGGGTTTGATGCTGGTGCTGGTGGCCTGCGACCCCACACCCACCCTGCCGCCCTTAGTGGTAGATGCTCCCACTTCTGCGCCTGATTCAGCCACCGCTGAACCCAAGGCGACTGACCTGCCCACCACAGAACCCACCCTGGCACCCACTACCGTGCCGACGCTGGAGCCGGTGGTCATTCCGCCCTCAGTCTCTGGCTGCCTGATAGCCTGGGCAGGGGATTCCGCTGTGAAGTGCCAGATGGAAGGCGGCGAAATTCGCACCCTGGTTTCTGGTGTAACCGGCGTGAACACCCCGCGCATCTCCCCCTCAGGGTTGCAGGTGGCTTTCCGGATGACCCAGGATGACTTAACCGATCAGCTCTGGTTGGTGGGTGTGGATGGCAGCGCTCCACGCCTGCTGATCGACCCGACCACCATCCCCGCCCCGGAGACGGGTTTTATTTCCTCGATCTTCCGCTTTGAATGGCTGGCAGGCGATTCGGCGCTGCTCTTCTCCACCCTTAAAGTGCCGGTTTCGGATGAAATTGGCATGTACCTGCCCTATAACTTTGACCTGATGACCGTGGATGTGACCAGCGGCGCCCAGCAAACCTTGATTGCAGCTGGAAATGGCGGCATGTTCTACCTCTCGCCGGACCAACAATTTGTCACGATCAGCCGGGCCACTGCCCTTGAGCTGTATGCCATCAGCCCGGCCGGTTTATCACCGGTCACCAACGTGCCGTTCCCGATGATCATCACCTACAGCGAGTACAACTACTTGCCTGCCATCTTCTGGAGCCTGGACAGCAGCTTTTTCACCAGTCTGATTCCATCTGAAGATCCGATGGCCGACCTACCCTATGCCAGTCTCTATCGGGTGGGAGTGAATGGCGCTATCAACCTGCTCTCTCAACCCCAGGGAAACTTTGTCTTTGGTGGTGGCAGCATTCAAATCTCACCGGATGGCCTGTGGTTTGCCAAGGGTCAATACAACAGCCTGGGCGAACTGGAACTCAGCCTGGAGCGCACCGATGGCAGCGTGACGATCAATGTGGCTGCCATGCAAGGGTTGGATGCGCTGGCCTGGTCGGCTGACAGCCAACGCCTGGCCTATACCCAGACTACTAGTGATACCTCCGGCATGGTTTCTGTCATTTCCACGGCTGGAGATAATTCGTTGATTGCCAATAGCGGCCGGGTGCTGGATGCCCGCTGGCTGGATGGTGAATCGTTTGTCTACCTGACTCAGGATGTCTCTGGCTGGAAATTGTGGTTCCACAGCCCGGGAAGTGGCGAGAGTCTGCTCGGTAGCGGCAGCGAGACGGACGCACAGTTCGATTTGCGCTAAGCAATTTTGGGGCGGGTCTGAGACTCGCCCCATGCTTATGAGTAGGTCTTTTAACCAGCACCTTAATAGGTTGTTTGGATGATGCAGGAATTTTGGGATTTCCTTACGGATTGAGGTAATGATTTACTATCCTGGGAGGGTACTACCATGAAAAACAGATCGATTGGAATCCGGTGGCAACCTGTCTTGTGGGCCCTGGCTGTGGCCTTCTTCTTGTTACTGAGCCTGACCAGCCGCCCGGTCCAGGCGGATGTCGGGCCGAAACCGGAAATGGATTTTGAATTCGAATTTGAGGATCAAGCATCTGACATCCTCGCTGGTGAAATGTATGAATGTGAGCAACCCGATTGCTCGGATGCGGTGCTGCTGGAGGAACTGGGCCCCCAGGGTTTCCGTTGCACCACCATCACCTGCAACTCAATTGCTTACGGTTATGCTGATTATCACAAAATCCGCATTACCTTTGCGGATGGGCGCAGCTTGGAGAGTAACATCTTTGAGAAAAAGTCGTTCAATGCTGAATATACTGTCAGGGTGACGGAAACCAGCCTGGAAGTTAAGGAAAAGTGGAAGCCCTTCGGCTTCTGCTTCTGCGGTTCCGCCCTGTTGCTGACCCTGGTCCTGGAAACCATGATCGGGGGCATCTACTTCAATTTGTTCGGCCTGCCGCGGGCTTTGCTGGGCTGGGTGCCGCTGGTCAGCCTGGTCACCCTGCCGGCCGTCTGGTACGCCTTCCCGTTGCTGCCGCTGCCAGATTTTTGGGTGACCGGCCTTTCCGAGGGCTTTGCTTTCAGCGCTGAAGCCGGGCTCCTATTCCTCGCTTTTCGGGGTGGCATTTCACTGAAGCACATCATCAGCCTGAGCCTTTTGATGAATTTGATCAGCTTTTTGGCGGGTCTTGCACTATAATATTTATTGTTCCTTAACTCATTTTTATGGAGGATTGTATGTGGAAAGAATTTAAAACTTTCATCATGCGTGGAAATGTATTGGACCTTGCGATTGGTATCATCATCGGCGGAGCATTCGGTAAGATCATCTCTTCATTTGTCAACGATGTGATCATGCCACCCATTGGACTGCTGCTGGGCAAGGTCAACTTCACCGACCTGTTCATTGATCTGACCGGGAGTGGTGCTACCTCCCTGGCTGCTGCCAAGGAAGCTGGTGTCCCCACCCTCAATTACGGCCTGTTCATCAACACCATCATTGACTTTCTGATTGTCGCTTTCGTAATCTTCCTGGTCGTTAAGCAGATCAACAAGCTGCAGGCCATGGGTAAGAAAGCCGAAGCCCCGGTTGATCCCACCACCAAGGAATGCCCGCATTGCTGCTCGACCATTCCGATCAAGGCTACCCGCTGCCCGAACTGTACCTCTGAATTGAAGTAGGTCAGTTAATTGTTCCGGCTGGTCATCGCATCCAACAACCCCGTCAAGCTGCGCGCTGCTTTGGCGGGGTTTCAACTTGCCTTCCCGGCAGAGCAGTTCCAGACCTCATCCGTTAGCTTGCCTTCCGGTGTACCGGACCAGCCGGTTGGCAACCATCAGACTCTGCAAGGCGCCCTCAACCGGGCGCAGGCAGCCCGGGCCGTCCTACCGGAAGCAGACTACTGGATCGGCATCGAAGGTGGGGTGGAGTGGGATGGTCCAGATTTGTACGCCTTCGCCTGGGTGGTGGTTTGCTCGCAGACCCTGACTGGCCGCGGCCGCACCGGCACGTTTTTGTTGCCGCCGCAGGTGGCGCAGTTGGTGGGACAGGGCATGGAACTGGGTCATGCGGATGATATCGTCTTCCAGCGCTCCAACAGCAAGCAGGAGGATGGGGCGATCGGCTTACTGACCCGCAACTTGCTCGACCGGGCGGGGCTGTACGAACATGCAGTACTGCTGGCATTAGTACCCTTCTTCAACCCGGAGTTGTATTCATAATTTCACAAAAAATTGCGCTCGGTATTTTCGCCGAGCGCAATTTTTTCTATTGTTCCATTCCCACCGGTGGAGCGGTTTGCGGGGCGGCTTCAGCCCGATGCAGGACAAACTGCCCGTCCTCATCCAGGTCCACCACCACGGTGTCGCCCTCCACGAACTCCTTGGCCAGGATGGCATCGGAAAGCCGGTCTTCGACCTTCTGCTGAATGACCCGACGCAGCGGGCGGGCACCCATATCCGGGTCGTAGCCCTCGGAGGCCAGTTGATCCAGGGCGGTTTCAGTGGCCGTCAGTTTCACATTGCTATCTGCCAGGCGCACAGCTACCTTATCCAGCTCCAGAGTGACGATCTGGCGGATGTTCTCACGCGTCAGGGCGTGGAAAACGATCACGCCGTCCAATCGGTTAATAAACTCTGGCCGGAAGACCCGCTTGAGCGAATCCAGCAACTTTTTGCGCATCTCGTTGTAGCTGCTAGCTTCCTCGGCGGCTTCATCCCGTTGCAAGCTGAATCCCAGGCCGGTGCTGCGCTTGATCACATCCGCCCCGATATTCGAGGTCATGACGATGATCGCATTGCGGAAGTCGACCTTGTGGCCGCGGGCATCCGAGAGATGCCCCTCTTCCATGATCTGCAGCAGCATATTGTGGGCTTCGGGATGGGCCTTTTCAATTTCATCGAAAACGATGATCGAGTACGGCCGGCGGCGGATGGCCTCGGTCAGTTGTCCGGCTTCTTCGAAGCCGACGTAACCGGGCGGAGCGCCTACCAATCGGCTGACCGAGTGGCGTTCCATGAACTCAGACATATCCAGCTGGATCAATGCTTCTTCGCTGCCGAACAGGAATCGCGCCAGGGCTTTGGTCAGTTCAGTCTTGCCCACGCCGGTCGGGCCGAGAAAGACGAAGGAGCCAATTGGCCGCCGTGGGTCCTTCAACCCGCTGCGCGCCCGTCGCACTGCCTTGGAGATCGTCTCGATGGCTTCTTCCTGCCCGATGATCTGCTTGCGCATTTCTTCTTCCATGTGCAGCAGGCGCTCCGATTCTTCCTGGGCCATCTGCATCACCGGCACGCCGGTCCACATGGAAACTACTTCAGCGATATCATCAGCTGTGACAATCGGACTATTGGCACGATCCCAGCCGGTGCGTAATTTCTCCACCTGGCGCTCCAATTCCGCCTGCCGGTTGGAAAGTTCCTGGGCGTCATCGTAGCGGCTTTCTTCCACTGCCAGGTGATGGTTCTGACGGATCTCGCGCAATTGGCGCAACAGTTCTTTGCTGGTCTTCGCAGCCGGGCTTTTATACATGCGCACCCGCGAGGAAGATTCGTCGATCAAGTCGATTGCTTTATCCGGCAGGAAGCGCTCGGTGACGTAGCGAGCGGACAGCCGGGCGGCTGCCTCCAGCGCATCGTCAGAGATGATCAGGCGGTGATGTTCTTCGTACGCCCCGCGTACGCCTTTTAAGATCTCGATGGTCTCATCCACCGTCGGTTCGTTGACGATGATGGGTTGGAATCGCCGCTCGAGGGCGGCATCGCTTTCAATGTGCTTGCGGTATTCCTCCAGGGTGGTCGCGCCGATCACCTGCAACTCGCCGCGCGAAAGGGCGGGCTTAAGGATGTTGGCGGCATCCACCGCCGAGCCAGCCGAACCGGCACCCACTAGCATGTGGACTTCATCGATGAAGAGAATAGCGCCGGATGATTTCAACTCATCAATCACCCGTTTCAGGCGCTCCTCGAACTGGCCGCGGTACATCGTCCCGGCCACCAGTGAGCCGACATCCAGTTGCAGCACTCGTTTGCCCAACAATGGGGCGGGCACATCGCCTTCGATAATGCGCTGTGCCAGGCCTTCGACGATGGCTGTCTTGCCGACGCCCGGTTCGCCGATCAGGGCCGGATTGTTCTTGGTGCGCCGGGCCAGGATCTGGATGACTCGTTCAATTTCCATCTGCCGGCCGATGACCGGATCCAACTTATTTTCCTCGGCCTGGGTGGTCAGGTCCACCGCCAGTTGATCCACCAGCGGGGTCTTGGATTTACTTTCCTTGCCCTTGTCGGCGGATTTTTCAGCCTTGGGGGTCTGCTCCCCGCCCGGCGCGCCGGCGGTGGAGGTATTATTTTCCTGCAGCACCCGCCGTGTTTGCCGGCGGATCTGTTCCGGGGTGATGCCTAACTTGCGCAGCACGTCCATCCCCAGGCCTTGCTCCTGGCGGATCAGGCCGAGCAGCAGGTGTTCTGTTCCGATATAATGATGACCCATGCGTCGGGCTTCGTCAATGGCAAATTCCAGCACCTGCTGGACCTCGGCCGATAGTTCAATTTTTGCACCACGTGCCTGGCCAAAACCGCCCAGTCGTTCAACCATTTCACGCACGCGGTCCACTTCCAGCCCCAGGTCAGCCAGCACCCGGGCGGAGATGCCTCCGTCTTCCATCATCAAACCCAGCAGCAAGTGTTCCGTGCCAATCTGGGTCTGGCGCAGGCGTTCAGCTTCCTGGTGAGCCAGGGTCAGCACACGCCGGGCGCGTTGGGTAAAGCGTTCCATTCCAGCCAATGCTCTCCTCCTTGTCCTAAACCCTGTCCCCGGTTGGAGCGCCCCGGCAGGCGGACAGGTCAATCAGTAAAGGGATGAACCCTCGAACATTTATCCGATATAGCTGATTCTACCAAAATTCCAATCATTTATCGAATCAATCAACTCGGCGGATTATACACCCCCAATGTAAGAAGGATGTTAGAAATGGGGTCCCTTTTCACCACGGAAAGACGGATATCGCAGAAGGCGCGGAGCAGATCTTCTTGAGATAAACGAGCCATCTGATATTTTCCAGCCACACGATCCATTTATCAAATCACAAAAATCCTTCCTCGGCTTGGTATAATGAAATTACAAATGTCTGATCCGTGTTTTTCCGTTCCTATCCATGTTAAAATCTCATTGCAATCGACCAAATTCCCGGAGGTGACTCATGCCGTTCGAAATCGTGGTTGGTGCCCAATGGGGTGATGAAGGCAAAGGCCGCATCGTTGACTTGCTCTCCGCCGGGGCGGATTTTGTGGCTCGTTACAATGGCGGTGATAACGCCGGCCACACCGTCACTGTGGGTCTGCAAACCTATAAACTACACCTGGTACCCTCCGGCATCATCCACCCCCATACCATCAGCCTGATCGGCCCGGGTGTGGTCGTCAATCCGCTGACCCTGATCTCTGAGATCGAAGCCCTGACCGCCAGCGGCGTTGATGCCAGCCCAAGCCGCCTGCGCCTGTCACACGCCGCTCACCTGATCACGCCGGCCCACCGCGCCCTGGATGCCGCCCAGGAGCGCCTGCGCGGCGCCGGGCAGATTGGCACCACCGGGCGTGGCATTGGCCCGGCCTACACCGATAAAACCTCCCGCCGTGGCTTGCGGGCTGAAGAGATGCTGCACCCGGAGCGCTTCGTCCTGCGCATGGCGGAGCACCTGACTGCTGCCAACCGCACCCTGGAGAAAGTCTACGAGACCGAGCTACTGATGGTGGAGGAGACTGTACTCAAATTGGCTGGCTGTGCCGAGTTCCTGCAACCCTACATTGCTGAGGTGGGGGATGAAATCAGCCAGGCCTTGAAGAATGGCCGGCGGGTGCTGGCGGAGGGTGCCCAGGGCACGCTGCTCGACCTGGATCACGGCACTTATCCCTTCGTCACCAGCTCCAACCCGATTGCCCCCGGCGCCTTTGCCGGGCTGGGCCTGGGAATCACCCCGGTCGAGCGGGTGATCGGCGTCACCAAGGTCTTCCAGACCCGGGTCGGCGCTGGACCTTTCCCGACCGAAGTCTTTGGCGAAGAAGCCGTGCGCCTGCGCGGTACTGGCGCCAACCCCTGGGATGAGTTTGGTACAACCACCGGCCGCCCGCGCCGCGTCGGCTGGCTCGACCTCGTCCTGCTGCGCTACGCCGGCCGCGTTAATGGCCTGACCGAGCTGATCCTGACCAAACTGGATATCCTCTCCGGTCTGCCGGAGTTGCGCCTCTGCACCGCCTATCGGGCGGGCGGACGCACTTACGAGCGCTTGCCGCTCGGCCCGGCGGATCTCTCGCCGTTTGAGCCGATCTATGAGGAATTACCCGGTTGGAGCGAGGATGTTTCGGGCGTCCGGCGTTGGGCGGACTTGCCCTTGAACGCCCGCCGCTACGTGACCCGCATCGCCGAGCTGACCGGGGTGCCTGTCTCGCAGGTCTCAGTCGGCCCGGAGCGCGACCAGGTGGTGGATGTGGGGGAGTGAAACTTCCAAATTATATTTTCCTGGTCCTCCTGGAGGCCACCTTGCTGGCCGGTTGCGCCGGTTCGGTCAACCCGCCTGAACCGCTGCCACCCGCCACGTTGCCCCCGCCTACTTTACAGCCCACCACAACCCCCAGCATCATCTGGCTCCTGCCGACCGCCACGCCCACCATATTGCCAACGTTTGGTCCGGTTGCTACCCAACCAAATGAACAGATTTATCTTGACCCGGAGGGCTGGTATTCTGTTAGTCTTCCTGCGGATTGGCAAGATACTGATAACTTATCATCTTTCACTGGGGACGATGGTTTTTTTGAAACTGGCTATTTGCCCGAATTGATGTTCATGTCCCAACCATTGGGAGTCTGCCAATGGCTGGCAAATATCGAGACAAAGGATCAGTATTCCGTCTTTTTTATCGGAACCTAGAAGAACAGTTGCAAGTTGACCTCACTTCCGGATATCATCCCTGCCACGGTGCTGGTGGTCATCGAAAATCCATCGGCAGAGCTGCCTCATCGGTTTTTATACATCAAGTCGGATCTGGCACACTTCGAGCGAATCGCCCATACCTTTACCTGGTTGCGGCCTGTAGATGAAAAAGCCGCGCCAACATTTCATACGCAAACCCTCCGTCCTGCAGATGCTGAGTTTTGGGAGAACACCTCACCGCTCCCCGCAGGGTTTTCAGTCAGAGAATACCGGTTGCCGCCAGAAGCCCAGGAGACAACTCCCGGGCAAACCGAATTCTTGGAGTTTGTTCCTGACGAGGTCCGAGCTTCCCTGTCGCACTCCACTGCTTTTCGCCCACCGAAAACGCTGGAGGGTATCAATGAAATCCTCACTCGCTATGGGTATCAGCTTAGCGCTGGTGATAAAGCATATCTTTATGATTTATTTAAAAATGGTACTCTGGTACTGAAGAATGTTTACCGGTTACCAAAGGTCTACTTGCTCCCAACATCCAGTAGTGAAATCCTCATTTCCATTGTCCACACAATCTAGGACCCAGCCCAACCTTTTTATGCGTCAGATAATGCAACCAGCTATCTACTCCAAAATGAGGCCATATCTATTTGGGAAAACGAACCAATCAATTCTATGTACGAAGGCAGAAATCTGATTTGGGTTGACAACCAGTTATTGATTTTGGGGTTGGGTGACCACACAGACGTTCAGGTGCGGGATGACCAGCATGACCTCGTATTTGCGTTTGATACGTATTTCGGAACGCATATCCCGATCGAGCAATTCCAGGCATGGGACAACCATTGGATTTTGGAAGTGAGCGATTTTTTGATTCAGGACGGAGAAATCCTCAATTCCAAGTTTGGTTTTGAGGAGATTTTTCACTGGCAATTGATCGACCAAAAACCATTTTTCTTTTTCCGCAAGGGACCTCGTGTTGGGATTTCCTATAATAGCCAGTTCTATTCTTTGTATTACCACGAAATTGCCCATGGCTGGTGTTGTGGTTTAGTCATTAATAACCCCATGAACGATGAGAATACGATCCAATTCTTCGGCAAGCGGGATGGTGTCTGGTATTATGTCGTGGTGGAAATACAATAGCTGTATTCCTGGCAATAAAAGTCAATAAGCCTGGTGGGTGTCAATCAAAATTCTTAACGAACAAGCCTTGCCTATAAAGCTATTGTCTGTAAATACCCCCTAATTTATCAGTGATAACACTAACCCGGTAATTCCAATGATAAAACCGATGCCGATGCCATATGGCAGCGTGCGGCGCAGCACCTGGCCTTCCTTGCCCACCAGGCCAACAGTGCTGCAGCCGACAATCAACTTGGCAGGTGCGATCATGCTGCCTAAAGAACCGCCGGCAGTCTGGCTGGCCACCAGGATGACCGGCAGGATGCCGATTAACCCGGCCACCTGTTTTTGCAGGGAGACAAATAAGACATTCGAGTTGGTGTTGCTGCTGGTAGCAAATGTCCCCAGCATGCCGATGATCGGTGAAAGAATCGGGAAGACCCGGCCGGTTGCCTCGCTTAAGCCCTGGGCCAATAACAGCATCATGCCTGAGTGATCCATCATCACCGACAAGCCGACAGTGGCAATGATGCCAATCGTCGCCGGGAAGGCTCCCTGGTAGGTCTGGCGGGCTGCAGTCCGGAAATCCCCGGGTTTGGCGAGCTTTAGCCGGGAGAAAATTAACCAACCAAGGACGATGACCAGGCAGGTGATCAAGCCGGGGTGGGCAAACCAACGAAAGGTCTGGCCAAACCCAGCCGGTGTAACAAAGCCGGAGGTCGTGATGACTTCCGGGAAGGGCTGTCGCCACAAAACGGGGTACAACCAGCGTTTGACCGGGCCATCGATGAAAATGACCATGGTCAACAGGGTTAGCAGGCCATAGCTGCCCAGGGTGCCCCACAGCGCTGTGGGGAAGGCACTGACCTTCTCAGGGGATCGCCTGTATTTTCCGAGTAAAATTCCCAACATCAGGCCAACTACGGAGGCACTAAAGCTGGCGAGGGGCGACAGGCCAATCCATGCCACCAGGTATTGAACCACAGCCATGATTCCGGCCAGCAGGACGATCACCTTCCAGTGCATTTTTTGCCCCAGCACATGGGCTGCCGCCAATCCGCACAAAAGGCAGGCGATGCCCATCATCAACGCGGCATATGGCAGGATCTCGGCTTCCGAATAACCGGACAGACTGACCAAGCTTTGAAAGACCACCCCCATGTTGCCAAAGGTGACGGACCATGTGTGGCCGATGGCGGAAGCAACCACCGAAGTGAGTGGAGTGACGCCCAGGCTGACCAGCATCGGTGCGGCCACGGCGATCGGCAAGCCGAAGCCGGCCACACCTTCCAGGATCGAACTGAAAGGCCAGGCCAGTAAGATGACCAGTAGCGAGCGATCTGGCACCAGTTTACTCAGCCATGCGGTCAGGGCCTGGATGCCGCCCACCTGGTTGTTCAGGTTATACAGCAACAGGGCCGGCCAGAGGATTGCCAGGACATACAAAGAGAAAATCAGGCCTTTCAATTGGGACACCAGCCAAACCTGCAGGGTCAGCCCAAAAAAGGCGGCGGCAATTATCAACGCGACGAACCAACTGAGGATGCCAGCGCGTCTACCGCTCCATTTGAAAACGGCCATCAAAATTAATAAAAGAACGATGGGAAGAGCTGCCAGGAATAGTTGCATGAAAAAGATCCAAAAGTTCCCTTCCTGAAATTGTTTCATTCTACTATTAATTACTTGGATATAATGAATGTGATTGTTACGAAATCAATTTCCGGATTGTAACATCTGATGCGAACTAGTTTTCTTCTTAAACTGACCTTGTTTGGGGGTTTGCTGCTGGCCGCTTGCGCCGGTTCTCTCAGCACGCCGGAGCCGCAGCCAACTGCCATGTCTCTGCCGCCCACACTACAAGCCACACCCAGCATTGTCTGGTTCCCGCCGACTGCCACACCTACTCCGCTGCCGACCTATGAAGCATCACCAACCCCAGATTTCAGTCCGATCGCTGGCGAACTGCTGCTGCAGGATGATTTTGACTCGGCTGTGCCCTGGGAACTGAGCCAGACCTCGCTCGGGCGTGTCAGCCTGGGACAGACCGAACTGACCATCTCGATCCAGACCGGCCGCAATAGCCTGACCAGCTTGCGCAGTGAACCTGACCTGACCGACTTTTACTTGATGGTGGAGGTCGACCCCAGCCTGTGCCGGGACCAGGATGCCTTTGGGGTCATCTTCCGGGCGATGAGCAGCCAGGATTACTACCGCTTTGTCATCTCCTGTGAGGGTCGCCTGCGCTTGGAACGGGTGCGCAACGGCCGGGCTGAAGTGCCAGTCGACTGGCAGCCCAGTTCACAGATCCGCCCGGGGGCAGCCACCGCCCACCGCATCGGCATTGCCATGCTGGGCCAGGAAATGCGCTTTTATATCGACGATGCCTACCAGTTCACTGCCCGTGACCCGGTTTTCACCAAAGGCCGCTTTGGCCTGTTCGCCCGCCCTGGTGGCGACAACGCTGTGACGGTCAGTTTTTCCAACTTGAGCATCTATGCCCTGCAGGGCCTGCCCGCCCTGCCGACTGTGACCCCCACACCCACATTGACGCCGCGCCCAAAGTTGTAGGATTGATTTCCGTCGAATTCATGGTAAGGTTAAACTAAACCATGTTCCGCAAAGACCACTCCCCTCACGATTTTACCGCCCCCGGCACGCTCTTCGAGCCATTGGAAAATGGTGACCTGCGCTGTATTGCCTGTGCCCACCGCTGCCTGATTCACCCAGGTCGGGCGGGTATCTGCCACGTCCGCAGCAACCGCGAGGGCGAACTGCGCGTGCCCTGGGGCTATGTTTCATCGGCTCATGCTGACCCTGTAGAGAAAAAGCCCTTTTACCACTTGCTACCGGGCAGCCGGGCCTTCACCTTTGGCATGCTGGGCTGTAACCTGCACTGCGATTTCTGTCAGAATTGGAACATCTCGCAGATCCTGCGGGACACTGAGCTGGGTGACGGCGGTGAGCACATCCAGCCGATTGAAGCGGAGGAACTGGTCAAGGTGGCCCGTCGCTCTGGCTCGCAATTGGTAGTTTCGTCTTACAATGAGCCGCTGATCACCAGCGAATGGGCGCTGGAAATCTTCCAGCACGCCCGCACCTTGGGCATGGGCACGGCCATGGTCTCCAACGGCTATGCCACCCCGGAGGTCCTGCGCCTGCTGGCTCCACACCTGACTGCCTTCAAAGTGGATCTCAAGACCATGCAAGACAGCCAGTATCGCACGCTTGGCGGTGCCCTGCAGCACGTGCTGGATAGCATCCACCTGGCAAAGGAACTCGGCTTATGGGTGGAAGTGGTGACGCTGGTCATCCCCGGCTTCAACGATTCCAACCAGGAGTTGTGGGACGCCGCCAGTTTTTTGGTCTCGGTCTCGCCGGATATTCCCTGGCATGTCACCGCTTTCCATCCGGATTACAAGCGCCGCCGCGCCTCGCCTACCTCGGCCGGCACGTTGCAGCGGGCAGCTGATTTGGGGGTGGAAGCCGGGTTGCGCTACGTCT
>JBGSJZ010000011.1:0-97920 GCA_041741455.1 Anaerolineaceae bacterium | reverse complement strand
AAGCCTGTTTTTGATGCTGCTGCCGCTTTACATCGGGTTCGTTATTATCAGAAACGAAATTTCCAGGCTTATTTGTCTCACCGTAAGTCCAAGCTCGCTCGACTTGCTATCCTTTTACCCAACCTTGCGCTGTAATACTAGTTCATCTCAATTAAAGTGAAAGGCTGGCCGGGCTTACTGGGGACCACGTAAAAAATATACTGATCGCTCCGGTCTGCGCGCAGCAACCGAGAGCGATCAGTAATTAAAATAGGAATTTAATTCAAATCCATCAGCAACAATCGGAGATCATCCTTTTTAGGGCCGGCTGCAGATAGAGGGAAAATCCCTGATTCTAAATGAACTCAGCGCTCTAAAAAAATCAAGAATTCCGGACATTCGTCCACACCTGCAATTCTAGTGGAGCTTTCACCCGCAGCGGGCGCTCTTCTCCAGCGGGAAGAATAACCTCCAATGATTTATACGGCAATGGGTAACCATGCTGCCCAAAGCCGATCTCCAGTTGGATTTCATCCAGGGTAGTTTGCAGGTTGATCTTCAACTCGCTAAATTCCCCGCGTTGGTATCCCAGGCTGATACCATCATCTTCAATAAGCGTGAAGTGTCCGCTGCCCTGTTGACGGTTCGGGAAAAGATAAATCTGGCGCAGGTCATCCGGTTGTTCACCTACATACCGCATCACCTTCCCCAAGGGCAGAATTCCGCCAGCCCGGACCAGAATTGGATTGCGTTCCAAGGGAGCCGGTACAGTAACCGTCTGTCCCCCCGTGAAATAAACACCAGTGAAAAAATCAATCCAATCGCATCCCTGTGGCAGGTAGATACTACGTTGGCGAGCGCCTTCTTCCAAAACCGAAGCCACCAGTAATTGATCTCCAAGCATAAAATCAAAGGATTCGGTCTGGCATTGGTCGTCATCCGGGAAGTAATAAACCAGTGGACTGATAATGGGCGTACCGTTGCAATGGGCAGCAAATAACAGGCTGTATAAATAAGGCAACAAACGATATCGAAATTCAATTGTCTCTCGGATGATCGGCAACACTTCTGGGTGCATCCAGGGGGAATTGGCGGTCCCGTCGTTGTTCCAGGAGTGGATGGTAAAACGAGGATGGAAAATTCCGTTTTGCACCCAACGCACCAACAGCTCCGCAGACGGCCCCCGCCCGGCAAATCCGCCAACATCGTGGCCAAAATTTGGGAATCCAGAAAGGCTCATCCCTAACCCCATCGGGATGTTGAACCTCAGAGTATTCCAGGAGGTTTCATTATCACCTGACCAGGTTTGGGCGTAGCGCTGGGTCCCCGGTGCAGCACTGCGCGCCAGCAGAAATGGGCGGTTGTGTGGATTGAAAGCGCGCTGTGCCTCTAACGAGGAACGCACCATTAAGTAAGGCTGGATCGGTCGGATATGCTTGATCTTGATTTCTTCGCCAAAGCCACAACAGGTTGCATCATCATCCCAGATCGGGTATTCGTTATTATCATTCCAGGTTGAATCCACACCGTATTCCAGCAGCCATTCGCGTACATTTTCCCGCCACCAACGGTAGGCGGTAGGGTTGGTGAAATCAAGATGGGAACCAAATCCATCCCAGAAATAATCCAGATATGGCTGTCCGGTTTTAGAATCTTTGACAAACGCATCTAACTTGGCGACTTCTGCATACCGTGGGTGGGTATCCAAAAGGCAAGGTTTGATGTTGGCCGCTACATGCATTCCGGCCTGATGAAAAGTATCGATCATCTGACGCGGGTTAGGGATTTTTTCAAAATTCCAATTAAAGACATACCGCTTTCCATCAGCCCCAGATCCATACCCTGAGGAAAGGTGGAACATATCACAAGGAATGTTGTACTGCTGACAATCTTGGACAAATTTCTTCAATTCTTCCTGGGCGTTGGGTGCGTCGGTATACAACATGCTGGAACCTAAATAACCCAATGACCAGCGCGGCGGCAATGCAGGGTGACCTATCAGTTTAGAAAATTTTTGCACTACATCTGAAATTTTCGGACCAAAAATCAGATAATAATCGAGGTCACCTGCTTCAGCCTGGTAATACCGGTACGGTCCATAATAATTATCATGCTCCTGCCCCATATCAAAAACCGTTGTACTGAGATTGTCATAGAATAATCCATACGCCAATTTCAATTCCGGCACATAGGTAATATAAAAAGGGATGTGCTTGTATAAGGGATCACCGGTTTCTGCGTTATACCCCAGTGCATCCAAATTAAGCATACGCATCCGACGACCATTCTTATCCAGAAAACCTGAACGTTCGCCAAAGCCGTAATAATGTTCGTTCTCCCGGCGTTGCATGTAGTGGAAAATGGTTTCCCCAGCCTGGTCATAGGCATACGCCCGCCGATTTAAATCGGCAGCAAAAGGTTCCCCATTTTGCCGGGACCGCCAAACCAGGCTGCAATCGGTGGGATCAATATGCACCTGTAAACAACCTGTGGAAACCTGCAGCAAGCCATCCTGCTGATGAAGTGTAAAACCAGGCAAACGAAAAGAACTGAGATCATTCCGCTGCCGGCCTTCCAACGGGACATCACCATCCACACCGGCGATTGACCAGGTACGTTTCAGCCGCGGTTTGCCATCTGGAAAATGTTGAACCCGAATGAGATCCTCTTCCAGAACAGAAATCTGAAAGGTCTCTCCATTTTGGCCTTTAAAAATTAATGATTCGGATGCTTCTGATTGAAGAAGAATCGGCTTTGGTTGTTGGATGCGCATAAGCAAACTGCTTTCCCATAAACAGGGATCGTTGTGAAGAAATCCAGCATGACCTTTCGAAGAAGGCTTACCCCTTCATTCCGGTGGATGAGATGCCGGTTGTAATGTATCGCTGCAGGAACGCAAACACAACCGTAATCGGCAATAAAGTCATAACCGTCATTGCCAAAATATAATTCCATTTCACATTCAATTCACCCTGGAAGGAATTTAACCCGACCTGGAGTGTAAATAATTCATTCTGGCTGAGCACAATCAGTGGCCATAAAAAGTCATTCCAGCGCCACATTACCGAGAAGATGGTCAATACCGCCAGCGCGGGAGCAGCCAGCGGCAACATCACCTGCCAGTAAATCCGCCATTCTGAAGCGCCATCAATCCTGGCTGCAGATAACAACTCATCTGGAATGGTTAACATATACTGGCGCAACAAAAATACACCGGTTGGCGTTGCAGCACCGGGGATAATCACCCCTAACAAGTTATTGTTTAGATCCAATTTGGTGATGACCAGGAAGACCGGCACCAGGATGACGGAAATTGGGATCAAAAGAGTGCTGATAATGATGACAAAAATCAGGTTGCGGCCTTTAAACTCATATTTACTGAGCGCAAAAGCCGCCATACTATTGATAATCAGCGTTAAAATTGTAGCAGCTACAGTAACTACAACACTATTATAAAGATACTGCATAAAGCTGAATCCTTTTAACGATTCAGAATAATTGGACCATTCAAAATGAAGCTTATTGATTTCGGTGCGCTGATTAATATTTACTTTGATGATTTCTCCAGGATTCTGAGGGTCGACCATTTGCGCTTCCAAGCCAACCCTGCGTACCTGGGCCAAATTTTTATGTGTGCCATCCGAAAGGGTAACATCAAATAAGGGCAATGGGTTTTCATATCCTTCTACCATCACCGTTTCCTGGACATATGGTAGAAAAGTGGGTGGAAATTTGACCAGGGCGGCCGGAGTTTTAAATGATGACATCACTAACCAAATTACCGGCCCAAACATTAGAACCACACCCATAATGAGATAGAAGTAACTTAGCACATCGGAAACACCAACTTTTTTATGCCTTCTTGTCCGGGTTAAGAATTGTTTGATATTCATGCTTTTTTCCTTTACCTTGCCCTAGACCGCATTTGATTTACGAGTAAGATACAATTGAATCAGGGTGAAAATCATCAATACAACTGCCATCACCACTGAAGCGGCTGCAGCCAAACCAAATTGATGAATCTGATTGGAAAAACCGGTATTGTAAATATACTGGACCAGGTATAATGTCGCCGAACCAGGGCCGCCTCCAGTCAGCACAAAGATCTGATCAAAAACCTGCACAGCACGGATGAGAGCAAGGACCAGCACTACAAACATGGTTGGCATCAGCAAGGGTAACGTTATAAAGCGAAAGTTTTGCCAATCCGAAGTCCCATCCATCGCCCCGGCTTCATACAAATCTGGAGGGATCGCTTGTAATCCGGCCAGCAAAATGAGTGTGAAAAAGCCCATATTCGCCCAGATACTGACAAACACTACCCAGAAAGTAGCCCAATCAGCATTCAGAAGAAATGGTACCCGTTCCCCACCCAACTGGGTGATGATTGCATTCAATAATCCATCGCGCTGCAAGATCCATTTCCAAATGAGTGCTACCACAACTGGTGACAATAAAACCGGATAAAAGAAAACGCTACGGAAAAAACCGCGCGCAATGATCTTCCGATTTAGAATCAGGGCAGTAACCAGTGAGAGAACCACAATCCCACCAACCTGAAGCACTACAAACCACAAGGTATTGTAAATTGCCCGCCAAAATAAATCTTCTGCACAACTATTAGGGTCTAAGTAATTCTGGCAATCCAACAAAACCCGAAAATTTTCGGTGCCAACAAATGGGCGATCTTGAGGAAACAGCAGCGTGCCGCCAGTTAGTGAATAATAAAAGTTTAATAGCATCGGAAATAAAACAAAAATACCAAAAATCAATAGATTGGGCAGCAAAAAAATGTAAGCCATGCGTTTTACGCCAATTTTGCGCTGAATCGGATCCATAATCCAATCTAAAGCATTGATAAAAATGCTTAAAATTGCATTTATCAGCGCGCCAAAGCCATCTTTGATCGTTGTAGACAACTTCCTATGTTTGATGATTGTCATTATCCATCTCCATATGCCACTGGAAATAACTGTATAAATTGTATATTATTTCGAAAAGTTGGGGTAATAGGGTACTCTTAGCGGGTTACAAGCCCACCTACCCAAGTTTTGATGGTTTGGAAATTGTTCAAAAACTTATACAGGGCGGCGTTTGTCGCCGCCCTGTATAAAAGCTAAGTCAAATTACTTTGCACCAGCTGCAACAAGACCATCATCAATTTCCTGTTGCATCCGAATGATCGCTTGATCCAACGTAAGTTCACCTACCATCGCCTGAGTCAGGCGGTCGCGGATGGCGTTGAAAACAATGGTGTTGTAGGTATAGGCCTGCATTGTGTAGGCAATCGGATCCAACTTTCCTACCTGGGAAACAAACATGTTCAGTGCTTGTTTAGCAGATTCAACATCGGTTTGGTAATCGATACCTTTGCCAGATAAGCCCAGATGGCCGGGGATGAAGAGTGTCTTGGCAGAGAACTCAGCCAAATTTTCTTCTTGAGCCAGGAAATCTAACACACGGGCCACCTGTTCGGGGTGTTTGGTGGTATTGATACCTACCAATGCAGCGCCGCCGGGCATACCGGTGCAGGCGGCTGGGCCGCAGGGATTGGGGATTACTTCCCAGTCAAAGGCATCGCCGATTTTATCTTTGAACTGGCCAATCTGCCATGATCCAGACATGTACAGCACAGCCTGTCCATTGATGAAGAAATCGGCAGCAGGCAGATATCCAGTTGCGCCAGCCCACACATCCATTGGCATAGTGCCGTCAGCGTGCCAATCCAGCATCAATTGGAACATCTTGCGGGCGCCTTCGTCATCAATTGCCGGGAAACCGTCTTCTCCCAGGAATTTTGCACCCTGACTGATCATCGGGCCAGCCAGTCGGTGGCCGGTGCGGTCCATGGTCATCGCAAAATCAGTTCCGGTAGCTTCGGCAACCTGCTTGGTTACTTCGGCCCACTCTTCCCAGGTCACTGAGTCAGAGGAATCACTGGGGACAGCTACGCCAGCCTGTTCAAACAGTGTGCGGTTAATGTAGGGACCCGTAACGGTTAACTGCGTCATCATCCCATAAATACCATCGGTATCACCCGGGGGGCGCATCCAGTTCAGGAATGGGCCAAAGTTTTCTTCCCAATATCCAGGATCGGCAACAAATGGTTTGATGTTGAGGAAATACTTGGATAAAATACCCAATTGGGTTACACGAGCCAGATCAGGACCTTCGCCGGCTTCTAATTGAATGGGTAAATTCTCCAGGATGGTATTGTATGCTACGTTGTCCAGGACAACTTTGATATCTGGGTTAGCAGCTTCAAACTTGTCAAGCAGCGCGCGCATCACTACATCTTCGTTTCCATCGGTGTACCAGGTCATCCGCAGTTCTACAACTTCCACAGGAGGTGCCTCGGTCGGAACCGCGGTTGGTTCGGGTACATTGGTGGGTTCTGGTACTTTGGTGGGTTCTACAACGACCGGCTTTGCAGTGGGCTCCGGGGCTGTTGTGGGCTGTGCACAAGCTGATAACAACAGTACGAAGATTAAAAGCGATACAATCAAGGTTGAGGTGTTCTTCTTCATCTTTTTTTCCTTTTTTATATTAAATGATTTGAATTGGTGTAAAAGCCATTGGGATGATCAGTCTAGGCGCACCTCCTTCCAAAATCTAGTACTTTTTAATGAGGCAGGGAATCAGATTCCCAGACAATCTACGATGGTTTTTGAACCACCTGGAGGCTTTCCAATACACTGGTTTGATTATTAAACACCATCGAAACAGTGTTATTAGCTATTATGGCAAGTTGAGCAATTTGGTGGGTTTTGGGCATTTGATTTCTATTTTTAGAAACAACCAATCATCCCAGAAGGAGTGTGAAGCTCAAAAATCAATTTAATTAATTAATCATTTTAATTAATCTAGATCTTATTATAGAAAAACAAAACGCACCTGTCAAGTTAATTTTGTCATATTTGTATGTCATTTCACAAAGAACATGGAACCTCTTAATAAAAACCGAGAGCTCTTGCTCTTGGTTAATTTTCTGAGGTTGAATTTGATTTACAAGTTGTTTATCAGGGGCAGGATATTTTGGATGACATCTGCCTCGCTTTGTGGTTGGGAAACATCCCTTAGTAAATTCCAATCTTCCACATAAGTCACAGTTTCACCAGGCTGCAATTCTACCAATGGACCTAATGTTTCCAATTCCAGCATTTTTTGATTTGTGAAAACTTCGACATTACAATTGCGGTCCGGGTATTGTGCGCAGGCCTGGAATTGAAACCGTTTCACAAAAAGATGTCCTTGCCGGGCATAGGCACACCAACCTGCTGTAATCTCGCCGCCAATTTTTTGCGGAGTCTGGCAGGATGCATCCTGTCGCAGCAGCACAAATTGACGGCCAAATGACCAGCGCGGGTCACTCAAATCGGTGTATGCCCACAAAGTGATGGAACTGGATGGCAGCAAATCGTGTGGATGGAAACCTCTTTCCGGCAAAGGCAACATCGCCACACCTCCAGGTGCCATCACAGAAAGCGCCCAGGGTGCCAATTCCAGCATAAACAATCCTGTATTTTTCAGCCGGTGAATCACCCTGAGATGATAATCTCCCCGAAGTTCAATTTCGATTTCTTTCTGGATGCCTGTGCGGGTTTCCACCGGTTGGGTCAGTCGCAAGCCGTCTGGCAGCACTTTAAACTCAACGGGGTCATTATCCGGCTGGTATGAGCGTGGCCGGTTTTCTGGCGCATGCCATAAACGATGTCCACCATAGGAACGCCACTCATCCCCCCCGGTCAACCCTGCATGTTCGGGTACCTCGCGGAATTCATTTTCTCCATCCACAAATCCAAAGCGGATGATGCGCGGACCCACATCTGTCGTGGCAATGATTTCAATGGTTCCATTGGAAATTCGCTGGCAATTCTGCCAGCAGCCATATTGAACAGTTTCACTCTGCATATCAACTCCCTCGAATAAACATAATCTTTGCAAAAAAGTGGAAAATGAGGGTCTTTTTCAGATAAAGCCCGTAAACGTTCCCAACCTTCCTCCGTATTGAATGTCTTGATTTTACATGTTCTTTGATAATTGCAGAAGATGATTCCTTCATATTTTAATTTTTCGGTTTATTTGGAAAAACCGAAAATCAAAGAATCACATTGGCAGACAAAAGATATGTGATAATTCGTAGAGCAACCGAAATGCGAAGGCATAAACCCATGACTATCACAGATGAAACCAAAGTACCATCCTATGTTTTACCGGAATTGATGGAATTCTCCAATGGCCTCAAAGTGACTGACCAACTCCACTGGCGAGAGCGGCGCAAAGAAATCATCGATCTGTTTACAACCCACGTATACGGTGCGTTTCCAGATGCTTTCTTGAAAACCCATACAACAATTCTTTCCTGTGACAAGGATGCACTGAACGGCACTGCTACCCGTAAGCAATTAAGAATCTCGTTTCAAAATAATAAACGTTCCTGTGGATTGGATGTTCTGATCTATTTACCCAATCAGCGACAGGCAGCAGCCCCCCTATATATGGGATTGAATTTTGAAGGCAACCATACCATCCATCCCGACGCTGGAATCCTGATATCCAAAAAATGGATCCCGGAAGGAAAACAAGGAGTGATTCAACATCGGGCTACCGAGGAATCCCGCGGCGCCAGGGATACACGCTGGCCTGTGGCTACAATATTAGCAAATGGCTTCGGGCTGGCAACAGCCTATTATGGTGACTTGGATCCAGATTTTAACGACGGTTTTCAAAATGGTATTCATCCACTATTTTATCTAGATGGCCAAAGCCACCCGCTTGCCAATCAATGGGGCTCCATTGCCGCCTGGGCCTGGGGCTTAAGCCGGATCCTGGACTATTGCGAAAGCGACGCCGATATCGATGAGCAGCGTATAGCTGTCCTGGGTCATTCGCGCCTGGGGAAAGCTGCTTTATGGGCCGGGGCTGTGGACGAGCGTTTTCGTTTGGTCATTGCCAACAATTCCGGCTGCGGCGGCGCAGCCCTCTCGCGGCGTAAATTCGGTGAAACCCTGGAGGCCATCAATACCCGTTTCCCACACTGGTTTTGTGAAAATTTCAAGCAATATAATGATCACGAAGAAAATTTACCCGTTGACCAGCATCTGCTGCTGGCCTGTATCGCCCCCCGCCCGCTGTACATTGCCAGTGCCAGTGAAGATTTGTGGGCTGACCCCCATGGCGAATTTTTATCGGCGGTGTATGCTTCTCCAGCCTACCAACTTTACGGCACAAGTGGCTTATCACTGGATATGAAAAATCAAATCGAAACGCCAGTGATGAATACCATCGGATATCATCTCCGGCAGGGTGTGCATGAAATTACCAACTATGATTGGGATCAATTTGTGAATTTTGCGAAATTTCACTTCCACTATGGCCGGTGAGAACACAGCCTTAATAACTCATCCACATGCACTGTAGCCAGGCATTCGACGGTGTCGGCAGCACCATAGTATATTTTTACTTCGCCGCTTTTCTCCAGGATCATTCCACCAGGAAACAACACATTGTTCCGGAAGCCATTCTGTTCATACGCTGCTTCGGGAACCATTAATGGCAATTTGCTCATTCCCAACACATGATATGGATTTTTCAAATCGAGCAGCATCACACCAATCGTATAGCGTTTTTGCCAACGCTCTTCCCAACCGTTTTTCCCGCGCTGGGGGTCACGATCGACGGCATGGAACAGGGTTAGCCAACCTTGTTCGGTTTTTACCGGCGGTGCTGCCGGGCCAATTTTATCATTGGCAAAGGGCACACTTTCGACCCCAAGCACACAATGGTGATTTCCCCAGTGAGTCAAATTTGGTGAATCAGAGTACCACAAATCAAAGCAGTCACCCACCCCCCGGCTATATATAGGCATTGGGCGTTCCAGGCGCAAAAAATTACCACCAACTTTCTCTGGGAAAAGAACCAAATTGCGGTTATCTGGCGCTGAAAGACTAAGAACTTCAAAATGAGCAAAATCCTCTGTGCGAGCTATCCCACCGCGCAGCCCATGACGCGTGTCCAAGGCAAAACACATGTAACACTGCCCATCAATCACCGTCAGGCGTGGGTCATAGGCGCGCAGCACCTCCCACTCTGCCGAATCTCCAGGGAAGAGGTGCGCTGAATCGCGTTTTACATCTTCCAATGTCCAGATCGGCCGGGGATGTACCTGCCAGCGGACTCCATCTGTGCTGGTAGCTAAGCCAAGATTGGTGCCCGCAAAAACAGGGTTGCCCCATTCGCCATAGTCATTACGAAACACAGTAACGAACTGTCCATTAAAAACTGTCACGCCGGCATTAAAGACCAACGTGGCAGGATACGGGATATCCTGTCGTGTCAGAACTGGATTACCCGAAAAGCGCTTGATGACCGGATTGGTTTGAAATAAGGTTTCTTCCAGCATTTATTCTCCTTAGAGAATGTACTTTGTTATTGTAATACCATGTCATGGATGGTTGTTTTTGGGATAAGGCAAAAACCAGTATAATCAACAGTTTTTTAATTTCGGAAATTTCTAAAAAGACAAGGCCTATTCTGCATATTTGATTTTCGGAGTACAGATCCTTGCATGAGTAGTAATTAAAATCCGCCAGGAACAATTCTTGACTTTCTTTATGGACGGGTCTATAATTTATTAATCAATTTAATAAATTTTTCACCGTATCCGGAGCGTTTATGGGAAGCAACCAGGTAACGGCCAAATTACAAAATATCCATTCTATCCTCAAAGGTTTACTTCAATATAGGCAAATTTCACGTATTGAATTGGCAAACCTGACCGGCCTTACCACTGCCACCATCACAAATTTGGTTAACGAATTAATCAACCAAGGGATTGCACGCGAGGAAGGTGTAGGAAAATCGGTTGCCCCACGAGTTGGCCGGCCGCGGATGGTGCTGGAATTGATCCCTACTGCCCGATATGCCATCGGCGTACATATCGGTATTGGTGAATTTCACGTTGTCATCACCGACCTGCTGGCGAATATTCATCACACAGTTTCCATTCAGTATGAAATTTGCAGCGATCCAGAAATTGTCGTGCGGGATATGGGGATTCAGATCATTAAGCTGATTCAACGATCTGGAATCCCCGTGGATGCAATTGTTGGTGTCGGCATTGGTGCCTCCGGTTTGGTCAATGTGGAAACTGGTGTGAATGTCAATGCGCCCAACCTGTGCTGGAGGGATGTTCCGATTCGCGACTGGGTCAGGCAAAAAACCGGTTTGCCGGTTGTGGTAGATAACAATGTGCGCCTGATGTGTCTGGCCGAATCCATGTTTGGCATTGGAAAACATGTCCATTCGATGGCATTTATTTATGCCCGTATCGGAGTCGGAGCAGGTTTGGTCGTCAATGATAACCTCTATCGCGGCATGGCAGCCGGTGCCGGTGAAATTGGACACTCAATCATCATCCCGGATGGCGGCGAACTGTGCCGCTGTGGGAACCATGGTTGCCTTGAAACACTGGTCTCCGAGCCGGCAATCATCCGTCTGGCACACCAAATTGTTCAGGCCAACCCGCAAGGTATTCTGGCGAAAGAATTGCAGAACGAATCGCTAAACCCGATGGAACAAATTTTTTCTGCTGCCAAGGCCGGAGATCCTGAAGTTTTGAATATGCTCAAAGAACGAGCGCGCTATTTTGGGATTGCCCTGGCAAACCTGATAAATATTCTCAACCCTGAAATGATCGTTCTGGGTGGCTTACTGGCATACGCTGAAGCAAGCATGCTGCCTGAAATCCAGAATACCGTAAAACAATGTGCTTTCAGTCATCTCGGAGATGCCGTTCAAATTCGTGTCACTAGTTTTGGGCAAAAAGCCGGGATGATCGGTGCTGCTGCGCTAGCACTGAATACCTTCTTTTTCGACTCAACCGATCCTACCGATCAGGAAAAACTAATTTGAAAACAATCGCACTAATCCCCATTGCCCGCACTACTTTTGATATCCCCTTTGCAGCCGAAATGCTGCAACGGACTCGGGCTGTTCTGCTCCAAAACAACTTTTGTCTTTGTGGCCCAAACGAACTGGTAACAGACAGTAACCAGGTGCCTCTGATACTGGACCAACTGACGGCAACCCCATACGATTTGCTGATTTTGCTGTACTGTTCCTTTGCTGACAGCTCCATGGCCAGGCAAATTGCCGATACTGCCCGAGTACCCGTGCTGTTGTGGGCATTTCCAGAAGAACCTACCGGTGGCCGGCTTCGCCTGAACTCCCTGTGCGGCATCAACCTGACCGGGCATGCCCTGCACCGTGCTTCGCTTGAATACGATTATCTTTACACCCACCCGGAAGATCCAGCGGCAATGCTTAAAATCCAGGTGCTTGCCAATGCCGGTCATACTTTGCGCACCCTGCAAAACGCCCGCATCGGACGTTTCGGCCAGCACCCCCATGGCTTTGATAGCTGCATCCCCAACCCAGATGGTCTGCTTGACAAACTGGGATTGGAGATTGTCCAGGTGGAGTTGAAGGATTTGTTTGCGCGCGTTCAAGCCGTGCCTCAGGAACAAGTAACCCCCATTCAACAACAATTAAGTCAGGAACTGGACGGTTTGGAAGATCTCGATCAGCAGGCATTGAACGGCACAATCCGCACGTTTCTGGCCCTGCAGGAGACAGCAGCAGAAGCAAAAATGAACGGTATGGCCGTGCGCTGTTGGCCGGAATTCTTTACGGAACTGGGGTGCGCTGCTTGCGGTGCGATGTCAATGATGACCAACAACCTGATCCCCTGCTCCTGTGAAGCCGATATCAATGGAACTGTGACCCAATTGATCTTGCAGACTCTGAGTGGCGGCACTGCCTTTGGCACCGACCTGGTTCACATGGATATGAAAGCCGAGACAGCGGTATTGTGGCATTGTGGACTGGCGCCCCTGGCAATGGCCGATCCGCTGGTCAAGCCCCGCGGAATTGTGCATACCAACCGCAAACTACCACTTTTGATGGAGTTTACACTTAAACCGGGAACGGTGACCCTGGCTCGGCTTTCTGAAGCAACCACCCATTTTGAACTTGTAATCGGTAAAGGTGAAATGTTGCGGTCTGAAAAACAATTTTCAGGCACGTCTGGTCTAATCCGATTTGATAATCCAATCGCAAAAGTATTAGACACCATCATGACTCATGGGTTGGAACACCACGTTTCCCTCACCTACGGTGATTACACGGCTGAATTAGCTGTGATCGCACGTTATCTAAAAATCCCAACCCTCGCTTTGTAATATCATGGAGGAATTATCAAATGTTGGATAAACAAACTTTGGAGTTCTTAACCGCAAAAGCCAAAGAAATCAGGGCTCTAACGATCGATATGATCGGCTTTCTGGGCATCGGCCATATCGGCGGGGCCATGTCGGTGGTTGAAGTACTGACACTGCTCTATTACCGGCACATGCGCATCGATCCGCACGACCCGCGCAAACCCGACCGCGATCAGCTGGTGCTTTCCAAAGGCCATGCCGGCCCGGCCCTGTACAGTGTCTTGTCCGATAAAGGCTACTTTCCAAAAGATTGGCTTCATACCCTCAATCAGGGTGGTACGCGCCTGCCCAGCCACTGCGACCGCAACTTAACCCCTGGCATTGATATGACCACCGGTTCACTTGGCCAGGGGCTTTCCTCGGCAATTGGGATCGCATTGGCTCATCGTTTGGATGGGATTAACAGTAAGGTCTACGTCATCATTGGAGACGGTGAATCGAATGAGGGTCAGGTTTGGGAAGCAGCTCAGGCTGCGTCCCAGTTCAAACTCAACCACCTCATCGCTTTCACTGACTACAATAAACTCCAACTTGATGGATTCATGAACGAAATCATGAGCATCGAAGATCTGACCGCCAAATGGGTCAGTTTTGGCTGGTTTGTCCAGCGCGTAAACGGCCATGACCTAGCACAAATTGACCAGGCAATTGTGCGCGCCCAAGCTGAGACTGTTCGTCCATCGATGATTGTGCTCGATACAATCAAAGGCAAAGGCGTCGATTTCGCTGAAAATATTGCCTCCAACCACAACATGAAATTTGATTACGCCACCGCCCTGGAAGCAATTGCCAAATTATAGGGTAGATCAGAATTTTCCAATAGTCGGGCTATCCCTGTTTTATTGAAGATCAGTACAGGAGTCATTATGAGTAACCAACTGGAAATGCGTGCCGTATACACCGAAACCCTCTTGGACCTGGGTCGGGCAGACGAAAGCATCGTGCTGCTGGAGGCCGACCTGATGCGGGCAACCGGTACCAAGAGTTTTAAAGACGAATTCCCTCAGCGCACCTTTAATGTCGGTGTGGCGGAAGCCAACATGGTGAGTATCTCTGCCGGGCTTTCTGCCACCGGCAAAATACCATTTGCCAACACCTTTGCCTGTTTTGCAGCCAGGCGGACTTATGATCAGTTTTTCATCTCAGCCAATTATGCCCGTTTGAACGTCAAACTGGTCGGCAGCGACCCTGGAGTGACCGCCGCCCTGAATGGCGGCACCCACATGGCTTTTGAAGATCTGGGAATCATGCGCAATATCCCAAAACTGGTTGTATTCGAGCCCAGTGACCCGGTCTCGTTGCGAAAATTGGTGAAATGTTCAGTCGAACACCAGGGTTGCACCTATATGCGCCTTCACCGCGGCCTGGCCAATGTGATCTACGATGAATCGGAAACCTTTGAACTGGGTAAAGGTAAACTCATCCGCCGCGGGCAGGACGTGGCAATCATTGCGACCGGTGTTGTCATGGTCAACGAAGCCCTGAAAGCCGCCGAACAACTGGCTCAGCAAGGTATTTCTGCCGCTGTGGTGGATATGCATACTATCAAACCGATCGACCGCGAGTTGGTCATCCAAATGGCGCAGACCTGCGGTGCAATCGTCACCTGTGAAAATCACCAGATCGTCAACGGGCTTGGGTCTGCGGTGGCGGAAGTCCTCGCTGAAGAAATCCCCACCCCGATGCTGCGCGTCGGAGTAAAAGAAATGTTCGGTGAGGTCGGCCCAGTAGACTACCTGAAAGAACGCTTCGGCCTGACGGCCGCCGTGATCTGCGCCCATGTCGAACAGGTATTGGAAAAGAAAAAAGCCGTTATTCCGGTATAACAAGGAGCACTCATGTCTGAAAATATTACCATCGCAATTGCATCTGACCTCTCCGGTTTTCCGTTAAAACAGGCCATTGTTGAGCACCTCCATCAACGTGGTGATGTCACTGTTCTCGATTTTGGCATTGAATCCTCTGAACAACCCAGACCATACTTTGAACAGGCGCCAAAAGTGGCTGAAGCCATCCAGGACGGCCGCGCAACCCATGGCATCTTAATCTGCGGTACCGGCCAGGGTATGGCCATTGTGGCCAACAAACATAAAGGTGTTTATGCCTGCGTGGTGGATGATCTTTTCTCTGCCGAACGCGCCAAAATTGTCAATAATGCCAACGTCATTACGATGGGCGGCTGGATCACAGCTCCCTTCCTGGGTGCCCAGATTGTGGATTCATGGCTAAGTATGCAATTTACTCAAAAAATGGAATTTAAGAAAGAATTTCTGACCAATGCTTTTCACCAGGTGCAAGCTTTGGAAGAAAAAAACTTTAAGGAATAGCCAGTATATTTCCTAAAGCTCAAGTGAATTTCTACCGATTTCGATATTCTGCATCCAAGTGAGGAGATTTTTTTATGGGAGAGTATTTTGACCGGGAATCATTAAATGCCCAGCGCGGTTTTCACCGGATCGCCTCAGTAAAACCTTTCCACCCCATTGCAGGCGGTATGCGTTTCTTTTGTGAAGAGGGTTTTCTGGATGTATCTTTTTACGCCCCAGGGGTTATCCGCTTCCAGATCCACACAATGGATAGCTTCGATTATGGTCTGCTGGTCAGCGAACCGCAAACCACCTCTTGCGACATAAAATCAACTGCCAATAGCGTCGTCTTATCATCAGCTGGCGTGGAATTAGAATTGATCCTTTCGACTTTCTCTTTTCGCCTGAAAAAGGACAATCGCCTACTGCTGGAAACCACCACTGACCGCAGTATGGAAGGTCCGACCCGCTTTCATGCCTTTGCCCGCGGCGAAACGGACGCCTGGCAAGTGGCGCTGGCGCTCAAGAGCGGAGAACCAGTTTACGGCCTGGGCGAAAAATTCGGTCGGCTCAACCACCGCGGCGACCTGCTGACCAGCTGGAACTACGATGCACTCAGTACCAATTGCGAACGCAGCTATAAAAACAACCCGTTCGCCTGGTCACCAGAAGGTTGGGGGTTTTTTGTGCATACTCCCAGCCGGGTAAAACACGCCGTTGGCTACGGAGTCTGGTCTCATCGCAGTTACATTGTCCAGGTGGAAGATGCCAACCTGGACTTTTTCCTCTTTGCTGCCGATACTCCGGCAGAAATACTCAATATCTACACCAACCTGACTGGCAAATCGCCACAGTTGCCGGTCTGGAGCTACGGGGTCTGGATGGCACGCGCCTTCTACCGGACTGCCGACGAGTTACTGAATGTGGTCAAAACCATGCGTGCCAAAGACATCCCATTGGACGTCATCTTGCTGGATGGACGCGCCTGGCACAAAATGGAAACCCGCTTTGACTTTTCCTGGGATCCTGAACGCTATCCAGACCCGGAAGGTTTCATCAACCAGTTAAAAGCATATAACGTTCGTTTATGCCTGTGGGAATACACCTATATTTCCACCTTCAATCCACTTTTTAACGAACTGGCCAATCGCGGCTTTTTGTTGAAGACCGAAGAGGGACGGCCTTACATCCACCAGTGGATGCCCGACCCGCTGGATACAGCCCTGCCCCAGTTATGCCCCAGCGGGATCATTGACCTGACCAATCCGCAGGCATACGAATGGTTCCGCGATCAACACAAATCCCTTTTTGAACTGGGCGTGGCAGTCATGAAAACCGACTTTGGCGAGGCAATTCCAGAAAATGTTGTCGCCTTCAATGGCGATCGTGGTAAACGGCTGCACAACGTCTATTCGCTGATTTACAACCGCTGCGTATATGAAGCTGTCCAGTTGTATGGCCACGGGGAAGCGCTTGTCTGGGGCCGTTCCGGGTGGACCGGCAGCCAGCGTTACCCGTTGGGCTGGGGCGGCGATCCACAATCCGATTGGGAAGGCATGGCCGCCTGTATCCGCGGTGGGCAGTCCTGGGGCATGAGTGGGGTACCCTTCTATGCCCACGATATCGGCGGTTTTTACGGTACGCTCACCGACGCGGAACTGTTTGTGCGCTGGACCGAGGCCGGCGTTTTCACCTCCCATACCCGCTTCCATGGTATCGGCGAACGCGAACCTTGGATTTTCGGCCCGGAAGTGGAGAAAATTGTCAGTGATTGGATGCGCTTCCGCTATCGTTTGATCCCCTACCTGCGCAATTGTGAAAACGAAGCGCGCCAGACCGGCTTGCCAGTGATGCGCTCGATGGCGCTGGCTTTTCCACACGACAAAGCAGCCTGGGCCTTCGAGGAACAATACATGTTTGGCCCGGCCATCCTGGTGGCGCCCATCACCCAACCCGACGGGAATGTGGATATCTACCTGCCCAAAGGCAGATGGGTCCACCTTTGGAATGGCGAACACTACACAGGCGGTCAGGTAATTTCGTTTCAGAATTACCCGCTGGATCAGATTCCCGTCTTTGGCCGCGTAGGAAGCTGGCTGCCGTTAGGACCAGTGGTTCAGCATACCGGGGAACTGGAAGGCAAAGAACCAGTCAATGAATTGTGGGTCTTCGGAGACCCTAACCCGCAGTCTGGCCTGCTCCCGGATGGGATAGATTTACAGGAGACAAACGGCAAAATGGAGTGGATAATCTCCAATACCATTCAGATCAAGCAATTTTGAGAAGGATCAAATGAGTTTTTCTGGCAAATATCTGCGCATCAACCTCTACACGGGTGAAATCCTGCCACAGCAGATCGATCCAGCGGACGTCCGCCGTTTTCTACTAGGCAGCGGCTATGCCGCCATGCTGTACGCCCGGGAGATGGACCCGGCTGTACAAGCCCTGGAACCGGATAGTCGTCTCTACATATTCAATGGCCTGGCTACGGGTTCCATCATGCCGACCGCCTGCCGGGTGAGCTTTTGCGGGCGCAGCCCATTAACCGGAATCTGGAATGAAGCCAATATGGGCGGCCATTTTGCCGCTGAATTACGCAAAGCCGGTCTGGATGGGCTGGTGATCAGCGGCAAAGCCGCCCAACCTGTCTATCTGTATGTGCATGATGGCACGCTAGAAATCCGCCCGGCAACCCACCTGTGGGGAATGGATACGTTTGACACATACGATCAGTTGATCTCTGAGACGCACCCCAAAGCGCGCGCAGCCGTGATCGGGCCGGCGGGTGAACGCCTGGTGCTTTTTGCAGCCGTTGTGCAAGGCGGTCGTACCCACAGCCGGGCTGCTGGACGTGGTGGCATGGGGGCTGTGCTAGGCAGCAAGCTGATCAAAGGCATCGTTGCTTATGGTCTGGAAAAAGTGGAAATAAATGACCCGATTCGTTATCGTGAACTGGTCAAACAGCAAAATCCAATCATACAGAGCAAAACTGTTGGGCTTTCCAAATTCGGCACAGCCGGCGGCCTGGCTGGCGCTGAAGCCATGGGGGATTTGCCCATCCACAACTACAAGGGCGGCAACTGGGCCGACGGCGCTGAAGAAATCAGCGGGCAAAGCATGGCCGAGCAATATAGTGTGAAACAGGCCTTCTGTTTCGCCTGCCCAATTGGCTGCGGCCACCGGGTGGATGCTCAGCTCAGCGACGGCACCCACATCCAGGGGGAAGGCCCTGAATATGAAACCCTGGCCGGGCTCGGCGCCATGCTCGAAATAAACGACCTGGAATCCATCCTGAAAGCCAATGATTACTGTAACCGCATGGGCATGGATACCATCAGTGCCTCTGGAACGGCTGCCTTTGCCTTTGAAGCCTTCGAAAACGGATTGATTCAAGCCGATGATTGTGATGGGGTTGCACTGGAATGGGGGAATCCACAATCATTACAAAAAGTCTTGCAATTGATGGCCGAAAAGCGCGGGGCCGGTGAGGTTCTCTCCCTGGGATCGCGGGCTGCGGCACTGCATTATGGGAACGGATCGGAAGAATATGCCATTCACGCCAAGGGCTTGGAACTGGCTTATCACGACCCGCGCGCCACCTTCTCGATGGCGGCCAATTATGCCACCGCCAACCGCGGAGGCTGCCACCTGGAGAGCCTCTCCTACTGGACCATCTATGGGCTGGATGCTTCGCCGTGGTCACCCAGGAAGGTAGACCGCTTCTCCAGCGAAGATGCTGCGCTTGAAGCGGTCGCCTTTCAGAATTTCTTCGGGCTGTATAACCCATTGGGCATCTGTAAATTTATAGGCAAGTCAAGTCCTAGTCCGCAGTTGCTGGCCGATTTTGTTCATGCAGCAACCGGGTGGGACATCAGCGGGGAAGAACTGCTCGAAATTGGCGAACGGCTCTTTAACCTGAAGAGAATGGTTAACAACTGCCTCGGAATCACACGCAAGGACGACGACCTGCCATCTCGCTTAAAAACTTATGCGCGCCCCAGCGGTGGTTCAGCCGGCAAGCTGCCAGATTTGGAGCAAATACTGAAAGAGTATTACCGCTTGCGTGGCTGGGATACAGAAGGAAAACCAGAACCAGACACCCAAAAACGCCTGAAGTTAATAGATTTCAATCGATGACCGGAAAGGCATAGCATTCACTGAAACATCATGGACTTCATCGGCAATATTGACTTAAATACTCTTTTAATTGCATTTATCCTGTTTTTTGCCACCACAATCCGCTCGGTGTTTGGTTTTGGCGGAGGATTGGTTGCCATGCCCCTGCTCACCCTTGTGATTGGCGTGCAAACCGCATCTCCCCTAGCAGCAGCCCTGAATACCTTTAATGCCTTTCTGATATTGCTGGTGGACTGGCGCAAGGTACAGCTCAGCAGTGCCTGGCGGCTGGTACTGGCTTCGGTTCTTGGCATTCCATTAGGGATTTTACTGCTCAGTAAAGCCTATGAAGCTTTAGTGACCGGTATTCTGGCAATTGTAATTATTGCTTTTTCAATTTTCAACTTGATTAAACCACAATTCAAATCCAAAATTCGTGAACGCTCCGCCTTTATCTTCGGCTTTTTTGCCGGCATCCTGGGAGCGGCCTATAATGCCAACGGTCCGCTGGCAGTTATCTACGGCACTTTGCGCAAGTGGCCGGCCGAATCCTTCCGAGCCACCCTCCAGGCCTATTTCTTCCCTGTCGGCCTGATCATCCTGTTTAGCCAGGGTGCCAGCGGACTCATCACTCCGGAAGTGCTTCGTTATGCCTGGGTATTAATTCCCATGTTCTTTTTGGGGCAGTTCGTTGGCAGTAAGATTAACCGTTCAATACCTTTAGCGCTCTTCGAAAAAGGCGTTCATCTCTTTTTGATCGCCACCGCAGTGGTGATGCTCATCAAAATTTTCTGATTATTAGAACACTCTACCCGGAAGATCTTCCAAACTTAGCACATCACTATCAGCCTGGTTGCCAATTTCAAATACCTTCTGAAAGTCATCATCCATCGTGGTATAATTTTTCCGTTAATTCCTAGATCAAGGGGTAACCCCATGCCACAAACCCGCACCACCTGTCCGCGTTGCCGTCAGCCAATCATGGCGGATCTTGAACAACTCTTTGACGTTACTGCTGACCCGGAAGCCAAGCAGCGCTTTCTGAGCGGAGCGGTCAACTCCGTCAATTGTCCCAATTGTGGTTACCAGGGCGCCCTCGCCACCCCGGTCGTCTACCACGATGCCGACAAAGAATTACTGCTCACCTACTTCCCAGCAGAACTGGCTATGACCGTCAACGACCAAGAACGTCTGATTGGCCCCTACATCACCCAAATCACTGATCGGCTGCCCCCGGCAAAACGCAAAGCCTACCTCTTGCGCCCAACCAGCATGTTCACCTACCAGAGTCTGGTGGAAAAAATCCTGGCGGCCGATGGCATCACCAAGGAAATGCTACAAGCCCAGCAGGTCCGCCTTCAACTATTGCAGCGCATAGCGACCGTTGGCCCGGAGGAACGAGCAACCATCGCCAAAGAAAACCAGGATTTGATGGATGAAGCCTTCTTTAGCCTGGTCAGCCAACTTGTTGAAGTGAGCCTGGCCCAGGGCGACGAACAATCCGCCCGTCAATTGGCCGCCCTGCAGCAGGAATTGCTTTCCCTGTCCCCAATCGGGCGCGAAATGCAGTCTCAAGCCCAGGAAGCCCAGGCCGCCATCCAATCCCTCCAGGAAGCCGCCAAGGATGGCCTGACCCGCGAGAAATTACTGGATTTAATCACCACTGCCGAAACTGAAACCCGCCTGACCACTCTGGTCAGCGCCGCCCGCAGCGGGATTGATTACGAATTTTTTCAGATCCTCTCCAACCGCATCGAAGCCACCGCTGGCGAGCAGAAACAGAAATTGACCGACTTGCGCGAGAAACTGCTCCAGCTCACCAAAGAAATTGATGAGGCCATGCAGGAGAAATTCAAGGAAGCCAAGGCCAAACTCGAAGAGCTTATGAGCGCACCGGACATTGAAAAAGCCACCCGCGATTTTCTACCGGAGATCAATGACTTCTTCATCGAAGCGCTCAAGGAAGAGTTACAGCTTGCCCGTCAGAAAGGTTACCTGGATCGCGTGGACAAGATGCAGAAGATTGTCGGCGTCCTACAGGCTGCCAGCGCCCCGCCGCCGGAAGTGCAACTGATTGAACAATTACTCTCAGCCCCGGATGATGAAGGTGCGCGCCAAATTCTGCAGCAAAATGAAGCAAAAATCACCCCGGAATTTCTTCAATTATTGAACAGTGTCGCCGACCAGAGCCAGAGCGAAGGTCAAAATCCGGAAATCAGCCAGCGCCTCCGCCAGGTCTATCGCCTGGCTATGCGCTTCGTCATGCAGAAGAACCTGACCAAACCATAACCACCGCAACATTCCTATCAAAAATCCGCTCCAAGTTGGAGCGGATTTTTGTGTCATTCAGGAATTTCATTCTGGGTTATCCAAGCGCAAACCGTGCCCGCGCAAGGTGACAATGTAGTTATGCGACGCGTCCATCGCAAATAACCGGTCGCGTAATCTTCTAACCAGGGCATCCACTGCTTGTTCGGAAACCCCCACCGCCTCTTCCTCACCCCAGACTACATTCACCAGGTCCTGCCGCGTGACCACCCTGCCGGGTTGTTCATATAACAAATGCAACAACTTAAATTGTGGGGCTGATAGCGGTGGAATGATTTCTTCATCCCGCACCCACACCCTGCGGGAGCGCACGTCCAGTCGCAAGCGGCGTGGGTGATCCATAGGAATCAGCAGCCCTCCATCCAACGGCATGGTGGCATCCGAGCTGAGGAAAACAAAGGATTGGACCAGGCCGATCATGAGGAAATCTCCATCCTGCAGGAAACAAGGTTCTTCCACCCGCTCCCCATTGCGAAATGTTCCATTCTTGCTGCCCAGGTCTTCCAATAGGACGCCCTCTTCCAAACGAGTTAAACGCGCATGGCTACGCGAAACTTGCCGATCCAGAACAACTACCTCACAGGTTTCATCCCTTCCGATGACCAGGCAGTCAGCAATATTCCAGCGTTGGCCGTTTAACAACCCGGTCTGGGCAACAATTAAAGGGGTTTCTTTCTCTTCTTGGTGCATTTTGACCTGCTTTCAGGTTGACTGACTTCACACAAAGGAAAGATTAACCTCACAGCACACTCTTAATCCTGTATAATAATATCAAAGTTTATCCATTTGTGCATCACAACTCCGGCTTTTTCACGCCGAATGATAGTGCCGGGGTACCATATTTTGAAAGGCGTATTTGCTTTGCCTGTACCGATTAAAGCCGGTGAAGTTCTACGCGGCCGCTACCGCATCCGCCGCATCATTGGCCAGGGTGGCATGGGTTCCATCTACCTGGCGGACGATTTGCGTTTGGAAGGCCGCCAGTGCGCCCTCAAAGAGGTGGAGCATGATCGCACCCTTTCTCCGGAAATGCTGCGCGAAGCTCGCGACCAATTCTTACGCGAGGCAACTGTCCTCGCCCGGCTCGACCACCCCAATTTGCCAAAAGTTTCGGATTTTTTTTCCATCAGCAGCCACGATTACCTGGTGATGGATTATGTGCCTGGCAAAGACTTGCGCACCATGATGTTGGAAGCCCGCCAGAATGCTACTTTTATCCCGGAAACGGATGTGCTCAACTGGGCTGGTCAACTGGCCGACGCTCTCATTTACCTGCATAGTCAGGAATCTCCAATTCTGCATCGCGATATCAAGCCCAGCAACCTAAAAGTCACCCCCAGCGGCCTTCTGAAACTTGTTGATTTTGGCCTGGTCAAGCTGCTAGCTCCAGGGGAAGTCACCATCACCATCCTGCAGGGCCAGGGCACGGCGCTGTACACTCCTTTGGAGCAATACGGTGGTGATTCAGGCCACACCGATGTGCGCTCGGATATCTACGCCTTTGGGGCGACTCTCTACCACCTATTGACCAACACCGCTCCGGCTGACGCCAGGGAGCGCTTTCTCAACCCGCAAGCCTTAATCTCACCACGCCAAATCAACCCGGAAGTCAGCCCACGTACCGAGAAAGCTTTACTTTGGGCCATGAACCTCCACCCCGATGAGCGCCCTGTCAATGTAGAAGCCTTTCGCGAAGCTCTGATTGGGGATCGCCCGACCATTCCCCGCCCTGTCTCTCGTCCACTTCGGTTCAAAGACGCGTTGAAAAACCCACAGGAGAAAGCGCTTCTCTGGTTGGCGTTAAGTTTATTCTTCCTGACGCTTATGGTTACTTTGGTTCGTTAATTCGATGGTTAGTTGGGGTTTTAGCCCGCCGGCTCAGCCAATAATGCCAGTACCCCCCAAATGCCCAACCCAGCAACGCCCCGCATAATCCGATCAATCCTACTCCCAGGTTTCCTGAACGGGTCACCAGGTCATCTGCTCCCGGCAATCCAGTTGCCAGGTACATATAGAATAACAACCCGATACTGATCGATAACAGACTCCAACGAATTCCCCAGCGGATCGAGAACCACCTGGTACCACCCCAATAAGCCAACCCTGCCACACTAAGAATAAACAGCAAGCTGAATAACCAACCACTAACTCCCGGTCCAGTCGGTGGAACTGGTGTTTCCACCGGTATAATCGTTGGAGTCGGGGTAACGGTCATGGTCGGAGTGGGAGTCAGTGTGGCTGCCTGGCTCGGCACAATCTGAGTGATGGCTGCTGCCTGGCTTGTCGAAACATCCAGTTGTAGCAATTGAGACTGCTCAGCCGCTTTGCTCACCACCCGGATCTCCAGCAAGCCTGCAATCTGAATCCGGAACATGGCCCGGGCCACCCCATCCTGGGTTACACTTTCGATATACTGGGTGGTTCCGCCCTCTGCTCCACCAGTAGTGAAAACAAAACGTACCAGGGTTCCATCAGGAACCAGGTTGTGATTGTGATCGTAGATCAATCCAGTTCGTAGAGGTAAAAAGTCGCCTACTTTGAAGAGTGGTACCTGTGTCGGTTCCGGTGTAAATGTCTGCTCTACACCGGCGGTCGGTGTCGGGCTAACTTCCGCTTGCAGATCCAACTGCAATGCGATTACCTGGTCTGGATCAGGAGAAACTGCCGTGGCTAAATCATAACCGCTGCCGGGTACAGAGACGGGCAAGGCGCCAGTTGGGACGATTTCCTGGAAAAGTAAACGGGCAGCAATTTCTACAAAAGCTGGCGTTTTGCTATAAATCGCGTAGTAGGCTGTTACTTTTGATATATCCGTCGCGTCCAAGTAATATGGAGCATTGAATGCAAAAACGATTACCCGCTTGTTCCGGTATAATTCTGGCTTTTCTGCCAACAAGCGCTTAAATGCCAGGGATTCTGGTCGGTCCTGGGTTAAATTCAACAGGCTGACCACGATCCAGTCTGCCGCATTTAGATCCAATTCCAATTGTGGATTTGTTTCGGAATTCTGGTTGAGCATCCTCGTTACATCGCTAAAAGAATAAGATGAAACCCGGTTCGGCTGCACCTGTCCCCCGGAGCGGGGACCGTAAAGCCGCAGTGCAGCTGCTTGCAGGGCATCCATTGTCATGCTGGTTTGCACTTGGCATTGTGAACAGGCCTGGCTCTCCCGCGTATCTGTCAGGAAAATAATGCGTTCTGTTGAAACAGGTGCTCTTGGTAATATCGCCGAAAGCTCACTGGCTGCCGGGCTGATAAGAGTAACGCTTTTTTGAGCCACTTCAAACGTCACTGCGTCGGAAAGACCAATATCAACCAACCCACCAACTTCTGGGTTTACCTGATCCAGGCTAAATTCTTGATATAGCCTGAATTTTAAAGTCAGGATGCGTAAAACCGAGGCATCAACCTGTTGGGCAAAGGCATCATCCTCGCGGTATTTCTGTGCAAATGAATCTAGCGTCCGAGAAATGCTCGTTAGTTCATCTTCATCACCAGTTGAGAGGAAATTATTGATGTAAAGTAGATCATTGCCAGCCAGAAATGCATTACGTGCCACAGTTCGGCCATCGAATGAACGTAGAGTGGAGTCGTAATACTTGCGCACAGCCTGGCTGCCAAGGTCGTCGGAAACGATCAGCCCGCCTCCCCATCGCCAGGTGGAAATTGGTTCCAGCCCCAGTAATTGGTCAAGGGCGGTGCGCTCAAAGCTGACCGGGCGGGTCACCAGCCGAATGGTGCCTTGAAACTGATAGCGAATATGCGAAACTAGGAATCCATCGGCTGTTTGAGCACTTTCCAGGGATCCATCCGTCACCGCAAAAAATGGTGCCAGGTCCACTTCGACCATCTGGTCCAGGGATTTACGGACAGTAGCTACCTCAAATTCGGCTGGCCGGTCTGCGCTACCCCGGCCCGGAAAATGCTTGGCAATCACTGCCATCCGGTTCTGGCTACCTGTATGCAACCCTTGAATATAGGCGGTACCCATTTCAGACACCCAGAAGGGATCCCCACCAAAGGTGCGCGTCCCAAGATCTTCACTACCTTCAGAATCCAGTTTTTCCAGCACATCCAGCGAAGGACCCAGGAGCAGGTTGAAGCCCAGGGCGGAAAGTTCCTTCCCCAGAACGGTTCCCACTTTTTCGGCTAACTCTGGTTTCCAGGTAGCGCCGATCGCCATTTGATTGGGTAGTTCGGTCATACCATTGATAATTTGATCGGTTGGCGCCAGGTCTCCTTCCTGAGATATACCAACAAACAGGGGAATATAAGCTGGAAGAAACGAGATCCCGGTCGGTGTACGTTGTGATGCAAGGGATGCATTAAATTCCTGGGTCTGCAACTGATTGATCAATGCATAGGCTTGATTCAGTGAATTATCCGGTCCAGTGAAATTGTCATCGGCCCGTGAAAGGATTACCCCACCAATGTGATACTTGTTGATCAAGGTTGTAATCGGGGCATCCTGTTTAATATCAGATCCAGCGAATGAAACCAAAAATAATTGGCCCACTCGCTCTTCAGGCGTCATGGTGATAAGTAATTCCTGGGCTTGAATGAACGGATCCGTCTCAGTCTGAGCGCCAGCAGCCTGGTAAGTTCCACCCAGGCCTAACAGGAGGGTGAGAATAAATAAAAGATTCCAACCCCGCCGCATCACAGGTCCTCCTGTGAATATAGCGCCAGCAACTGCTCAAGGGTTTCTGGTTGAATATTTCCGCCAGTCAGAAGAACAATCGCATTCTGATCAGGCATGCGTAACCATCGGGCAGCCGCCAACGCGACAGCAGCTGATCCTTCAATCTGCTCACCATACCGCCGCCATGCAAACGCTATCGCCCGGCCAATCTTTTCCTCACTGACCAACACCAGGTCATCCAGCATCTGTTTCACCAATGGGATGGTGATGGCTCCTTCCTCCACTGCCCCGGCCAGGCCATCCGCCAGACTATTGCTCTCCATCACACCAGCCTGGGTCCCCTGGTGGAATAAGCGATGCAGATAAGCAGACGCTTCCGATTGAACTCCAATCACTTTCACCTGGGGTACAAAGCGTTTAAAAACCGCCCCCACCCCAGCGGCCAGTCCACCACCTCCCGCAGGCAGGTAGATTACATCAATTCGTCGTCCAGCTGCCTGCTCTAAAAGCTCGTAGCCGAGAGTCGCCTGGCCACATATAACTTGCACATCGTTGTATGGGGAGATCCAAGTCATCCCACACTGCCGGGCAAATTCCTTACCGGCCGCTTCCGCTTCGGCATATCCCCCCGCCACCAGATGCACTTCCGCCCCCAGCTTTTGCATGGCTGCCACTTTGGTAGGCACAGCATGCTCCGAGGCAAATACTAACACCCTTGCCCCAACCTGTTGCCCGGCTACAGCCACCCCCTGACCGTGGTTGCCGGCAGAAGCACACACCAAACCAACCGCCTGCTCTTCCGGCAGCAAAGTCAGCACTTTGTTGAACGCCCCGCGCAATTTGAAGGAACCTGTCACCTGTTGGTTCTCCCACTTCAGGAACCAACCATTGGGTCGATCCTCCTGCAGCGGGGTAACCTTGATCAACCCGCTCAAGCGCTGCTGAGCCTGATCCAACCATTCAGCAGGGATCACAGTTCCTCCATTACCTGCCGGGCCAGGCGAGGATCATCCGTAAAAATTCCATCCACACCCAGTCCGAACAATCGCTTCATCTCATGCGGCTCGTTCACCGTCCATACATTGATGAATCGATTGCGTTGTTTTTCCCGCTCGATCAACCGGGTTGTGACATCCGTCCGAAAAGGATGCAGGCCATGGGGTGATATGTTCATCATCCAACGTGACCGGGAAAAACCTCCCAACCAACCCTTCCAGGCCAACAGCGCTGCTGGAATCTCCGGTGCCAGTTTCCGCGCCAAGGCGATGTTGCCTGGGCTAAAAGAGGAGAATAATATATTCTCCTCCAGTTGAAACTCGTGTACCAGAGCTATGACTTTTCCAACCAATCCATCTCCCCCGTGTCCATAATTAGTCAACTCCACATTGATCAACAACTTCCCGCCCAGGCTGTAAAACACCTCACTCAAGGTGGGCACTGGCTCACCGGCAAAGGTCTCCCCCTTCCACTTCCCGGCATCCAGTTGTTTGATTTCCTTCAGCGTTCGCTCGGCGATTTTGCCTTCTACTCCAGTGGTACGCTTCAATGTGGCATCATGCATCACCACCACTTCACCATCCGAGCTCAGCTTGGCATCCAGTTCAATCCCATCCGCGCCATGCTGCAATGCCAGGGAAAACGCCGCCAGGGTGTTTTCTGGCGCGTGAGCGGATGCCCCACGGTGTGCAAAAATGACCGGGTGCGGTAGTCTGAAATATCGGTTCATAGCTCCACGAAATAGGCTTCTGCCGCCTGATCCAACAATTCCCGCGACATCACCGGTTCTTCAGCAAGATAATGGGCGATATCCAGGATCTGATCACACAGGTCGCGTGGGTGCGAGGCGCGTAACTTGCGGTTTCTCTTGATGTACCATTCCTGCAGCAAATAAGCCAATCCCTGGTCACTGAAGGTTACCCCTTTTTGCTCGGCCACCCGCCGGAATATTTCCCGGAATTCATCGTAATTCGGGTCGCCAACTTCAATCTTATGGCGTAAACGGCGCAGAAAGGCTTCATCCACCAGGTCTTTGGGTGGCAAGTTGGTCGAGAAAATCACCAGTACATCAAACGGCACTTCCATCTTGCGACCGGTGTGCAGGGTCAGATAATCAATCCGGTTTTCCAATGGCACGATCCAACGGTTGAGCAGATCACGCGGGCGTACCTGTTGCCGACCAAAATCGTCAATCAGCAGGATCCCTCCATTGGCTTTCAATTGGAACGGAGCCTCGTAATAGCGGTGGACATCATCAAACACCAGGTCCAGGCCAGACATAGTCAATTCTCCGCCCGTCACAATGAATGGTCGCTTGATTTTCACCCAGCGCGGATCGCGCCGATTGCCGGAGCGCAACCCTCCCGTTCCAGATGAGGATGAATCTTCCTCTCCGGAAAGGGTGTGGTTGACCGAATCATACAGTTTGATCACCTGACCATCCACAAATATGGCAAAAGGAATATAAATTGGCTGGTTGCCAATCATTGTCCCCATGGCACGCGCCACGCTCGTCTTGCCATTGCCTGGGGGGCCATAAATAAAGATGGATTGACCGGAATTAACGGCTGGTCCCAAACGGTGAAAGGTTTTTTCGGATAACACCAAACCACTCAAGACCTGTCTCATAATCCGGCTGGTCACCTGAAGGCGAGCCCGGCTCTGGCGCCGGATAGCTTCGTTGTAAGCTTGCAATGGTACAGGTGCCGGACCAGCGTATTGACTGCGTTCCAATGCCTCCCGTGCGCGCCCAATGCCAGCCCCGGTAATGGCGTATTGATACGCCCCTTCTCCCAGTCCCATTTGAGAGGAACGCACTTCAATTAGTTTTTCAGTTTTCAAAGAATTACAAATTTGATCTACAACACCAGAAAACGGCAGTGCAATCTCTTCTGCAATCTTAAAACCCGTCATGTAGCCCTGGTAATACATTGCCTTCAGCACCAGGTCTTGCAACCACAACAAAGACAAACCAGTCTCTTCGATTTTATTTATCGGTGTTGGAACAAAGAGCCGTTGACTCGGTGGAACCGGGGCTGATGGTGGAGCAGGTGGGGTGGAACGCGGCGCTTGAGGACTCATCAAATCTTCTCCGTAATAGATCCATTTTAAGACTCCATAATTATAGCATGACAATCCCCGGCCGTTTTTCAGTTATAATCGGGGTCATGCAAATTACAGTGATCATTCCCGTATTCAACGAATCCAAAACAATCCGTGAAATCGTCAGCCGGGTACTGGCAACCAACCTGATCACCGAGATAATTATTATCGATGATGGTTCTCAGGATGGCACCCGTGAAATCCTGACTGAAATGGATGGTAAAGATGGTATTCGGGTCATCTTACACTCCAAAAATCAGGGCAAAGGCGCAGCGGTTCGCACCGGCATCCAGGCTGCACAGGGTGAAATCGTCATCATCCAGGATGCAGACCTCGAGTACGATCCGCGCGCATATCCACACCTTCTACGCCCAATTGAAGAAGGTATTGCCGAGGTGGTTTATGGCTCACGCTTCCTGGGTGCAGCCCGCCGCCCGATCCTGTTTTGGAACATGGTTGCTAATAAGATCCTTACCTTTGTGACCAATATCCTTTATAACAATATCTTGAGCGATATGGAAACCGGTTACAAAGTCTTCCGTCGTAGTGTCATCAAAGATATCCCCCTGCATGCCCACCGCTTTGATTTTGAGCCAGAATTCACAGCCAAAATCCTCAAACGCCATATTCGAATTTACGAGGTTCCGATCGAGTTCAATCCGCGCGATTATTCCGAAGGCAAGAAAATCAAGATGAAAGATGCCTTCGAAGCTATGTGGGCATTGTTTAAGTACCGCTTTGTAGATTAGCCTTCGCTTGGACGGATATCCAGCACATTCAACTGCAGACTGGTTCGTCCGTTAAAAACATTCAGCTCAAAGCTGAACAGAATATCAATTCGCTCCGGCATCGCATCTGCCCAGTGACCCTGTCGAAATGCCACCGCCTCATAAGTAATCCGTCCATCGGTCACCGACATCCGCAGGTGGGATTGGTCCTTACCAATCTTCTTTTTCTGTGTTACACGCAAGTTTCGGCACACAAATTTAACGCTCGGATTCCCAGCGCCAGTGGGTTCAATAGCTTCCTGCATTTCCAGAATTGAAGGTCGCACTTCCGACAGTGGCAATTCAAGATCCGCCCGTAATGTCGGATGCAATTCCAACCCAGCCAGCTTTTCCCCCGCAATTCGTTTTAACTCCTTCTCCAGGAGTGCTAAATTCTCATTGCGGACAGTAAATCCTGCCGCCATCGCATGGCCTCCATGCCGTTCCAGCAATTCAGCCACTTCATCCAAAGCCTTGGTGATGTGAAATTCAGGGATGGACCGGCAAGATGCCCGGGTGATCTCTCCTTCATTTATCCCAACGACTGCCGGTCGATAAAAAGTTTCCACCAGCCTGGATGCCGCCAAACCAACTACCCCTAACTTAAAATCAGGACTGACAGCAAAAACTAGGGGTTCCTCGCCAGATACCAGGGCCTCAGCTGCCTTTTGGATATCCCGGGTAATGTCTTGTCGCTGCCGGTTCTGGTCATCCAATTCTTGCGCCAATCGACCAGCTACCTGCACATCCTCAGTCATCAAAATCTGGTAGGATGCTTCCGCCGTTTCCATCCGCCCGGAGGCATTAAGCCGAGGACCAATCACGTAGCCGATATGATATGCATTAACCTTCCTGCCTTCTTCAATGCCTGCCGCGCCCATCAAGGAATGCAAACCCTGGCGTTGCCGACGTGTCAACATACTTAAGCCAAGGCGAACCATCACCCGGTTTTCACCGGTCAATGGCACTACATCCGCCACCGTGCCAACTGCGACCAAATCCAGCCACTCGCTTGCCTGCATGCCAGGAACGGGGTTGCGCTCCAACAACCCTTGTGCCAGCTTGAAGGCAATCCCTACCCCGGAAAGTTCTTTGAATGGATAAGCATCTCCTGGCTGTTTTGGGCAAACCACCGTGAATCCCACCGGTATCTGGTCACTTGGTTCATGGTGATCGGTGATGATTAAATCGAGACCAATCTCACGCGCATATTCTGCTTCCTTCAGTGAACGCACCCCGCAATCCACCGAAACTACCAATGAATAGCCTTCGTCCTTCAACTTCTGTAGAGCTTCACAGTTTATCCCATAACCTTCGCTATGCCGGTCTGGGATGTAGTGTTCAGCCTCCGCTTTCATGCGTCGCAGCACCTGCACCAGCAAGACGGATGCCGTCACACCATCCACATCATAATCACCATAAATGGCAATTTTCTCTCCGTTTTTGACGGCCGTCAAAATTCGGGTTATCGCAGTCTCCATATTTAACAGCAAGAAAGGATCATGAATTTGATTCTCGGTGGGAGCGAGAAATTGTTTCGCCTCTTCTGGATCTGCGATTCCCCGATTCATTAACAATTGCCTCAGGATGGGTGGAAATTCTTCCATTTTCTGGTTAATTTCTGGGGAAATCTTTTCCGCAATTATCCATTTTTTATCCAGCATCTTCACAATCCCTGTTCCTAATTAATTTTCCCGTCTGTTTCACAGAATCATCAGGGAAAGTTAGTATATCCCCGGTCACCAGTTCCTTCAAGCCCTGCCATCCATAGCCCCTCCGGTTGGCAACAGAGAATTTTCAATCAACCAGAATTCTCACGGTATAATCCATGGGTATGGATTTTTCCGCCTGGTTCACCCTTGGATTGACCCTGGTCGCGGGCTTCCTGCTGATCACCGAGCGCCTTCGGCCGGATTTGACTGCAGTGCTGGTATTGTGCGTCCTGGGTTTGTCCACCATCCTGCCGCCAGATGAAATCTTCGCCGGGTTTTCAGGTTCAGCAGTAATGATCATCCTGGGGATTTCAATTGTTTCAGAGGGTTTGCGCCAATCTGGTGCTGCCGCCCGCCTTGGCCATCGGCTCTCAAAGCTTGGCGGTCATTCTGAACCTCGCTTGATCCTGGCGGTTACCCTGGCGTCTGCTACCCTCTCGCTTATTATGAATAACATTGCCGTGGCTGGTTTTTTACTACCGGCAATCATGGCGCTAAGCCGTAAAACCAGGGTTCCACCTGTCCGCCTGCTGATCCCTCTGGCATTCGGTACCACATTAGGTGGAATGGCCACTCTGCTTACAACAGCGAATATTATTGTCAGCGGTGCCCTGAGGGATGCTGGTTATGAGCCATTTGGTTTGTTGGATTTCATGCCGGTTGGTGGTCCGCTGATATTGATTGGGGTGGTTTATCTAATTACTGTTGGCCGAAAATTACTGCCCGGGGAAGGTGCTGGCCCTCGTCCCCTGCCCCAGCACGGTCAGCAATTAGCAAGTCTTTATCATTTAGATGAATACCTGTTTGAGGTTGAGGTTCAGCCCAATTGCCCCTTTGTTAACCGGACCATCGGTGATGCTGACTGGGACAAACATACCAACCTGACCATTCTTTCCATCCAGAGGGAAAACCAAAAAATCCTGGCACCGGAGGCCAGTGTAACTATCCGGACAGGGGATCGCCTTACCCTTAAAGGCAATCCTTCCAAGGAGCAATTGAGTTCGTTCGGTCTTAATGGTTTATCCCAAACCTCTGCATCAGAAACCGTATCCAGTGCGATAACTGTGCTGGCAGAGCTAGTCGTCTCCCCCCATGCGAATCTGATCGGCCGCAGCTTGCGCTCGATTCACTTCCGAGAACGATTTGGTGTCACGGTCCTGGGCATTTGGCGGGCTGGCAAGCCCATTTTATCAAAGCTGGGTGACCTCCCACTACAATTTGGCGACGCATTGCTTGTGCAAGGACCTGCTGCCACCATTCATCGCTTGAATCTAGAACCAGAATTAATTTTGCTTGGCGAGGATCCAGATTCTGTCCTGAAACCCCGTAAGTTTTTCCTGACAATAGCTATTACATTATTAGCTCTGGCGCTGGTTGCTTTTACTACATTGTCTGTTCCTGTGGTTTTTCTTTCTGCAGCTTTATTGATGGTGCTCACTGGCTGTTTGAGTATGAATGAAGCTTACCAGGCGATTGATTGGAAGGTCATATTCTTGATCGCCGGGATGTGGCCGTTGAGCACAGCCATCCGGATGACTGGATTGGCTCAGACCGGGGTCGACTTGATTTTTAACTCAGGTGTGACCATCGCTCCACTGCTGGCGGCTTTCGTTTTGTTATCAATCGCCCTGGGCCTGGTGCAAATCATGAGTGCTCAAGTGGCTTCGCTGGTGCTGGCTCCCGTAGCCCTGGCCGTTGCCTATTCGCTTGGCGCTGATCCGCGTGCCCTCAGCATGGCAGTCGCCCTCGGTTGTTCACTGGCCTTCATAACCCCCTACGGTCACCCAGTGAACCTGATGGTGATGAGCCCTGGTGGTTATAAAACCCGGGATTTTGTTCGCATTGGCCTGCCATTGACGGTTCTGGTCATTGCAGGTATCCTACTTGGTCTACATTTCTTCTGGGGTCTGTAAACTTGACTGATCTTTTTTCCTTTGAACTTCTGGCTGAAGATGGCAATGCCCGGGCAGGGATATTTCACACCCCGCATGGTGATTTACCCACGCCTCTCTTTGCCCCGGTGGGCACCCAGGCAACCGTTAAGGCCATCACTCCCAATCAATTGCTGGAGTTGAATGCCCAGCTCATCCTTTCCAATACATACCATCTTTTCCTGCGCCCGGGTGCAGATTTGGTGGCAGAGATGGGTGGTTTGCACAATTTCATGCACTGGCCGCGTCCCATCCTGACCGATTCAGGTGGTTTCCAGGTATTTTCGCTATCGGATACACGCAAAGTAGATATGGATGGTGTCACTTTCAAAAGTCACATTGATGGTTCAACCCGCCGGCTGACCCCGGAAACTTCCATCCAGGTTCAGGAGCAACTCGGGGCGGACATCATCATGACCTTTGATGAGTGTGCCACGCCCGATGATCGCACGTACATCGAACGCGCCATGCAGCGCACCCATCAATGGGCAGAACGCTGCTTGCAGGCCAAATCCCGGTCAGATCAAGCCCTTTTCGGCATCGTCCAGGGAGGCATCTACCCGGATTTACGCGCCCAATCAGCAGAATTCATCTCTTCCCTGGGTTTTCCCGGTCATGCCATCGGCGGTCTTTCTGTCGGCGAGAGTAAGATGGATATGCATGCCATCCTGGAATTGGTCAACCCAATTCTGCCGAAAAACAAACCGCGGTACCTGATGGGTGTCGGTTCTCCGGAAGACCTGGTGAATGGCATCTTGCGGGGTGTGGATCTCTTTGATTGTGTTCTGCCCACCCGCCTGGCGCGCCACCACGCTGCCATGACCTTTACTGGTCGGTTGAATATGATGAACGCCAGTTTTGCCCACGATCCGCGCCCCATGGATGAAAATTGCACTTGCTACGCCTGCCAGAACTTCAGCCGGGCCTACATTCGTCACCTGATTGCTGCCAAAGAAATGCTCTCTGCCACCCTGATCTCCATTCACAATATTCATACCTTGTTGGAAATCGCCCGACGTGCCCGCCAGGCCATTTTTGACCGGCGTTATGCAACGTTTTGCGCTGAATTCCTTGCCAATTGGCATCACCGTACCTCCAAAGGAGCCTTATGACCTTCCTGCAAGCTATCCTACTGGGCATTGTCCAAGGCATCACAGAATTTCTGCCCGTTTCCTCCTCCGCTCACCTGGTATTGGCTCCCTTCTTCCTCGGCTGGAAAATCCCGGCCGAGCAGGTTATGCCGTTCGATGTATTAGTCCAGGCAGGTACGCTGGTTGCAGTCATCATCTATTTCTGGCGTGATTTATGGGCGGTAGTGCGCGGCTGGCTGCTTGCTGTCTGGCAGCGTAAACCCTTCGCAACTCCCGAAGCCCGACTAGGTTGGTATTTGATTCTGGCTACCATTCCTGCCAGCCTGATTGGGGTGCTGATCAAAGACCAGGTGGAGGCTGCTTTTCATAGTCCTTTGGTCACCAGTATCTTTCTGTTATTCACCGCCGTTCTGCTGGTGCTGGCCGAGCACTTCAGTAGACGCAACCGGACTATGACCAACATCACCTGGCTGGACGCCCTGATAATCGGGCTTTTTCAGGTTGTCTCACTCTTCCCCGGCATCTCCCGTTCAGGATCGACAATTTCAGGTGGTATGTTCCGCCATCTGGATCGCCCGTCGGCTGCCCGTTTCTCCTTCCTGATGAGCGTACCGGTTATGCTCGGCGCGTCCATCTTTAGCCTGAATGATTTACTGGAAACACCATCCCTGGCAGGATTTCTACCCACCATTCTGGTCGGGTTCTTTGCAGCAACCATCGTCGGTTATCTTTCCATCCGTTGGTTGCTGGCATTCCTGACCAAGCGCTCCCTCAACTGGTTCGCGTTGTATTGCGCTCTGCTGGGTATCATCGGCATCATTGTGAGTTATGTCCGCTAAACTATTCCCCCTCCTGCTTGGTGTGTTGATTCTGACCGCTTGTCAGCCAGTTCCAGCTGCACAGCCCATCTCCACACCTGTAATTTGGCAGGTGGCCGCCAGTCCCAGCCTGGGTTTTCTCGGATCTGGGATGAACCAGTGCCTGCAATCCTTGCCGCAATATGCCATTGAATTCATTGAGATACCCACGCCATCTCTGCTGAACCAATCTGCCGATGTTTTTCTGCGCTGGGGTACTCCTGCCGATTTCGACCAACCCGCTTATGAATTGGGTTCCGATCACCTGGTTTTCCTTGTCCACTCGGAAAACCCGCTGAAAAAGCTGGATCTTGTCAGGCTGCAGGCGATCTTTGCTGGAGAGTATCAAACCTGGGCAGAAGCCTGCCCGGATTGTCTGGATCCACCCGAAGGTGAGATCCAACTCTGGACGTACTCAACCGGGGAGGATATTCAAGACCTGTTTGAAAGTGCCATTTTGGGTGCAGCCCGGATTTCCTCCAGCGCCTTTCTGGCAGCCTCCCCTTTGGATGTCCTGGCAGCCGTTGGAGATGCTCCGACCGCCATCGGTTACATCCCGGCTGCCTGGTTGGGAGATAACTCACGTCTACCGCTGGAAATCACTGACCTATCCGAATCAGCCCTGACCCTCCCATATTTGGCTATTCTCCCACGTCAAGCCGAGGGTGATTTACAAGCCTGGCTGGTCTGCCTCAGCCAATCCATCCCATGATCACTCTGCTCATTCGCAAACAAGTTTATGAATTTCCTGCTCCCTTGTCGGTGAAGGAAGCCTTGGAACGGCTTGGCTTAACCCCTGAAACCCACCTGGTGCTAAGAGAAGGCATACTGCTGGAGCAAGAGGATCAATTACGGGACGGAGATGTTGTGAAATTGATCGCCTCCATTTCTGGCGGCAACCAAGTTGAATAAACAACACGGAAGAGATTTTTTCTCTCCCGTGTTGTTTTTTTTCAGAGTCGTTACTACTTAAGCAACTTCCAGGTAGCGTGCAACTTCCCAGTCCATCACCCGTAGGCGATATTCTTCCCATTCCTCAAGCTTGGCCCTTCGGAAGGTATCATAAACCGTGGAGCCTAATGCCTCTTTGATAGCCTTATCCTGGTCCAGCTCGTTGAGAGCTTCCAACAATGAACCCGGTAATTCTTTCACACCCAACCGTCGGCGGTCATCCTGGTCCAGGTGATAGACGTTGACATTGTTCAAAGGCTTGGGCAGCTCTAATCCATTATCAATTCCATCCAACCCGGCCGCCAACATGACTGTGAACGCCAAATACGGATTGCAGGAAGGATCCGGGCAGCGCAATTCCGCCCGGACTGCCTTATCCATCCCTGCGGTATGACGGGGTATGCGGATTAAGGCTGAGCGGTTGGTTTGAGCCCAGCCCACATAAACCGGCGCTTCATATCCGGCCACCAGGCGTTTATAAGAGTTAACCGAAGGCGCCACCACCCCGGCCAATCCGCGTGCATGCGCCAGTTGACCGGCGATAAAGCCATAAGCCAGCGGAGAGAGATGGAATTCGTCTCTTGCATCAAAGAACAGGTTGTTACCCGCCTCATCAAACAAGGATTGATGACAGTGCATCCCAGAACCATTGATCCCAAAAATTGGTTTCGGCATAAAGGAAGCCAACAGTCCGTGTTGGGCAGCTATTGCTTTAACAGTGTATTTGAGAGTCAATACGTTGTCGGCAGTTCGCAGCGCATCCGCAAAGCGGAAATCAATTTCATGCTGGCCCAGGGCACACTCATGATGGCCAACTTCAATTTCCAACCCCATCCGGTTTAGCGCATCCATCAATTCCGAGCGCACCCGCACCGCCTCATCATTCGGCGAGAAATCAAAATAACCACCCACATCGTGTGGTACCGGATGGATTGATTCTCCGCCGTTGCGTTTGAACAGAAAGAACTCCGGTTCCGGACCCACGTTAAAAACGTAACCACGTTGTTTTAGCTTTTCAAGCGTCCGTTTCAGCAATCCGCGCGGGTCCCCTTCGAAAGGGTCTCCGTTTGGGGTAAAAATATCGCAGAACAAACGCGCCCGGCGCAATTCAGGCGGGGTCCAGGGCAGTACAGCATAGGTATTTTCATCCGGCCGTAAATGCATATCGGATTCCTGAATCCGCGCAAAACCCTCCACCGAAGAACCATCAAACCAGATGCCATTTTCCAATGCTCCAGCCAATTGTTCCACCGGCATATCTACACTTTTTACCGCACCGGTGACATCAGTGAATTGAAACGAGATGAACTTGACACCATCTTCTTTAGCTCGGGCAATCAAATACTTGCGGTCCATTCATACCTCCATCAAATTAAAATAATAAAAGGCATGCCGGGCATGCCCTCTATTGAATATACAGGCTGCCCCTTCCTAAAATCCACCACCCCCGTCAACCGGTTGTGGGGCAATGTGCCGGGGTTGTTCCGGTTGTTGCCAACCGGTTTTCCGCCCGTCACTTTCCTGGAAGGGAGAAGGAAGCCCATGTCGGGGCTTCAGAGGCATCCGCTGATCTATCCGATTTTCCCCGCATTTGCGGGTTAGCGCGCTCCTCGCGGAGCGGAACCTCCACCTCGTCGCCCTGTGATTGTCACAGGGTTCAGCCGCTGAATCTCCATCTATTCGGTTTTCAAAAAATTGACTGGCCTATCGTAACAAAAAATCTGAGGGGAGTCAATAGAAATTTGGAAATTGGTTTTTGATCTCCCTCCTTTAAAGCGCTAAGCACCGGGATGAGGGGGGCATCTCGGCGCTCAGCATCTATATAATACCCGAATTTTAACAATTTTTCAAGTAGAACAACCTTAAATTTTCCCACCCAATTATTTTATCGGCGATCACCTTCAGTCACGTATTCTCCGGTTTTCCAGGAAAATAACATGGTTCTTCCATCTTCAGCCTGAAGCACCAGCCGGTCGCCATTGACGGCCAGGATGCGCAACTCACCCACACCGGAAGGCGCAGGAAACGATTGCCAGTTATCGACCGAATTGGAGCTCCAGACAAAAACCACTCCCGTCTGTGGATCCGTGCTCTGCTTTCCGACCAGTACCTGCACCTTGGTCTCATCATCCCAACCCTGCCAGCGGTTGCTGATCTGTACCTGCCAGGGCCGGAACAAACCTTCATCGCCTTCAAAAATCCCAGGCATAAACTCGGGCGATCCAAGTTTAGGGAAAGTTGTAAGTTTAATTTTGTCAGATTTTGCACTATTTTTCTGTTGGATGATCAAATTTTTAGTTGCATACAACTTCAGCATCAGGTTAACCCGCATATCTTCAGAGAGACTTGGTGAATCCAGAGCCTCTGTTAGAGTTAATTCACGTTGTTCAAGCGTTCCGCCAATCAGGGAGGATTTAGAGCTGTCACATAAACTCGGATTTACCTGCGATGAGTCACCCAGCCAGAAAATGTCAGTAGACCAGCGAATACCCTGACTAACCCCATCGGCTATAAGTTCATTGTACAATTGTTGCCAGCCTTCTGCTGGTTTATTGTCCAGGTAAGCGCAACTAAGATCACCTGTTCTTTGGAGACATGCCTGGCATTGGGTGAACGATCCAACAAAATCCATCCGATAGCCTTTATTTAATAACGACCATCGACTGATCCAGGACCACTGACGTGCATTATATCCGTCGTCGCGATAGATCAAAGGTAAAGGATATGCCGTAGTAGTACCAAAAGAAACATACCACACATCAGCTAGCGTCCATGGTAATGCACAATTCGCAGTTGGATTTGTGCGAGTAGGGCAACCTTCGGCTGCTCCATAATTATACATATCATATGTCGTCATTTCATTGTAGCCATTAACCCAGGCTTTTGTCACTGTCGGAGAATTCCAGGAAAGTTCAATGTCATTAGCCCCAACTGCTTTAACCTGCCCAAAATATCCATTTTGAATAAACCAGGCATTAACATCATTGACCATGCTTGCCCAGGCTCGTCCATGATCTAGTGAATTCGTCCCTAAAGGTAGCCATGTACTACCATAGTTTGTTGTTCCGATTCCAATTGTCATATGAGACAGGTTGTCACTTCCGGAACAATCATAATATCCTCTGCCATAATAGGTGACTCTTAATGCAATTTCTGAAGTCCGCAAAAAACCTAGAGGGCCAAGTAAATCTGTTCCAAATTCTCCTGAAGAATTTTTGGCTGGTTGACCAAAATCCAACACTACAACAGAGTCTTGTACTCCTGCAGTGTTTTGATCACGGGTACCTGCCTGACACCCAAGATCGTATAAACCTTGAGCTGTATCGGTGTTGATATACGCAGTGCGCGACCATAACGGCGGTGAGGTCACCGGAGTGGCCGTTCCAGTTTTACTGGCAGTCGGCGAGGGGGAAGGCGTGAATGTTTTCGTAAAAGTTGCAGTCAGTGAGGGGGTGAAGGTAAAGGTTGGAGAGAATGTTATGGTAGGCGTGAAAGTTGTGGTCGGCGTCAAGGTGAAGGTAGGTGTGAATGTTGCTTGTTTCAGCACAACTGGGAAGTAATATGTGAATCCCGGTGTTTGTGAGAGGACATTAAAAACACCCCCCACCAAAAAAAACAACACCACCAGAAAACTCCAGTACAACTTTCGCTTCATCTTTTCTCCAAGGCGGTCAATTTGTCCCAGAGTCTAGCATAGAATCAGGGTCGTTACCAGTAACCAATAATTTTCGCCTGGTTCTCGCCAGAAACTTTCAGCCTTAAAATTTGGTTTACAGTCTGCCAGCTTTGAATGGTTGCGCCGGTGGCTTCGAAACCAGTTGGCGTTTGTGCGACCCTCAGCCTGACCTCACCCTGCCAGAGTCTTGGCAACTCCAGCGAGAGCGTGAAACCCGACTCGTCAAAGCTCATCCCCTGCAATTCAACACCCTGGGAGATGTGGAGAGTCCCGCCCAGGTATTGTACTGGGGTGTTCATTAGTTTTTTCCGAACCGCCAGTAAAACTGTTCCATGTGCCGGAACATTTTCGAATGTCTGTTTCTGGTCGGACGCTAAATCCACCACCTGGTCATCCCAAAAGCTGCTTAACCATAGCGGCCCATATCTCTTAAATCTTTTTGGATCAAACGTTAACGATCGAACTTTCTTCTCCCAGTTGATCAACGCCACCAGCGCAAATGGACCGACCCCATCCTCACCCTGCCAGAATACTGCGGTTGGTTCGGTTTTCGCCAGGGTGTCCAGAACCACGCCAGCCGATTGGATCGGCGGCAGCATCTGGCTGAGCATTTCCTGCCGATCCACCGGCAGCGCGTTTAAGTCATCCGAGACCAACAACATCCCACCAGTCAAGGCAATCACAGAGGCAATTGTCTGGACTTCCGCCAGGCTCAACTGGCTTTCCGGGCGCAGCAAAATACAATCAGGATCGTTCCACCACCATTTCTGGTGCAGGTTAGCCCGGGTCAGCACATTGTGCAGGGCATTTTCAGCCGAGGGGGCATGAGGTTCAGCTAGAAAAGGAATGGCCATCCCAAAATAATGGTTTCCCCAGGCCGGTGCGGTGTCTGCTGAGATGCGCATGGCATCAAAGATGCCCACGCCAGGTCCCAGTGGGCAGCCGCATCCCAGCAGAAAGGTCTCCTCTCCGGCTGCTTTGCGGATGATTTCTAGCCCGGCGTACAAGGCCTGGGCGTTGGTGCGGGTGGGGTCATGCCGCCGCCCCGGAAGACCGCCTGCGTACAGGAAATCCAGCTTGAGGTAGGGAAAGCCCCAGTCAACCACCGTCCGCCGAATGGTTTCATGCAACCATTCCTGCGCTTCAGGGTGGGTCGTATCCAGAGCCTGCGTCCTGCTGTTCCAGTTGAATCCGGCAAACCTCGGCCGGCCGCTGCGATCCTGGATCATCCAATCCGGGTGGCTGCGGGCGGTTTCCGCCTGGGGTTGAAAAATGAATGGCGCCAGCCAGATGCCTGCCAGCATGTTGGCGTCCTTTATCTTACTGGCTAGGTCAGCTACTCCTTGCGGAAATCGTTCATTAAATTGGTCCCATTCCCCCACAAGTATCTCATAACCATCGTCGATCTGGATCAAATCCAGAGGCCAGCGTTGGTTATTGTTTAGGGTTGCCTGTAGATTCCGGCGAACATCTTCTTCGCTGACATTTTGATAATAGTGATACCAGGAGCACCATCCAGCCGGAACCCGCGCTGGCACTCGTGCCTGGTTTTCCTGCGCGACCAAGCGTACATACTCATGCAGAGGGTCAGCGAAACAATCATCAGCCTGGGTAGATATTTCGAGTAGAACCGCCCAATCCGTCTCCAGGCTGCCGCCAGGCGCTAAAACCACCCCATCACAATTAGCCCAGAGATTCAAAATCGGAATGCCACGCAAATCTGCCGCAACCGTGCCAAATTGCTCGCGTTGGGAGAGAAACCCGGTCACCCAGCCCTGTTGGTTTTGACGATCAAATAAAACCCCAAAGAAATCGCTTGCAAACCGGCCCGTCTGTCTTGGGATTGGTGTTCCGCTGGCTGACCAGATGCCCGGATAAATCCATTCAAGGTTGGTTCTCCTGGCTTTTTGTCGTGCAGTGTAGGCCGCGCTATACGACCAGGATTGCCAACCATTCTCAAAAAAAGCATAATCTGCCCGATCATTTTCGCTTGATGCAACTTCATGGAGTATCGTAGCATCCTTCAGTAGCTCTACCCTTTCAATCCGGATCGGTTGCTTCCCCTGGTGTTCTAATCTTACCTTCCACAAACCCTGTTCTGACTTGAGGAAAAGCCTAACAATCAGGTCGCTTTCTGGCAGTAACGCCTCAAAGGTTTGACACCCGATTTCTTCCAAACGATCACCAGTGGGACACCAATGGTTTAGGGATACTTGGCTGCGGTTTCCATTCGAGTGGAGAATAATCCTCATTGGTGCAGAATTGATTTCTGTCCTGGAAGATTGGAAGGTGAAATGAAAGCTCCCCGAGTCGGGGAAAAATCCACATCGAGGAGCAGGGTGAAGGGGTTGGTTCATAGGGGTATTCGAAATCAGTTTTAAAAATCAAAGGGCAGGTATATTTCTCCTGCCCTCATCCATTTTTAATATTGATTAGAAGTGTGTATATTGATCAACTTTGATCACAAAAATTGTGGCGCGTTTTCCACCAGGTTCACTGGCGGGGGCGCAGGTTTTGCGGATAACTTCCAGGGCTTGCTCCACCTGCTCGTCTTCCACGCCAATCAGCAGAGTAGTCTGGCCTCTGCGTAGAAAACCACCAGTGGATGCTACCATTGTGACCCGAAAATCTTGTTCCACCAAAGCGTGGGTCACCGGATCGTTATCATTGTCTCGGAGAATGGCAATTATTAGCTTCATGGTCAGACCTCCTCGTAATGATCAACTTCCAGGCTGAAAATGGTGGCGCCACCAATCGTGATGGGTGTGGGAGCCGGCAAGGGCAGAGGAGCACTTTCCAGTGGCACTGCAATAAATTCCACGCGCTGCCGGCAAGTTTCGTTCAGGGATTGGATGACTTCTTCCTGACGCTCGATCGGCAGACCGATCATCAAGGTTGCATTGCGTCGACCCAGAAAACCGCCCACGCTGGGCAGACGGTTTACAGTGAAGCCCAACTTGCTCAGCGCATGTTCGGCAGGCTCCGAATCTTGTGCCTGGACAACCGCCAGCATCATCATACTTTCCGCAGATTGGTGATTATGCAGTTCGTTCATACGCCTCCTTTACGGGGTTCCAATCACTCCCAATCCACTTTGTGCAATCCAGGCTCATCCACCCGGACCGATTGACCGGAAGGGAAGGTGATCTGCGCTTCCTTGGCATTCAATGTCACCCCGGTTCCCTTATATTTTACCGTAATTGCATGGGAAAATGGACTCCCAGTTTGGATTATTAATCTTTCAGGTGATATTTGATGAATCCCAGCCGTCCGCAAGAACAACCCGACGGGTGCCATTCCATGCAAATGCCCGGCTTCTCCCATGGCTTGACCGCTGCAAGCATCCACCTGGTTGTAAAAATCCCGATGCGTCCGCAGATTATGGATTACCCCTTCCATCAGTCTTCTGACCAGTTCCGCAGCCTCTTTGCGAAAGCCATAATGCAGTAATCCCTCACCTACCAGGTGATTCCATGGCATCAGAACTCCATGCCCCCCCTCATCTGGTTGTTTTATCTTTCCGCAAACGGCCAGGCCATATTTCTCCAGCCACTCAGATTGGATAGACAGCTCGAGCATGGCTTTCGCTTGATCCTGGTCAGGGATACCAGCCCACAATGGCATGAGTAAAGATAAATCTTCAAGGGTATAGTCCGGAATTCGTACCCAGCCCTGGTCCCCTGCCAATGCACCATTTACTTCAATGGATTCAATTTTGGAAAACACCGATCGGCCAGTAGCCCGCCCCCGGCCATTAACCCAGGTAAAACGTTGCGGATTTAAATCTTCCACAACTTCTTTTTCTCCCAACCAGCCCTTGATTCTTATCGTAACGGCGCGCGTCAAGTGTTCTGACGATTCAAATACGACCATTAAACGTTGGGAGGTTTCGAAGTCCTGTTGCACCGGAAATATCCCGGAACCAGAGAATTCAAGGATTAGTTCACCTGCAGACATTGCATGCGTTTGATGATCCCGGTAGTGATACATGGCCTGTTCAGACTGCCAGGTTTCTTGAATTTTTGCAGCAAGTTGCTCTGCCCGCTCTTCCAGCCAGGGAATATCGGCTTCTGCACCCAGTAGCCGACCAATTTGACATAAACTTCGGCATTCTTTTACCAGCATGGCTCCTAAGGCCGGGCTTTCCAATACACTTAGCTCGAGACCCTGCGATTCGAGGTGCCAGCGGTCATACATCGGAGATCCTTCCAATCCGGTCTGCAAGGCATGATCCCATTCCGGAAAACCATCCTGATCCCGATCATGCTCTTCCCCGAACCAGTAGCGTACGAAGCGCGCCAAACCGGGGTAGATATCTTTCAGCCACTCTGTTTCTCCACTCATCTCCGCAGTGGATAATGCCAGACTGGCCAACATGGGTTGTGCCAACCGACGGCTACGCTGGCCTGCTAGCCCTGGTCGCCAATCAATTTGCCCGGCTTCATCCTGAGTCGACAGGAAATTACGAATTACTCCTTTAACCCACTTCACCCCACCCGGCAGAACCAGGCTGGAAAGGAAATAGGTATCCAGCACAGTCTGCCCACTCCACAAAGAGGAGTAATCGGAGCCATCGCCCGTTATGGAGTAACCCTGGTCAGGCCTTCGAATCAGGATAAAGGAAGGATCAGGCATTCCTCCGGCTGCTGGAAAGAAAAGCTGCCGGGCTGCTCGTTGGCTCAAAACCAGGGCAGCATCCCATTCCGGATTCCCGGTGGAAATTTCCAGTTCTTCAACCTCATTCTGAATTTCTATCCGGGCAGTTTCTGCATCAAAACGGCGCTGTAAGGCTGCTTGCGATAATTGAAAAGCTTCCTGGTCCGTTCTGGCAGCCGCCAACGCCCAGTGAATTGAGATCTGGGCGCTAGGATACAACTCGATTTCCTGCCCAAGCGATGAATACGGACCACCTCCCGCTTTGGCCGGGGATGACAGGCAACTGACCAGGCGTAGATCACCGCTGCCACCTTCCAAAACAAAATTATTGTCGAAGGGTACAACCGCTATGCCCTGTCCGTTGGTCAGCGAATTGAGGATACCTGCCCATTCAAAGCGGAAATGCTCCTTAAGAATGCTTTTATTTTGCAGTACAAACCGACCACAAATCACCGTAGATGAGGCGACTTGGAATTCAGCTTTCACTTCCAATCCGGAAAAGGGAGAAAAGTGGATTCGGGCGTAATTTGGGTATATTTGTTGCACCACCGGGGAGTGATGGAACTTTGCAGGGTCGCTCACCGTCCCATCTTTGCGGACAAAGCGAGGAAATAGGCGTAAGCCTCCACAGCGCAGTCCCATGGTCGTCTGGATTGCCAGCACCTCAGGTTCTCCTCCTGTCAGGCTGAGTTCCCAGATGATATCATTGGTGTAATCTACATCCGCCAATCTCCAATCGGCTGCCAACACCAATACCTGAGGATGACCGTGCTTCAAATTCAATTCTTTCATTTCATCATTGTACGGTCAGAATCCTGACAGGTCAAATGGAAACAAGCTTTTTTTATGCTAGAATGAAACTATGAGTAAGAATCCTGATCCCAACCCAACCATTCCTCCAGAGGGTGAGAGCAATCCCCCCCAGGAGAAACCAGCAGATCGTCTCCGGCGCTTGATTTCTGAAAGCCAGCCGGTTTCTCAATTTCCTGAAGAACCCATTGATGATGAGGCCGACACTCAACCCATGCAGGTCAACCCGCCTTCATCACAGGTTAACAAACCCGACCTGCCTTCAACAGTGGATCAGGATTTGATCCAAACCATGGGAATTTCAGCCGATCCTGGCGATATTCCATTCCCCTTTTCTCCCTCCGAACCAGATCTCATCCAAACCATCCCCATGCCGACCAGCGATCAAGCCTTTGATTCCCAATTTTCAGCATTCCCGTCAGAAGAAAGTGATCCTTCTGCAGAAACCCGTTCAACTTTGCTGATCCCTGAACCAGGTGTTCCCACTCAAGCCGCCCCCGACTGGTCTGACCAACCCACCCTTCCCCCCCCACCGGATTTTAATCCTGGCCCTCTCCCGTTGCGCGTGGAAGAACAAGATTATAACGCCACCCGGGTTACGCCAGCTGCCTACAACCATAATTACCCGATCCGGCCAGGAACCAGTCGACCAGCACCTGTTCCAACTTCTGCTTCAGATACCCCCCCCCCCGACTCACGAAGTCGCACCGAACCTATCCGCCGACCGATGGGTTTATCCACCCAATTGACTCAACCTGGCCGTCCGGTATCGGTGGAAGCGACTCGACCAACCGCTAGTCAACCTCCCCGGTCAAAACCAAAGGCCAGACGCCGCATGGGCTGTTTTTGGCGCGGGGTGATCATCCTGTTGTTTGCCGGTATCATTATTTTTCTACTGGTGGCTTCTTTTGGTGTCTTTCAGTATTTCCGCATCGCCAGCAGCCTGCCGGATGTGTCCGAGTTGCGCCAAAGAGCATCCCAATTTGAGACGACCCGCATCTACGACCGGAATGGTAACATTCTCTACGAGATCAACGACCCAACCGCAGGCCGGCGTACTTATGTCTCACTCGAAGAAATGTCCCCCTTTGTCATCGCGGCAACCATCGCCACCGAGGATAAAGCTTTCTACAGCCATCCCGGGTTTGATATCATCGCCTTGACGCGCGCCCTGTGGGTGAACTACACCACAGGCGGCCAGGGTGGTGGCGCATCCACCATCACCCAGCAATTGGCCCGCATCCTGCTGCTCTCCGCAGAGGAACGCTACGAACGCACCCTTCAAAGGAAGGCTCGTGAAATTGTGCTGGCCGCAGAAATTACGCGCCGCTATTCTAAAGACGACATTCTTGAGCTTTATCTGAACGAAATTTATTACAGCAACATGGCTTATGGTATCGAAGCAGCCTCTGAAACATACTTCAATACTTCAGCTCAGCAACTAACCCTCGGACAGGCAGCCTTCCTGGCTGGTTTGCCGCAATCCCCCGGGGTATATGATATTTACACTAATCGCGAACAGACCCTGACCCGCCTGCAAAGTGTGCTGGTCTTAATGTATCAACTGAGCAGGGAAGAAAACTGTATCTACGTCAGTACCAGCGTCCAACCGGTATGTGTGGACGAACTTGCAGCCGCCAATGGCTATCAGGAAATCATCACGTACAACTTCCAGCCCAACCTGCAGACCTTCCGCTACCCACACTGGGTGACCTATATTCGCTCTCTTCTGGAAGCCCAGGTGGATCCACAGACCATCTATCGGTCTGGCTTCAATGTATACACAACCCTGGACCCTGGCATCCAGAATGCGGCAGAACAGGCCGTGTCCGAGCAATTGGCCAGTCTGCAGGGTCGAAATGTGACTAACAGCGCTCTGATCGCCATCCGTCCGTTGACTGGTGAAATCTTGGCCATGGTCGGTTCAGCAGATTTTTACAGTGAAGCCATTTCCGGGCAGGTCAACATGGCACTCTCTCCCCGCCAACCAGGGTCAGCTATCAAACCCCTGACCTATGTGGCGGCCTTTGAGAAAGGTTGGTCTCCGTCCACCTTGATTTGGGATGTTCCGGTCTCACTCCCCCCTTCCGGCCAGGCAAATGACCCGATGCCACCTTACAAGCCGGAAAATTACGATGGTCGGTACCATGGTCCGGTCACATTACGCTCGGCGTTGGCCAATTCCTACAATATCCCGGCAGTCAAAGCCTTACAATTTGTAGGGATTTACGATGATCCGTTGACCCCCCAGGCCGATGGGTTAATCAACTTTGCCCAGAGATTGGGAATTAACACCCTGACTCGTACTGATTACGGACTTTCGCTCACCCTGGGTGGTGGGGATGTAACGCTGCTTGAACTCACTTCCGCTTACGGTGTATTTGCCAATGGCGGGCGAAAAGTATCCCCGGTGGCCATCACCAAAATCACTGATTTCACCGGCGCTACGCTCTTTGAGTACAAGCCACCTGCCGGTGAACAGGTTATCCGGCCTGAACACGCCTACCTGATCAGTTCAATCCTGAGCGATAATGACGCCCGGTCTCCCATGTTCGGCGCAAATTCCGTGCTCAATCAGCCTTTCCAGGCTGCGGTTAAAACCGGCACGACCAATGATTATCGAGATAATTGGACCATAGGCTACACACCGGATGTGGTCGTAGGCGTCTGGGTAGGCAATGCGGATTACACCCCTATGCAAAGCACTACCGGTCTGACTGGAGCTGCACCCATCTGGTCCAGTGTGATCCAATCCGCAGTTTCTATTCTGACCGGCGGTAATGCGACTCCCTTTATCCGTCCGGCGAATATTGTTGAGAAGGTGATTTGTTCTACATCCGGTACTGAACCGTCAGAGTGGTGTCCATCCCAGCGTTCGGAGATCTTTGCTGGCGATCAACTGCCCCTGCCTGCCTCTCAGGATCTATGGCGTAAGACCCGGTTGGATACCTGGACCAATCTGGAAGCATCCGGTTTCTGTTCAGATTACACCGAAGAAAAATTTGTCCTGAATATTACTGACCCTGATGGTGTCAAATGGGTCAAAGATACCGATGAAGGCCGCAACTGGGCAGCCAGCCTGGGGTTTGAGCAACCGATCCTCTTTATGCCCGAGCGTGAATGCAGGTTTGAGGACCCTCATCCAAACATTGTCTTTGCCGGTTTAAGCGACCGGATGGTGATCAGCACTGGCCCGCTGGATCTTTATCTTGTGGCAGATGCCACGGCTGATTTCAAGCGTTTCCGCATGGATTGGGGTGTCGGCGAAAAACCGGTTGAGTGGAAACCCTTGCTGGAAAACGTCACGATCCCCTACCGCGTGCCTGAAAAAGTCCTGTCTTGGGATCTGAAAGATGTACCAGCCGGAATCATCACCATCCGCGTTTACATGGAAAGTGTTCTAGGCACCTTTGCTGAGAAAAATATTCGCCTGGATATTCAACTGCCTACAGCTACTCCAACTCCGACTCCTACCCTGACGGAAACCCCTACTCTGACCTTCACACCGACCCCAACTGGGACTTTTACACCAACCCCAATCCCAACAGAGACGCCTGTACCCAGCTTTACACCGACCCCCACCCTGACACCAACACCTATGCCAACCCCCAGCACCAACCCGTGATGGAGTACTGATGAGCAAGCAGAAAATGAAAGAAAATGCTCAGGAAAACCGATCTGGAACCACAGCCGCCGCTGAGATGGATACTCTCAATATGGATACCATCCTTTCCGCTGAGTATAACTATGCAGCCCAGACGGCGTTCCAAGCCAACGAAGACCGAGCCCGGGTGACTTCTTTCTACCTGGTAACCGTAGGTTCATTTTTAGCAGCCATCCTATCCACCCAATTTATAACATCACCCAGTGTATTGATTTTAGGTAGTTTTTCTCTGCTTTTTCTGATCATCTCGATCATGGGACTTCTCACCCTGCTCCAGCTGGCCCGTCTACGGGCAGCCTGGCATGAATCCATCCTGGCTATGAACCAGATTAAAGAGTTTTATGTGAGGCACACTCCAAATTACCCGCTGGATCAGGCTTTCCGTTGGCGCACCAGCAGCGTCCCCAAGAAAGAAAAAACCAACAGCATCTCATTCCTGCTGGTGCTGGAAGTTACGCTGCTTGGAGCTCTCTCTTTTGCCGTTGGAATCGTATTCTTGACCGATGTTTTGGGAACAATCCAACCCTGGAGCGGTCTGGTTGCCGGTCCATTATTTCTGGCAATTCAATTGATCATCTATTTCCGTTATTTACAGAAAGCCTGATCGCCTGTTTTCCTCCACCGATAAAAAAGACACTGGCTAACACCCGTGTCTTTTTACATTCTTGATGAGGACCTTACCTGAGGGCCATCCTCAAAAAAGCTAATTATTTAAAACTCCTAACGAAATGACACAAATCCAAAGCAAAATCAACACCAATGCAATTACCAGGTTGGTGCGTGCCCGGTTTTTGACTCTCTTAAGATCTTCCTCTATGTCAGGAAATCCGGTGGCGGGGACTGATTTCAGGGCTGACCGGGCCGATAGGTATCCAATGATCCAGATAATTCCATAAAATCCACCCACCAGCCACCACCAGCCAGAAGCAAAGATCTTGGCAGTGCTTAGTTTACCCTTCAACTCCTCCCGCAGGGCTGCCTGCCGGGGATCGAAGGGTTCAACGTGGGAGATGGAGGGAACTCGGGTAACAGGAGCTACAAGATCTTCGACATAGGATCGACCTGGTCCAGAATGGGGAGAGACCGGCGCAACCGGCGTGATCGGGATTTGAGAGATGACCGGTTTAGCGGGTTGTTTGTCAGCCTTTTCACGCGCTTTGACCGTTTCTTTAACTTCATTAGAACAATACGGACAGGACGCCAGACTGCCGTTCACCAGGCGCCCGCAGGATGGGCAATCCACCAATAATGATCGCCCGCAAGAACCACAGAACATGGCATTCAGATCGTTGCGGGTACCGCAATACATGCACTCTGCGCTTGGGGCTTGCGGAGCTGGTGAAATCCGGGGTTGAACCACCGGGGTGGGAGGGGTCTGCACCACTGGAATTTCATGATGTCGGGTGACATCTTCTCGAATACCATAATTGGATTGTTGACTAATAAATGAACCTGTACTCACCCCGCCTGCGCTGGATGCCCCGGTTGGTTGCCCGGCCTCCAGGTCAGCTGCCAGTTGCCTGGCAGTCGCATAGCGCTTGCTTCGATCCCGATCCAGCAGTCGTTCGACGATCTGGACCATTCCCTCAGGCAAACCGAAGTGTAGCAGGCGCAGATTTGGAATGGTTGCAGAAGTGATACTGCGCATGATGGTAACCAGCGAATCCCCCTCAAACGGCACCTGACCACTCATCATCTCATACAGAACCACACCCAATGACCATAAATCTGTCTGTGCATCTGGAGTTTGACCAGCCCAAATTTCCGGTGCTAGATAATCTGGTGTGCCGACAATCATTCCGGTACGGGTCAAGCGGGAGCCTTCATTTACCAGCCGGGCAATCCCAAAATCAGCCAGCTTGGCAATATGATCACCGGTCAGTATGATATTTTCCGGTTTAATATCCCGGTGAATGATCTCCAATTTATGCGCTCGCACCAGTGCATCACAGATATCCAGAGCAATCTGGCGGACTTCTTCCATCGGCATAGCACCTTTGCGGATTAAATCCAGCAAAGTGCCACCGCCTATGAATTCCGTGACAATATAGTGCTGGCCCGCTTCTTCAAACATTTCGATAAATTCTACAATATTTGGATGGCGCAGGGCTTTCAGCGCTTCGCCCTCCCGGCGGAAGCGTTCCAAGACAGAAACATCTCCAGTTAATTCTGGTGCCAGGCGTTTGATGGCAATTTCCCGCCCACTGGCATCCTGGCCAAGAAAAACCTGCCCCATCCCACCTCGAGCCAGTTCCTGCCGAATTGTATACTTGCCATGTAAAATGGTATTAGGATACATCAAAGAACCTCATCTGTTAGGTTTACAATCTGAAATAAATTATATATCGAAAGGGCTAGAACATTCTCTCCTGTAGTCCTTCATTATTCATCGGATCAGAATCCAACATGCCCGCAAAAATTTCGCGATTCATTTCACTGCGGTCTGCCAGGCTTTTTAAATGCCGGAATTTAAGGATATGCCAGCCCTCCAGGCTTTCCTGCAAGCGGGAATCCTGACGGAGTTTCAGCAGGATCAATTTGACCCGACTGCCTGGCAAGACCAATACTTTCTGAAAATCGTCTAATCCTGGTTCAGCCAACACAAAACGGGCAATCATGCTGGACGCCAGCCCGTAAAACTTAAATCGTATTCGTCCATCCGCATCCCGCCACTCCCACGGATTCTCCCCATTCATTTGATAGCCCAGTTTTTGTGAAAGCACGGTCAATCCTTCATTGACTTGCCCAATATCCTGCTTACGGTTGGCGGGCAGCTCCGGCTCGCGCAAGCTCCAACCTCCTTGACTGTCTATCTGACCATACGACTCAAGGCAAGCCTCCAGCCATTCTCGGTCGGGAGTTAACCAGCCTGGGAACTGTTTACAGATCAAGGTATCCAACCTCTGGATGCTGATTCCCGGTTGTCGGATCAGACAGCGCACCACCTCTTGCTCCACTCGATCAGCTAGTGGTGACTCGCCGGTTGTTATCTGCTGAGCCAGCCACCACCAACCGCTTTCACTGGTTTGCGCCTGGCTGCCAGTACGTACCAGAACTCCGGATTTATTGAAAACCATACTCAGTATGTTTTGGGTTTTTGTCAGTGTATCCCAGGCAATTTCCGAGGTATTGTGCGACAAACCGCCGTAGCGTGCCAGAGCATCCAAGGCGGCCATATGTGCAATCAGATAGGAAGAAGGTTGGTTTCGCAGTTTGAGGACTTCAATCACTCCTGCCCGGCAGGCGTCCTCCAGAGAGATGGATTTGGACAAGGATTGGTTTCCCCCATCTTCCAGGAGGAACTGGGCGGTTTCCTCATCACTGCGAATTGCCTGGCCAGTCACCCGGTAGCCGGCAGCGCTGGAAGCAGTGATGACAGCCGAGGCAAACCCTGGCACTAATTCCGGGCAGATCAAAAAAGTTGGCATTCCGAGGGAAGAGTTTTTCTTCAATATACTCAAAGTATGATGCAAAGCGCCGGCATGCCATTGCCAGTCATAACGGCGGCGCTCTAGCGCTCCACGCAGGGGTAAAACTGCCTCACGTCCCCATAACCACCCCGACCAGACCGCACAAAGGGTCCAAAAAGCCTGGTTGGGTCTGGGCACCACCGCAATAGCTGCCCCTGGTTGAATCGTCTTGGGGAAAGGTAGCCAGGCTCGCAAGCGTCCAGGGAAGATGCAGATTCCGCCTTCCTCGGGAGGCAGGGCAGGCCAACGCGTGACCGGGATGGATTGTTCAAGCTTTGGCCAATCCCTGGCAGCCTGTTCAAATGCCAACCACAGATTGTTTTCACGAAATTTTGGTGGGACAGACAATTGCCTTGGCCGGGCTCTTTGTTCCGGCCAATTCCACAACATGGTCCCGGCATCCAACATCGAAATAGCCAACGCCCACAAGATCTTTCGTCGGCCTTCCGGCAGGTTCAAGCCTTCTATGCGGTTCAGGATCGAGGAAATAACATACAATGACCGCGGCTGGACCATTTCCAGTGCTTCCACGGCTCCGGCTCGCAATGGGCTATCTGGTTCGCTGATGCGTTCAATTGCCCGCGCCCGGTGTAATTCCATTCGGCCGGGTGGTGTCAACCGTGTTTCGTCATTGACTGTAATTGGCCGTTCTCCCTCATCACCACAATGAGGACAGCGATAAATCTTGCGTGATGGTTTTTCGTTTCCGCGTTCCCAGATAAAGGCTTCCGCCTGCACCATCTTTCCGCAAGCCGAACATTCGGTCTGATAAAGACCTTTCAAATGTACTTCCAATCGCTCATCCAGTCGTCGGGAACTGGCCAGTTCTACTAGGGCTGCCTGAATTTCTCGTTCACCCGGTGCGGCTGCTAGCACGTCGAGCAGCAGGGTCAGAATCGGGTTATTGCTCGCCACCAGCACCCGATAACCAGCTCGAGCTGCTTCCAGTGCTAGCCAGGGAGTGGAACCTAACGGATCGAGCACCCAGGCACCTCTGGGCAGGTATTCCTCCAGCCAGGCACTAGCGGCACCCTCTGCCAAAGGGGGCAGAAAGCGCTCCAAGGGAAGTGGAGTCACAGGTATCTGACCAGGCAAGTAAGGTCGGGCGGTTGTTTGCATCATCAAAGTAAGTATAGCAAGTTTAAAGCCGATGATGAACACCCAGTTTTTGTTTCCACGAAGCTGTTTTCAATCACCCGATAATTGTCGGTAGCTCTGCAAAACTGTAAAGGTACTGTAAAATGCCGGGTGACTCGCCTGTTGTATAATTTGCTCAAATCTATATTATTTTCCAGGAATCATGGATACTACACTAACTGTAAAACCTCGTTCCTTCCAGTCTGTTGCTGAAATCGGATTGCTGGTTCTGCTCGCAATCACGACTCTGGTTCTGCTCGTAATCCCCTATCTGGATCCTTTCCTCTCAGAGCCAGGTGATCGCCTATCTGCCATTCCTCATCTCATCGGGTTGGTATATCTGGTCTGTGGAGTATGGATTTTTGTCCTGCGCCGGGACCAGGTTTTTGGTAAAGCGTTTGTCATTTTCTCATCAGCCACGGCGTTGTTCATGGCTGGATGGTCAGATTTCTCAACTCCAGGAATCCTGACACCTCTTTATGCTTTTGGGCTTACCTTTGCAGCCGCTGGCTTGCTGGACCTTGCATTACTGGTGACACAATTTTCCATTACTATCCACTTGCGTTGGTTGCGCCGGGGTCTTTATGGGTTGGCTGTGGTTCTCTGGGCTCTAATCCTGCTCTCAGCACTCCTCCCTGGCGCAAAGTCGTTCTACTCTATCACCTGGTTTCTCGCCTGCGTTTTCACCGGACTGAGCATGGTTATCTTCCTCCTCCTGGTTGGTCTTCGCGAGTTCCGCCGGACGAAATACCAGCAGGATGATTCAACCCGCTTTTTATTGGCAACTGCCATCCTTGCATTTGTTCCCCCACTGGTTGGCTGGATGGGATCTCCCCTCTGGCAAGATCAGGCAGTGTTTTCACCTTGGTGGTTGGTCTCCCTGGTTATTTTTGCCCCTGCTGCCGGTTTTGTTGTCCAAAGCCAATCTCGCATCCAGGCAGATTATCTGGCCAGCCGAACAGCCATTTATGCTGCCCTCTTCTTGATCATTGTGGGAGGATATGCATTGCTGGTCACAGGATTGGGTTTGTTGCTTAGCCCAACACTGGGAAGCGAAACAGTGATAATCCAGGGTATGGTACTGTTTTGCCTGGCTCTGGCCTTCAACCCGATCCGGAACCTGCTTCAATCCTCTTTGGAAAAAGTCTTTTATCGCTCTCGTAAAGCACTGGATGATCAGCTCCACCTGTTTACTAGCCAACAGGCTGAACAAGTGGAAATGCCCACCTTAGTGAAATCGTTACGAGTGTCACTGGAAACTGCACTATCACCTACTAGCCTGCATATTTACTTGTATGATCCACTGAGTGAGCAGTATGTCGCATCCCCTGGCAAGGATGGTCAACCGACCAGCGACCTACGCTTTGGATTGACCAGCCAATTTGTCGCCCGTTTGAGTCAAAATCCTCCCCCATTGACTTTAGCAGAATTACTCAAACTCCCATCCATTCAAGCAGCCGAGGCAGCCAGATTGAGATTGTTAGGGACTGTTCTCTTTGTACCGATCCCTGGCCGCAATCGTCTGGCCGGCTGGTTAACCTTTGCCCCCCATCGCTTCGGCGAAGCCTACACTTCTTCTGAGCAATCATTCATGCAATCCATGGCAGAACAGGCCAGCCTGATCATCGAACGGGCAAGGATTGTTGATAACATGGAGAAACGTGTAAGGGAGATGAATGTCCTCGGCCGGGTTGCCCAGGGTGTCAACATCACCCTGCAAATGGATGATATTTTCGAACTGATTTACGCTCAGACCACCCAGATCATTCCAGCAGATGATTTTTGCCTGTTGTTGCTGCATCCGGAGACAGGTGAGCTGATGGACACCTTCCATGTTGAGAATAATGACCGCCTTGCGGAAAAAGAGCAAAAGAACATCGCCAGAGATCAATTCTTGGATGAAGACGTAGCTCGAACCGGTCGCAGCTTGCAAGTGGATGATTATGCAGTGGAAGCCCACCGCCGCGGGCTGACTGGTGAACGACCGGGTGTAAAGGCTTGGATGTCTGTACCCCTCAGCGCAGGCGCCGGTTCGATCGGTGTCATCAGCCTTGGCCGGCGGGATCCATCTGCAATTTACAGTCGTGAGCAGCTTAACCTGCTCCAACGCATCGCCGATCAGGCAGCCGGGGCAATTGTCAAGGCGCGGTTGCTGTCCGAATCCGAACGCCGGGCGCGCCAATTGACCACCCTGAACGAAGTCACCCGCCAACTAACCTCAACCCTGGACCTGGAACCCTTGCTTTCCATCATATTAGCTAGCGCTACGGAGCTGTTGAATTGCGAGGCAGGCAGCCTGCTATTGGTGGATTCTCAAACGGACGAGTTGGTTTTTCGGATGGTCACCGGTCCGGCCAAAGGCACACTGACTGGCAAACGGTTGCCGCCTGGTGCGGGTGTGGTTGGCAAGGCCGTCAAAACCCGCCAGCCCATCATCGTCAGTGATGTCCAATCCTCGCCGGATTGGTTCAAGTATGTGGATGAACAAACTGGTTTTGTAACCCGTGCCTTGCTTGTCATCCCGCTTGAAGTGAAGGGCAACATCATCGGTGTAATTGAAGTAATCAACAAACACGGCAGTAGTTCCTTCACCCTGGAGGATCAGAATCTTCTGGCCGCTTTTGCCTCACAGGCCGGTATTGCCATCGAAAATGCCCGTCTGTACACCATGACCGACCAGGCTTTAGCTGCCCGTGTGGAAGAGCTCTCCGTCATGCAGCGTATCGATCGAGAGTTAAACGCCAGCCTGGAAATTTCTCGAGCGCTTTCGATTACCCTGGATTGGGCCTTACGTCAATCTCACGCAGTCGCGGGTCTGATCGGGCAATTGGAAGGAGAAATCATTCGAATCGCTACATCTCAAGGCTATACGAATGAGCTGGAAGCACTTGAAGGCATCTTGCCCTTTGATCAATTCTCAGTCCAACAAGTAATGGATTTCGGTGCCCCGGTTCGCCTTAATTTGGAAGGTGGGCTGCTTCCCTCTTCCCGAACCCTGGCCATTATCCCTATCCGCCGCGAAAGCGCAACCATTGGCGTTCTGTTGCTAGAATGCCCAGCTCCGGATGCCTTGGATGTCAACACCATGGCCTTCCTCACCCGCTTGAGCGACCATGCTTCAATTGCAATCTCCAATGCCCAGCTGTATGCAGCGGTCCAGGCAGCCAATGTCGCCAAGAGCGAATTCGTTTCTTTTGTTTCACATGAATTGAAAAACCCAATGACTTCGATCAAGGGTTATACCGAACTGCTGGCGGCTGGTGCTGTCGGTCCGATCAATGAGGCTCAGGCCAACTTCCTCACTACCATCCGTTCGAATGTCGACCGCATGTCCACTCTTGTGTCTGACCTTAATGACGTCTCACGCATTGAGGCCAACCGGATGCGGCTGGATTTCAAAGCCCAGATGGTCAGCGATGTAGTTGACGAGACAGTTCGCTCTTTGCACAAGCAGATCGAAGATAAAGGTCAAACCCTCAAACTTAACCTACCAACCGACCTGCCGCCTGTCTGGGCAGATCGCACCCGCCTTGGGCAAGTATTGATCAACCTGGTTTCCAATGCCTATAAATACACCACCCAGGGTGGAACAATTACCGTGGCCGCGGAGGTCTGTGATAATCAGTGGGATCCGGCCGGAGCCCGGCGTGTGGTTCACATTCTGGTTCAGGATACCGGTATTGGTATCTCGCCAGAAGATCAGAAAAAAATCTTCCAGAAATTCTTCCGCTCTGAAGATCCAAAAACCCGCGAAGCCCCTGGCACCGGTCTTGGCTTGAACATCACCCGCAGCCTGGTAGAATTACAGGGTGGCAAAATCTGGTTCGAATCGGAATTCCGGATCGGCACTACTTTCCACATTACCATCCCAGTAGCCGAATAACGCTCTACTAAATGCAACTCAGCCCTCGATCCTCGGGGGCTGATGGTTTTTAAATTGTCTTGATTTGACCCGGACGAGATCACCACCGGAGGGACTCATTGGCGTGTTACCACAATAAGTTCCTCCGAGACGTTAAAATCCTCCAATATTTCACTACTGTTAGCATTGTCTATTGAGAGATCAAAGTTTCTGAGAATTATGATCTGACTTGGGCTTTATCGACCATGCAAAATGGACAGCATGCTGAGCGTAGCGAAGCACCTGAAAGTAACTTGGAGATCCTTCATTACGTTCAGCATGACGAACCATCAAATAAGGATAAACCAAATGGTGCAATGCTCACACAAGCGGTTGACTGCAGGCTTTCATCATTGGTTGTTTGGACTACATGAGCTACCGCTGAAGGTGGCAACCTACCTGCCAGCCCCTGGATCTGTCTTTGCAGTTTCAAAGACATCCTGCAAGTTGTCAGAATCGCTTCCACCAGCCCGGCATTCCGTCAGACGATCATTGGAATTTGACCTGGGAAAAATTTGGACAATCGCGACTGCAGTTTACAAATGATAATGTTTGAGGAAACGTCTATCTTCAATATCGTTGCGGTTGAATAACTTTGGGGTTATAAATATAATAGTAGAAAATGATAAAAAGCGATATCGGTAATAAATTCTTGTAAATGTTTGATGTTCGGTATTAATCTCGTTTATCCCAAAGGAATCGAACTATGTCTAAAACCCATATAATCACTGATACGGACGCCAATTTACCGGTTGACCTGGCGAAAAAATTCAATATTCGCCAGGTACCGATCACCATCCAGTTTGGCGATGAATCATTCGCCGACATTTATGAAATCCAGAACCCCTCTCTGTTTGAGAGAATTGACAAGACCGGAAAACTCCCTACGACCGCAGCACCCCCACCGGCAGCGTTTTCAACTGCTTTTAGCTCAGCCTTTGATGAAGGTGCGGAAACTATCATTTGCGTATGCGTCGGCAGTAAGATTAGCCGCACCTACGAATCCGCTTTGGTGGCAGCTGATGAATTTCCAGAAAAAAAGATAACCGTGATCGACTCAGAATACGTTACATTAGGACAGGGCTTTATGGTAATAGCTGCTGCTGAGGCGTTGGCTCTTGGTGCCACACATGAAGAAGCAGTGGAAATTGTCAAAAATCACGTCGGCCGACTGCATCTTTTTGGATCCTTATCGACTCTTAAATACCTTGCGCTCGGTGGGCGTGTCAGCAATTTAGCTGCTGGCATGGCAAATATATTCAATATTCGTCCCATCCTGACCATGGTCGATGGAAAGCTCGATCTCCTTGAGAAGGTACGTACTCGCAAAGCTTCTATGGACCGTTTGATTGAACTGGTCATCAAATCTGTTGATGGAAAAGAAATCGAACGATTCGGTATTGTTCATGTATTAAACCTTGAAGATGCACATTTTCTTGAGGGTCGATTACGAAGCCAACTGAACATGCCTGCAGATGTACTGATAGCAGATTTTGGACCCGGTTTATCAGTTCACACAGGTAAGGGGTTTGTCGGGGTTGTAATTTTGACAAAAGAATAGCTGAATTTATTCTTCATAATGTGGCTAAGCTTCAATCGCGGTCACGGAACATCCGATTGCAAATTCCACATCAGCCCCCGATTTCTCGAGGGCTGATGATTTTTCATATCTACTAGATGAGTTACATTACAACTTGCGGTACACGTTGGGAGATTGTCGCAATGGCTTCTTCTGGAATGTCATGATCTTCCAATATTCCACTATTGTACGCGTTATATGCTGAGAGATCAAAATTACCATGGCCGGATAGATTGAACAGAATGATGCGTTTCTCACCAAGGAGTTTGGCTTCCAATGCTTCGTCAATCGCAGTCCGGATGGCATGCGCTGATTCTGGAGCAGGCAGTGTTCCTTCAGTCTGCGTGAACAATACAGCAGCTTCGAAAACATCTTTCTGGCGAACAGCGACTGCATCCACCAGCCCGGCATCAAACAGCGCACTCAAGGCCGGCGCCATGCCGTGGTAGCGCAAGCCACCGGCATGGATTGGGGATGGCATGAAGTCATGTCCCAGGGTGTGCATCTTCACGACTGGCGCCATTTTGGCAGTATCTCCATAATCAAAAGTGTAGATTCCGCGAGTTAAAGATGGTGTAGCTGTGGGTTCGACCGCCAACAAGCGGGTGCGTTGTCCATTGCGCAGGTTCTCACGTAAGAACGGGAAAGCAATTCCAGCGAAATTCGAGCCACCACCTACACAGCCAATCACCACGTCTGGGTATTCACCTGCCATCTCCATCTGCTTCAAAGCTTCTTCTCCAATTACCGTTTGATGCAATAAGACATGGTTTAATACTGAGCCAAGACCATACTTCTTTCTACCGCCGGAAGTGGCTGCCACCTCTACAGCTTCTGAAATGGCGATCCCCAGGGAGCCGTTGCTGTCCGGGTCAGCTGCCAGGATCGTCCGACCAGCGTTGGTCAGACTCGATGGACTGGCAAATACTTGCGCCCCAAAAGTCTCCATCAAGAAACGCCGGTAAGGTTTCTGGTCATATGAGACCTTCACCATATATACTTCCAGTGTCAACTCAAAGAATTTGCAGGCCATGGCCAGGGCGGTCCCCCATTGTCCAGCACCGGTTTCCGTTGTCATCGCCCGGGTGCCGCCAATTTTATTGTAATAAGCCTGAGCCACGGCTGTATTGGATTTATGGCTCCCGGATGGGGATGCACCTTCGTATTTATAATAGATGTGAGCCGGGGTTCCCAGTGCCTGCTCCAGTCGGCGGGCTCGGATCAAGGGGGTCGGTCGCCAGAGCTTATAGATCTCTCGCACTTCTTCCGGGATCTCGATATAGCGTTCGTTGCTGATCTCTTGCAGTATCAAATCCATCGGGAACAACGCTGATAGGAAATCCGGTGTTACCGGTTGCAGGGTTCCTGGATGCAACACAGGGGCAGGTGCCACTGGGCTATCGGCCAGCACGTTGTACCAGAATTTCGGGACGGCATTTTCATCTAAAATAAAGCGGGTTTGGTCAGACATGATTTCTTCTCCATTTTTTGAATCAAGATTTGATTAGCAAAACACACCCCGGAAGGTGTCCATCTCGTAACCAGTTTTAAGGCCAAGCTCCAATCCAACAGTCAGCCCGGCTCGCCGATAAACTTCTTCCAACGTCTGTCGGGCAATCGGCCGGGCACGTTCAGTGCCGGTGCGTAAAATCTCAATTACATCTTCCGGTCGCTTGGCCAGTTCCATACGCCGGGCACGCAGGGGGGCCAGGAATTCATTCAAGCTCTGCGCCAGGCGTTCCTTCAAGAACACATCCCCCACTTTTCCTACCCGGTAATCTTCTTTAAGCCCAGCAACTTCATCGACTGCAGGATCGAATAAGTCCAGGTAGGTGAAGACCGGGTTCCCTTCCACATGTCCAGGATCTGTGGCGCGTAATCGGGTGGGATCAGTGTACATCTGGCTCACTTTACGGGAAGTCTCCTCGGGAGTATCCCGGATATAAATGGCGTTGCCATAAGAGGTGTGCATCATCCGGTTATCAATCCCTGGCAGACGTGGCATGGCAGAAAGCATTGGCTGGGGTTCCGGGAACTCCAAACTGTACTGCTGGTTCAAGCGCCGGGTCAGTTCGCGTGCCAATTCCAGGTGTGGTAATTGATCCTCACCCACCGGCACCCGATTTGCCTGATAAAGCAGAATATCCGCTGCCTGCAACACCGGGTAGGTCAACAAGCCCAGGCTGGGGGTTAAATTGAGCTGTTGAACCTGGTCCTTGTAAGTGGGTACCCGCTCCAGCCGTGCGACAGTCACCAGCATACTCAGCAATAGGCTGAACTGAGCATGTTCTGGCACTGCAGATTGTAGTATCAGCGTGGACTTTGCCGGATCAATCCCCGCCGCCAACCAATCAAGCACTACCTCCAGGGTATTGGCTCGGATTCGCTCAGGATGTGAAAAATCCGTGGTCAGCACGTGCAAATCCGCTACCAGAAAGAAGCACTCAAAATCATCCTGCAACCTCTTCCAGGTTTCCAGCGTACCTACCAGGTGGCCCAGATGGCGGGGACCGGTTGGCCGATGCCCGGTAAGTATCCTTCCATTTTTCTCCATACCAACCTCCTTAAACAAAAAACATCCATCCCAAATGGGACGGATGTCGAATCCGTGGTGCCACCCAACTTAGGCAACCTGTTTAACAAAAATCCCTGTGGTGGGGCACCACAGGGGAAACAAGCCAGCCTCACTCTTTCGGGTACGGCGCTTGACCGCGATACCCTTTGCCTTGATAACGGTGGCAGCTCCGTCCGGGGCTACAAGCCTTTCAGCGTTCGCCTGGCGACTCCGAGGTCCATTTCGCAAAACTGTTCGGGCAACATCTCACCGGTTGTTGCTCTCTGTACCGTCCGGGTTTTACGTACTCGTCCTCATCAACGTCTTTGAATATTGAATTGTCTAAGATTATAAGCCGCAATGTGGATTTGTCAAGAGATTAAAAAAACCGGCGGGATGATCCGCCGGTTTCTGAAACGCTAAAAACTAGTCTCTCTTTTCGTCGTGTTCTTTTTGACGAGCTGCAACAATTTCAGCGGTGATGTGGGCCGGAACTGTTTCATAATGGTCATGCTCCATGGTAAAGACACCGCGACCGCCAGTGAAGGAGCGCAACTGTGTGGTATAACGCAGCATCTCATGCAGCGGCACCGTAGCTGAAATGGTGGAATGACCTTTTTCGGTCTCCATGCCCATCACGCGTGCCCGGCGGGTGTTGAGATCGCCCAGAACATCACCCATATTAGCTTCCGGTACTACAATCTTGACCATCATGATCGGCTCTAGCAACACAGGTGAGGCATCCATGAATGCCAGCTTGAAAGCTTCCCGGCCGGCGATTTCAAACGCCACTGGCTTCGAATCCACCGGATGTTCCTTGCCGTCAAACACAGAAACATGCACATTAGAAATTGCATACCCGGCCAGAATCCCTTCCTTCATGACTGCCAGGATACCCTTCTGAATGGATGACAGGTAGCTTTGAGAAATCGCGCCACCGACCACGTCCCAGGTCATTTCAAAGTCTTTTTCTGAAAGTGGCTCCACCCGCAAATGAACCTCACCAAACTGGCCTGAACCACCGGTTTGCTTCTTATGCCGGTACATGGCCGAACCCTTCTTGGTGATTGTCTCCTGATAGGGAACCTTGGGCTCAATCATCATAAGATTGACCTGGAATTTCGACTCCGCCCGGCGGATGGCTACATCAATGTGTTGATCACCCATCCCCTGCAAAACGGTCTGGTTGGTTGCCGGTTCCTGTTTCCAGGTTAGGGTCATGTCTTCTTCGCACAGGCGGGTCAGGGTTGGACTGATCTTGGTTGAATCAGCCTGAGTCTTTGGCAGCACAGCCACCCGGAATAGCGCGTTGGGGTAGTGTGGGACTGGCAGGGACAATGGATGCGTGCGGTCGCACAATGTATTCCCGGTGGAAGTTTCAGCTAATTTGGAAACTGCGCCAATATCGCCCACATGGAACAGCTTGGCGGGCATGTTTTCCTTGCCGCGCGGTTGTTGCAGTGTGCCCAGGCGCTCTTCCGCGCTCTTCGTCTGATTCCAGACGCGACCATCCGATGCCATCACACCAGAATACACCCGGAAGTACGTCAAACGACCAACAAACGGATCCGCGGTCGTCTTCCAAACATATACTGCCAGCGGTCCGCTATCGATGGCAGCCAGGGTCTGATCACCATCTTTACCCTGGGCTACGATTGGTTCAACTTCGGCCGGATTTGGGAATAGATTAATAATCGCATCCAGCATCGGTCCAATCCCAAATTCCAGTGTGCCAGAACTGACCAGCACTGGGATGTAATTCACAGATTTAACGACCAGCTTCAGACCCTGAAGCACTTCTTCGGGGCTCAACTCGCCGGTATCCAAATATTTTTCCAACAGAGTGTCATTGCCTTCTGCTGCGGCTTCCACCATTGCCATCCGGGCTTCTTCGGCAGCGGACATGAATTCTGCCGGGATTTCCACTCCTGTCCGACCATCACCCTTGTACGCTTTCATGGTTAGCAGATCAATCACACCCTTGAATTCTGCTTTTTCACCCCAGGGCAGCTGAATCGGAATCAGGCGAACTTCTGAAAATTCCTGTACAGAAGCGAGCGCCTTCTGGAAGTTGGCGTTTTCGCGTTCCATCTTATTGATGACTACAAACCGTGGTAATTTGAACTCATCGCAATGCTGCCAGGCAATTTCTGACCCGACTTCCAGACCGGCGACTGAATCGACCAGGACAATTGCACCATCGCTAACGCGTAGAGCAGAAATTACTTCGCCGACGAAATCCGCATAACCGGGTGTGTCCAGCACATTGATCTTGTGATCCTTGTACTCCACCGGGAGAACGGATGTGTACAGTGAAATTTTTCGCCGAACTTCTTCTTCATCAAAGTCCGAGGCGGTTGTACCGTCTTCAATTCGACCCAGGCGGGTTGTTGCACCGGTGTAATGAAGGAAGGCTTCCGCCAGCATGGTTTTACCCGCGCTGAGATGCCCCACCAGCGCGACATTGCGAATCAAATTCGTTGTGTACTCTTTCATTGATACCCTTTTCTCCGACCAGCGTTAATTCCGAAGTTATATTCTAAAGGATGAACCCGATCTTGTCAAAGGCAAACCAGCCACGGGCATCACGATCCATTCTCCAATTCACCTGATTTTTCTTTTTTCGCCCCAGTCTTGGAATTATAAGCGAATATAGTTTAGAATCTATAATCGATGACCATCCTGGAGAAACTTGTGAAATTTCACCGACCCATTTTAACAATACTGATCCTCGTCCTCCTTCTTTCAGCCTGTGTGTCCCCCCCGCTCAGTGCTGACCAGATCACCGGAGCAATTGCACCTTCCGTCTCCGTCCCTCTACAAGCACAACGCCTGACATGGCTGCTGGATGGCTCCTCAGTTTTAGCCGGAAATGGCTCGATCCTGCTCTGGTTGGATCCATCCAGTTTGCAGGAGCAAGCTCGCCTGGAAGTGGGTGAACCCATTGAGGGATTGCTGGTCAATTCGACCGGATCTCAGCTCCTGGTCTTGATCGACCCTGCCCGCGCTCTACTGGTTGAGTTAGTCTCCCGGCAGGTCAGCTTACCACCCGCCGCCTGGCGCGAGATTTCAACCTTCTGTCCCTCCGGCCAAAGCCTGGCTGTGCTCAATTTCCAAAACGCTTATTGTGGGGATGATCTGCTGAAAACCACCGTCAAAGCTGCCAATAAAAAATGGCAGAAAGCCATCCGTGGGGGAGGCACCGTGGAGCGGATCTCGCCCGATGGAAAAATCTGGGCCTTGGGTCTGGGCGGCATCAGCGAGGCCACCACCTGGTTGATTGATCTGGATAGCAAAGAACTCCGCCACAAGTTGATCGTAGAGGGTGGCAATCTGGTTTCAGTAAATGGCGCTCTTGCACTGGCATTCTCCCCAGATTCCAGTCTACTGGCCATGGCTGACCTGAGCGGTCTGGTCACCCTTTGGGACGTCGCCAGCGGAGAATTGTTGAAAACCTTCGCTGCTGGCGAACTGGCAATCGACCTGGCATTCTCACCAGATGGCCAATGGATTGGCATGACGGGAGAAAAACACCTGCTGCTTTTTGAGAGATAATGAAGCTGGCTGATCCCATCCTTTGACATTTGCTATGAAAAATGGGCTACAATAAGACCTATGAAGGATTGGTTGCGCCGCATTTATTTTAACCTGGCTTACCTGGGTCATCCCCGCTGGGATACTTACCAATCCCCACCGGAACTACTTGAATTCATTCAGAATCATCCCACCGGACGGGCACTAGATCTCGGCTGTGGCACCGGCACCAACCTGATCACCCTGGCTGAAGCCGGCTGGCAGGTCACAGGTGTCGATTTTGCCCCACTGGCCACCCAGATTGCCCGTCGCCGGTTAAGGCAACTACAATTGACCGGAGTGGTTTTGACTTCTGATGTCACCAACTTACCAACTTTTTCTACTCAGTTCGATCTTCTCCTGGATATCGGTTGTTACCACAATCTTAATTTGATCAGCCGGGTGGCTTATCGCCACAATGTGGAACGCTTGCTTAAACCCAGCGGCACCTGGTTGCTCTATATCCTTCTCAGGGACTCCCAAAATTCCGAAACCGGCCTAAGCGAAATCGACTTGGCTACCCTGACGGAGCGATTTCATCTGGTGGACCGCCAGGATGGGCAGGATGGGCGACGGAAATCGAGCTGGTTCTGGTTACAACTGCCCATCCTCGAAGAATTATGAAGCGTCTCCTTCTGGTATTTTTTTTAATCCTGTTGCTTCCCGGCTGCAAAACCTGGATCTCACTCTGGGCTCCCACTCCCACCAGCTTTCCAACGCCTGTTACCTCTCAACCGCCGACCCCTGAGCCTACTCCCACCTTCGATCCGATGCTGTGCATCTACGTCGAAGATTTCCGTCCGTTGCCCGATTTATCGTCCGATCTCCTTGACCTTTTTGATTTGGCAGGATTCCGGGATATTGATGTTTGGGCAGAAGCTTACGGCCAGATCTGCCTGGACCAAGATAAAGAACCCAGGGATTTTTTACCACGTCAGACAAATATCCGGATTGCCTTAAGCATCGCATCCCTTGAGGATCTGACTCAAGTTGGCAACACGCTGGCTGATTTACTGGAAACCTTCGAATCGGTGCCACAGGACGAATTGCCCGGCCCAGATATTGGTCTGATGACGATTACATTCTATGCAGGTGGCAGCGAAATGCAGTTCTCATTCCCAATTGACCTCGGCCGCCGGGCCTACGGGCAGGGTTTGACTGGCGAGAATCTCCTGGATGTTCTACGCTAGCTAACCTCGAATAAGGCTCTTTTCCATTCGCCAGGCCGGTTCAATCACCTGGTGGGTTACCCCCAATTCATCCTGGAAATACCAGGTACCTGGTTCTTCAGCCACCACGGAATAGCCATAACGAGCATAAAAGCTTTGGGCGCGCGGGTTGTCTTTGGCAACATTTAGACACAACCATTGCATCTTCTGCAGGTGTGTCTCATCTTCGATCACCTTCAATAACTGTGCTCCCACTCCGGCACAACGAAATTCCGGCCTTACCCGGAAGGAGAAGAAGTACGCCCGACTTTTACCATCTGCCAGTTCTTTGCGCTCGCAATCAAATTGTAAGAACACCTGGCCGATTACCCCAACCACAGGTAAATCCGCCACCCACATGCTGGCGAGACCCCGCCGCATCCGTTGAAAGGTATCCAAATATACCTGGCGAAACCGCCGGTATTCCCCCCCCCATTCTAATTCGGGCAAATCTTCATGCCGTAAGCGCCGGATGATCACTTGTTCCAGCCAATCCGCTGGTGCAGTGTGTAGGATCGATTCGGTCATTCCACTTCAGTCAGGATCTGCAACAGCAGATCCTCTTCCTCCTTGGGTGTCTGAATTTCACCATCCAACCAGGCCGAGCGCAACCGCCATAATGTCTTTCGGTAAATCGGTCCAGGTTGAATGCCACGTCTGTGCAGGTCATCCCCGCTGGTCTTCGGTTGCACTTGCTTCCATGTCGTTACATAACTCACCAACATCCTGATCGATTCGGGATCGTCCAGGACCAAAGACAGAACAAACAAGAGCGGTGAGGCTTCCGCTTGCAAGGCTGCCACTACCTGGCTGGGTCGGGCATCCTTTAGGACAGCCAGCACTCGCCGCAATGGTTCAGCCGCCGTCAGCGCAGCGCTGATGGATTGATTGAGCCGCAGCCGTTGGGCAATGGCCCCGGCATCCGCTGCCGGCAGCCGTGACAGCCAGACCAGGTAAGCAAGCGCTCGTCGGATATCCAAGGTTCCCATTTTCTCGGGCAGCTTCCAGACTGGGTCCAGCTCACCCTGCAATACCGAGTGCATGGCATTTGCCTGGCGGGAGTCCCAGCCCAGTTCTGGATGGATGGCTGAGAGAAGATCCAATTCATTCAGCCGCCCCAACATCTGGATTGCCTTGTCCTCAGCCAGGATTAAATTTAACTCGTGCCGCAGTCGATCGCCTGAAACCTGACGTACCAATGGTCGGGCTTCATTCATCAACTGCAAGGTGCGTTGATCAATCTTGAAACCGAAACGTTGTTCAAACCGCACAGCCCGCATCATGCGGGTTGGGTCATCCACAAAGGATAGCGAGTGCAGCACCCGCACCACCCCTTTTTGCATGTCGCCCAGGCCGCCCCAGTAGTCATACAGGTCCCCATAATGTCTGCCATCCAGGCGCAAGGCCAGTGTGTTGATCGTAAAATCCCGGCGATGCAAATCCAATTTGATGCTGCTGCGTTCCACGGTTGGCAGGGCCGTCGGACGATCATAAAACTCGGTGCGGGCACTGATCAAGTCCAAAAACTCCGGCAGATCGCCTGGGGTCAGGTCTTTCTGGGTCGAAATCTCCGCACACAGTTGACTGCCAATCTCACGTATCTCCCATTTGGCCGTGCCAAATTGGCTGTGAATCACCAGCCGGCCACCATACTGACCTTCTAACCGTCGGGCCAGGGCTATTGCATCGCCTTCCACCACGATGTCAAAATCCAATCCAGGCCGATCCAGAATCAAATCTCGCACAAAGCCGCCCACAATATAAGTTGCCATGTGCCTTTCATGGGCCTGCCCCGCGATGGTTTTCAGCAAGGCCAATCGAGCGGGTGGCAGGGCGGCCTCCAGCTTGGCGGCCAGGTTCATCCGGCCGGGAAGGGCTGCCAACGGTGCACCTTCCAGGGTTTTCAGCAAATCCGTGCGGGTAACAATTCCGATTACCTCGCCCTTCTCATCCACCACCGGAATTTGTCCCCAGCCGCTGACTGCCATCAGTTGCTGCAAATCCTCTAGCGTGGCTTCTGGGCTGATGATCACGCATCCGGCCTCCATCAAACTGGCTGCCGGCAGGTTCAATTTATGACTTTGCGCCCGGTCCACCGAGCGCCGGGTGAGAAGCCCGATCACCTTGCCATCCTGCACAACCGGGTATCCTTCGTAACCATAGCGTTGCATCATTAGACCGGCTTCCTGGGCGGTGGTCAGCGGGGTCAACACCAATGGCCGTTGGGACATAATTTTGCCCACCGTTATTGCCGGTTGGATGATTTTCGGTAGATAAGCCAATAGGTCCCGGGCAGCCTGATCCAGGGCTGAGTGGATATCCTGACCACTTTCTTCAGCCGGGTGGATGAGAGCAGCTGCAGCCCGTTCATGACCGCCGCCACCAAAATGAGCCGCTACTTTGGCTACATTGATATGATCTGAAGTTGCCCGCGCCACCAGTCGGATCCCCTCATTCGTAGCAACTAGCAAAAACAATGCGTCCGGCTCCAGTAGATCGCGTAGCTTGTGGGCGATGGCTGAAATCTCCTCCACCATACCCTCGGCGTCTGCGGTTGTCAGGATTACATGCTGGCCTTGAATGATGTGGGATTTGGCCGCAGCCAATAGTTGATCATATATTTTGCGCTGTTCATTGGAAAGAGGTGGATTCAGATAGGTAGAAGCGATCCGCAAGCTGGCACCAATTTCCAGTAGATAGGCAGCTGCCCGGGCATCGCGGGCAGTCGTGCTGGCATACGTCAGCGCCCCAGTGTCCTCGTAAATTCCCAGAAGCAAGAGAGTAGCAAAAATTGGATTCAAAGACCCATTATGCTCTCGTAGACCTTCCACTAAGATCGTTGTGCAACTACCCACCTGCTCCCCACTGTAGTGCCAGCTCTCCGGCAAATCCTCGCGGCGCTGATGATGGTCAATTACATTCACAAGGGTTTTTGCACCAATCCCCTTGACGGTCACCAGGGATTGGGTGTCCACCAACGTCACCCGCTCTATTGCTCCAGGCGGCAGGTCGCGCGCCTCCACAAACGGCAGCTCCGCCCCATATAACGATACAAATGCCCGAACATTCCGGTTCATCTTGCGTGGCAGGACCGGATACGCCCCCTCCAGCAGCAATGTTGCAGCCAGCAGGGCGCCCATAGCATCGAAATCTGCCTGTTCATGGGTCAGGATGATGTGCATGCACAAATTGTAACCCTAAATTCATCCTCTTGGTATTGAATAGTTGAAATATGCAAAATGATGGGTCATTGATCGTACTGGATGACTTCAGCAGCCACCCGGATCGCCCCCAGGGTCACCCCGGCCGTCGATTGCCCGGGAAAGATCGAGTCGCCCACCAACCAGGTGTTTTGCAAACCGGTCTGCGGCTCGCGCGCTCGAAATAGTGAAGTCTGTGGAAATCCGCCCACCATGCCCAGGGGTCGGCGAGTAAAGCGCTCAAAGGTCACCGGGGTGCCCGGTAGAATCAAGTCGACTGCCCCCCGGATACCCGGGATGGCGTACTCAATCGCCTGCAACACTTTCTCGGTGTAGGCAGCCTTTCTGGCTGCATATCCGTCTGGATCATTTTTGAACAATCGCCACCATTCGGCCACGCCTGTGTGGGTAGAAACCGTCACAGCTTGAAATCCAGCCGGCGCTCGGCTTTTATCTTCTTTTTCGGATGCTGATAGAAATGCTGAATTGCCTTCACCTAGCGCTTTTTCTGGATCCACCACCACCTGCAGATGCCCAGGCGCGCCTCGCAAAGCTTCTTCACGTACTCCCAGGTACAGCATGAAAGCACCCCATCCATGTTTCCGCTGTTGGATTTCTCGGGTAATTTTTGGCGGGGAATTATCTCCCAGTAAATCTGCCAATCCCCAGGGTGTCAGGTTGGCTACCAATTGGTCAAATCCGATCGTCAGGTCTTTGTTGGTCGTCAACCCGCTGGCTTTTCCATTGCGGACTTGGATCTTTGTAACCTTCTGCCGGTAGTGAATCTGCCCACCATTGGTTGTGATCCAATCCGCCAGGGTTTTGGCAATCCCACCCGTGCCACCCCGCACCTGGTTCACGCCCCGCCTGGGTAAATCCAGGGCTGCTGACCCATACAAGGCGCTGGCATACTCAGCCGTCGTCTGGGCAGAGATCAATAACTGGGCATCCACGAACGTCTTGAATAATAGACTGGCTGTACAGGGGTATAAGCTTGCAATGGGGGAAAACAAATGAGGTAAGGCTGGCAATAGCCAGGGACGTAAAACTCCGGCTAGTTCCAGCCAGTTTCTCAGGTTGGCCGGCGGCCAGGGAAATGCTGCGCTGGAGATGCGCCAGGAGATATCAGCCAATTGCTGCTGCTTCTGCCAGAATATTTCACTTCCCGGCAGTCTTTGGCGGTGTTCCTCCCGCCAGCGGTTCGCATCAGCCCACTGGGTGATCCGCTCCGATCCAATTTGAACCACCCAGGCCGGATCAACCGGCTTTACAGGCCAATCCAATCCTAGCCACTGCCCTACCCGGGCGTGCGGGCCGCCTTCGGCAAATCCACCAGCCAGCGTGGCGCCGGCATCAAAGCGATACCCTTTATGATAAAAAGTCCCGGCGCTGCCGCCGGGATAGACGTGTGCTTCCAGCACAGTGACTTCGTAACCAGCTTTGAGCAGCAACGCCGCTGCTGTCAATCCGCCCACCCCGGCGCCGATCACCACCACTCGCCGGCCGGGTTTCACTTTTCCACCTGCTTGCGGGTAACCCAGGCCCGGTAGGCAAACAGAAAGCGTAATCCAGGTGGATTGAAAAGCAAGCGGGTCAGGATGCCAGGTAATCCAGATTTGTGTTCATATTCCACAAACTCAATCACCTGTGTTTGCTTCTCATCCAGCGCCTCAAAGCGATGCGTGTGCTGCCAGGTTTTCATGGGGCCACTCATTTGTGTATCGGTAAAGCCATGCAAAACATCCACCTTGGAGTGGACAGCCAACCAGCGCAGCGGGATCGGCCCTAACCACATCGTAAATTCTGCTTGGGAGCTTTCAGCAAGCGGTTCAACCCGCTGCAGTTGAACAAACATCGGGGGTGGTGAAAGCAGCTTGAGAGCTCTTGTGTCCTTGTGAAACTCAGCCACTTTCAGTAAGGATGCGTTGACTGTAAATGAGTATCGAAATGTTTTTATCATGATGTGACCGGTACAAAATGAAGTTCTTTGTGCAGCACCTTGCGGGCAACGTAAGTAGCCAGCCAGATTAGGATGATAGCCCCGAAGATTCCTGGAGATGCCGTGCCCAGCCTCTCCAGCATCAAGCCGCCCAACGAAGGTGAAATCACCCGGGTCAAGCTCTCAAGTGAAGCCGCCAGGCCTAGGATGCCACCGATTTCAATCGGTGCAACTGCCTTGCTCATGGCACTGTTAATGGTTGTATTCAGCACCCCTCCCCCCACAGCAATTGGGATCAGTACGATCAACAGGGCAATCACATTCGGGGCAAATGCCCAGGCGCCTAGTCCGACGGCCATAATAATCGTGGCAGCCAGGATGATCTGCGTATCTGTGAAGCGGGCGTTGAGTTTTCCAATCACAAGTATTTGGGTGGCGGCGGATAGAACCCCAACATACGCCAAAACATACCCTGTTTGTTGCCCATTCAAATTCAAACGATACTGGGCGTATAGGGCAAATATGGATTGGAACATTGAGAACGCCAGGCCAAAAAAGAAGCGTGTGTGCAGCAAAGGACCCACAAACGGGCGTTTCAGGGTCTGCAACATGGCTTTCACCGTGAATGGTGGCCGGGTGGTATTGGCCAGAGCCAGGCGGCGTTCAACGGTCAGGGATTCTGGCAGCCAGAAGAACACCAGCAGAAAATTGATCCCGGATAAAACTGCTGCTGCCGTTGCCGGAACCCAGAAACCGAATGTTCCCAGGATTCCTCCTATCGCCGGTCCAATGATGAAGCCCAGGCCAAAGGCAGCCCCGATCAGACCCAGCGCTTTACCGCGATCTTTGGGCTCGCTCACATCCGATATGTAGGCTTGTGCCACTGAGATATTACCGCCAGTCAGGCCAGCCAGCGCTCGGGCCAGGAACAACATTTCCAGGCTCTGGGCAATTGCAAGCAAGACAAAGCCTAGCATATTTCCAGCTATCGAAATCATCAAAATCGGCCGGCGACCGTAACGATCCGAAAGCCGACCGAGCAATGGTGCGCCGATCAATTGAGCAGCCGCATAAACCGCGGTCAGCAAGCCCACCAGGATGGGTGAGGCCCCAAAGGTCTCAGCATAGAATGGTAACAAGGGCAAAATCAGGCTAAAGCCCAGTAAATCAATAAAGACAATCAGGAAGATTGACACCAGCATCTTTTTATTAGCCATCCATTGATCCTTTGCGAATCTGTTTCGTTTCTTGCATCATTTTTTCTATAAATCCGACTGTCTCACTCGGGGTCATATCAATGGCGACTGCCGGAACACTTTCCGGGATGAAAATTTCTTTCCAGGCTTGCCCACCCAGGACAACTGTCGGGCGGGGTTCTGGGAATTTCTCAACCAGATCAGCCAGGTTCTCTAGCATCATAACACTTTCTTTTCGGGTAGCCGTAAACAGAATGATTCGTGGTTGGATGGGCATCAAGGCTTCCGCCATTCGATCCAATTTCATATCCGGACCCAGGAAAATCACATCCCAACCCCGCCAGCGCAGCATCGCCACCAAAATCAAAATACCGATCTGGTGCATTTCTCCCGGTGCGCAGGCTGCCACAATCCGGCCGCTATGCGACGGTGGTGCCGAGGCAGAGATCATACTCATCAGGTGTTGCATAAAAAACTGGGTGGCAAAATGCTCGGTCGCAATCGGGATTTCCCCGCTGTGCCAGGCATCCCCCAGCTTGATCAGGGTTGGCTTAATTATTTCAATCAGCACCTGATCGACCAGGTAAATACCAAACGCCCGGCGCATCACTTCAGCCGAGGATTGTTCATCGAATCCCAACAATGCCTTATAAAGTTGCTCATTAATCGCCTGGATGGAAATCGGTTGTTCCCGGCTTTCTTCAATCTCGTTCATTACCGGGTCTTTTCCCAGGCCACGCAAGCGCACCAGCCCTTCGATCGCCCGGCTGATGCTCATGCCGGATTCCATCTGCTTTTTGATCCACAACAAGGTTCGTAAATCATGTTCCGAATAGTAACGGTAACCTTGGTCGCCGCGTTGAGGTTGGGGTAAACCATAACGCCGTTCCCAGGCACGTAAAGTCACAGGCAGTAGCCCGGCCAGCCGGGAAATTGCCTTGATGTTATAGACAGGGTGATAAATTGAATCTTTTTCCACTATTAATCTCAGTTTTTGCATGATGAGTTATCATAATCATACATTATCAACTTCTTGATGTCGATAGTTTGTATAATCTTATTCAATAATTTGTGTGCGTTTACTTTTGCAAAACACCCTTCGAGCCAGGCCATCAATATTCAGACTTCTTGTTTTGATTGAACTAACAATGGATAACAGGCGTTTCATGGCTCAATCGATATATTATTCCTTTCCCCTTTTCTTCCCTTTTCCCAAAAAATCCATACAATTAAAGTATGAATGCACAATCTTCCCCCTTCCAGCGCCCACCTTGGATCACTCGCCTGCGGGATCGTTTTTTTCCACGTGGTACAAACCTGATTCAATGGGCTGCCTATGTAATCCTGATTTCCACCATGGTGCTGTATGCGGTGGATCATTCGCAAAGCACGTTGCGTGAATTCACCATCACCATGTCATTGCTTGGGATTCTGCTGTTGATTAACATTCTTTGGGAGGAGTTGCTGGCGCACTTTGCCTCGAAACCGGTTGGAACCTGGTTCTTGCTGATCCTCTCTGCAAGCTTGATGCTGACATCCTTGTATGTTGGAAAGTTGATCACGGTCATCTACATCATGTTCATGCTGGCCGCCCAGGCCAACCTGATGCTGCGGGTTCGTTCGGCCATCCTCTTTTCCTTGACCATTTCTCTGACTTTTCTGGCAGGCGTAGTCCTGTTGATCGGGCTCAATCAGCAGGTTGCGGAAATCGCCGTCAGCCTGGCGATCGGACTGACATTTGTGGTCACGCTCAGCCAGGTATTACGGCTATTTGAGCAACAAACTATACGCACCCGGGTCTTGCTGGAAGATCTTAAACTGGTCAATGCCGAATTGCTGGCCGCCCGGCAAAAGGAGAAAGACCTGGCGATCGCTGAAGAACGGGTACGCCTGGCCCGGGATATTCACGATGGCCTGGGTCATCATTTAACCGTGCTCAGTCTGCAATTGCAAGCCGCTGAAAAAAACCTGGCCGCCAATCCAGAGTTGGCCGCCTCAGCCATCAGCACTTCCCGCCAGGAGGTCCAGGCCGCCCTGCGCGAGGTGCGCCAGAGCGTGGCCGCTCTCCGGCAAGCTCCGGTCGACACACAAAACCTGCCGGTTGTGCTGCGGGATCTGGCCAGTGATTTTGAACAGCGCACTGGCATCCTCGTCACGCTGCAGCAATCCGGTCAGTCTTCTCCCCTCAAACCGGCCGTCGCAATGACCCTCTTCCGGGCTGTTCAGGAGGGCCTGACCAATGCCCAGAAACATGCGCAAGGGGTCTCCAGGGTTGAACTTTCACTGGATTTCACGCCTCAAACCGTTAGTTTGATAATTCAGGATGATGGAAACCCCCATGACCCAGGCGCGTCGACTTCCGGTTTCGGTCTGGCTGGTCTGCAGGAGCGGGCCAATTTACTGGGGGGAGAGTTCCTGGCGCAAACTAACCCGCAGGGAGGCTTTATCTTAAAGATCAGCCTGCCTTTGGAGATTGAACCATGATCCGCATTCTGTTGGTGGATGACCAAACCCTGATACGCCAGGGGATTCGCCTGCTGTTGGCTGGCGAACCGGATCTGGAAGTGGTTGGTGAGGCTGGCAACGGCCGCCAGGCCTTGGAAATGGTGTCTTCGTTAAAGCCGGATGTCATCCTGATGGATGTCCGCATGCCTGAGATGGATGGGGTCAACGCCACACGTGAAATCAGCGCCCGTTTTCCCTCCTGCGCTGTCATCATTCTGACCACCTTCGATGACGATGAAACCATCTTTGAAGGATTGCGCGCCGGTGCGCGCGGCTATCTCTTAAAAGATATCAATGCAGACGAAATGACCGCAGCCATTCGCACCGTTGCAACAGGGGGCGCTCTGATCCAGCCCAGTATCACCCGCAAGGTCCTGGCGGAGTTTACTAGGCTGACCTCACCGCTTTCCCAACCTGGTTCGTCCAGCCCGCAGATCCTGATAGAGCCTCTCACTGAGCGGGAAATGGAAGTACTGCGCTTGCTGGCGGAAGGTTTATCCAACAAGGAAATCGCCGGGCGCCTGGTGATCACCGAAGGCACAGTCAAGAATCATGTTTCCAATATGATTGCCAAACTCAACGTGCGAGACCGTACCCAGGCCATCCTTAAAGCCCAGGAATACGGCCTGATCTAGCCTGGATCTCCCCCTTAAGACATATACGAAAATCTATCTTCCACGCCGCAATCTCTACCCTGCGGCACTGTGGTTGTTTTTCCCAAAGAAGTAAGATAGACAGCGTAAGAACAAAAACAACCGCTCCGGCGGTAAAACAAAAAAGGAGAACGCTGTCATGTCTGAACAAACCCAAAACACCACTATTTCCAAATCCACCGGCCGCAGGAACATCCTGGCCGTTGGCATCCTGCTGATCGCCCTGGGCGCTGGTGCCTTGCTGGCCCCCTACGCTGATTTCGGGATGTACTTTATGCTCGCCCTCGGTCTTTCCATGTTAGTCTTCGGCGCTATCACTCGCACTGCCGGCTGGATCATCCCCGGTGGCATCCTTTCCGGCATCGGCCTGGGCATCTTCGCTCTGGAAGGCCCCTTTGCCTCACAGCTTAGCTCGGTTGATGAAGGCGGTATCTTCCTGCTGGCTTTCGCCATTGGTTGGTTCACTATTACGATCGTTTCTGCCCTGGTCAAAGCGGGTCGACTATTCTGGGCGCTCATCCCGGGTGGCGTGATGGCCCTCATCGGTGGCCTGATCCTGCTGGAAGATGCTGGAATGCAAGTGCTCAAGGCGCTCGGTTATCTCTGGCCGGCTGCCCTGATCCTGACCGGTGGCTGGATGATCATCAAGTTCATTCGAAACAAGTAATCCAATCCTTATCCATAAAGATAAGCCGGAGGTTAATTCTCCGGCTTATCGCTTTTTTGGCAATATTGAAATGGTCGAACTGGATAAACACTTCCTGAGTTTATCCAGCGTTGGTTCTCTCACCAATTTTCAAGCGCTGATTCATCAGGGTACTCACAAGGGCCAACCCCTCTGCCATGCTCTTGCCTAAAAACACTCCCGGCACCTTCTTTTGCAATTCCGGTTTGACCAGGAAGGCCCGACCGCCATATCCAAAGATTGGACTTTTGCGTAATTTGGAAAGTTTTTCACTCAGGCTGCGCAGTTCCAGCGCTGCTGATTCCATCATGGCCGTCAGGATGATCAGATCAGGATGCTCATAACTGGCATAATCCACCAGATCTTCCAGTGGCACATCCGGACCCAGGTATTCCACCCGGTAGCCCTGCGATCGCAACATGATCGCCATCATAATTCCACTGATTTCGTGCATCTCGGTCGGCGCTCCACCGATCAAGACATAGCCAGAATTTCGCCGAACCGGGTATGACTGCAGGATCCCGAGCAATTTCCCGCGAATGTATGCACTGGCAAAGTGTTCTGTGGCAATATTGATTTCACCGTTGTACCAGGCCTCGCCGATTTTTACCAGGACCGGAGAAATTATCTCAAACAGAAACTGCGGCAGCTCATACATCTGCTGAGCCTGACGCAGCAAGTCCCCGGCACGCTCTTCCTGATGTTTGAGAAATGCCTTGTATAACTCAGTGACCAATTGCTCCATCGGCACGGCTGGCAGGCTGGGGACCAGGCTGGGGACAATAGGCAGGGATTCAGGCCAGTTGCCGGCTTTGGTGCGTTGATTCAGATTAGCCACGGCCTGGCTGATCGGGATGTTCCCATCCACCTGGCTCTTAATCCATCGCAGGATGGCCACATCTCGTTCTGAATACAACCGGTAGTGATTATCCGAACGATGCGGCGAGAGTAGTTCGTAGCGCCGCTCCCAGGCCCGCAAGGTCACCGGCCGTATCCCAGTCTGGACACTGACTGATTTGATGGTGTACTTGGGATCATCAGAATAATCTGCAATGGTTGTCATTTTAGACTCCTTATTTGTATCTTGTTTGTATAAAGTTATTATAACAAAATCTATTTGTATAACCTTAAAATCAGTTAATAGTTATACAATTCTATAGGCATTCTTCTGCATTTTTTCTCCTCAATCCGCCTTTCGCCACTCGAAAACCGTCGGTATAATAGAATTACATTCCACTCAGGAGGAGCATCGTGAAAATCAAAGCTAGCCGCCGCGAAAGGTGGCAATACTGGATCGATAACCAGTTTTCCCGCGGCACTGTCACCCTCATCAAGTGGCTCGCCTTCCTCTCACTGGCCTTGATCACCCTGGCCGCCGTCATTCTCTCCATTTTCAATATCACCCCACCCGGCGAGCAAAGAATAACCTTCTTTGAAGCCTTCTGGCGCAGCTTGATGCGCACTATGGATGCCGGCACCATGGGGGGAGATGAGGGGCTTGGTTTTCGCTTCGTCATGTTCCTGGTCACCCTGGCTGGGATTTTTGTGATCAGCACTCTAATCGGTATTCTCACCGCCGGCGTGGAAGGCAAGCTGGAATCCCTCCGTAAGGGTCGCAGTCGGGTCCTTGAAAACAATCACATAATCCTCTTGGGTTGGAGTGACCAGGTTTTTGTCCTCCTCAACGAATTAATGGAAGCCAATAGTAATGTAGATGATGTGGTCCTGGTTGTACTGGGGAATGAAGACAAAACGGTGATGGAAGAAACCATCCAGCAACGCGTCAATTTTAAGGGCAAAACCCGCATTGTCTGCCGATCCGGTAATCCATTGGAACAATCCGACCTGAACATGGTTTCCCTGAATACTTCCCGGGCTGTGATTATTCTCTCACCCGGTGGAGTGGATGCGGACAGCCAGGTCATCAAGACTGTTTTGGCTGTCACAAACCACCCCAATCGGGATCCTGAGCATCATCTGAACATTGTTGCAGAAATTTTCGATCCTCGCAACATGGAAGCTGCCCAAATCATCGGCAACGGGGAAGTACAATGGCTGCAGGTCGCTGATTTTATTGCCCGTATCATCGCTCAAACTTGCCGCCAATCCGGCCTTTCTGTCGTTTACACCGAGCTGTTGGATTTTGGCGGTGATGAAATCTATTTTCACCACCAGCCCGAGCTGGTCGGCAAAACCTTTGGCGAGGCGCTGCTGATGTTCCCCAAGAACGCAGTCATGGGCATGTCCCAGAAGAATGGTGAGTCGCGCCTCAACCCGTCCAAAGACTTGGTGTTGCAGGCAGGCGACGAAATCATCCTGATGGCTCCGGATGATGACAAAATCCATTTCAATCCCTCAGAAATCTGCATCCAACATGAACTGTTCTCGTCCAATGCCAAGCCCATGAAGTCTCCCGAATCCGCCCTCATCCTGGGTTGGAACCGTCGGGGGCAGGCAATTGTGTATGAGTTGAACAGATACGCTCCTCCTGGCTCGCAGATCCTGATCGTCGCAGACTCCGCTGAAATTGAGGGTCAGATGAACTCCTGTTGTTCAGAGCTGACCAACCTCCAAATCACTTTTCGTCCTGGCGATACCACTTCCCGAAACCTGCTCGACAACCTGAATCTCAAGCAGTTCGACCACATCATCTTGTTGTGCTATTCTGATACGTTGGATGTGCAACAAGCTGATGCCAGGACTCTCATCACCCTGCTGCACTTGCGGGATATCACCACCAAGAAGGACTGCCACTTCTCCATCGTTTCTGAGATGTTGGATGTGCGCAATCGCAACCTGGCGGACGTCACTCGGGCGGACGATTTCATTGTCAGTGATCGGTTGATTAGTTTGATGATGGCCCAGGTGGCAGAAAATCCGCGCCTGAATCTAGTTTTTCAGGACTTATTCGATCCCGAAGGCAGTGAAATCTACTTGAAACCGGCCAGCGATTTTATCAAAACAGGTGTACCGGTCAATTTCTATACGGTCATCGAAGCCGCCCGTCAGCAAAATTCCATCGCCCTGGGCTACCGCCTTCACACCCAGGTCTCGGATAGTGGTATTATGTATGGGGTTCACCTGAACCCACTCAAATCCGATACAATTGTATTTTCGCCAGAAGACAAAATCATCCTTTTGGCTGAAGAATAACCTGGAAGATAAAGGATCATTTATGGAAAATAGTTTCGTGTACAGCTCCGTTCGGAAATCCAGCCGAACCTTGTTTTACCTCTGCCTGGCGGGAATTGTGATTCTCTTCGCCCTGCTGGCCATCAATTGGCGTTACCTTTACAACCTCGTGCGTGGGCCGTTTGCAATCAGCACGGCAGAGCTTGTGGAAATCACTGATCCAGCCCAACGTACCGAATATTTTGTCACTTTCAAAGCGGATGATGTTGCCGAAACAGGTTACCAGCGCATCACAACCTACGATGATGGCACTCAGAAGATTGATGCCTCCTTCCCGGTAACTTTGATCGGTCAGAATATCTTATTGATTGAAACCGACCAAACCGAGTTGGATCTGGACTTCACCGGCGCCCTCAAGCCACTTTCTGAAGAGGTCAAGACCAATGTGCTGGATCGCCTGATAACGGATGTACCTGAACTGACAGATTTTTTCCTCCCCTACATGCTGGTTGAAAACAATTTCCGTCTGAATGGCATCATCGGGTTATCCGCTGGTCTTTTTATTTTTATCGGCCTGGTGGTTGGCTGCCTGATCGCCATCCGCCGTATAGGAGATCCTTCGCAGCATCAATCGATCAAGGACATCGAACGGTTTGGCCCAGTCGAGGAAACCATCAACCAGATTGATGCGGAATTGGATGCCGAACATGTTGCTATTGGGGATGCCCATCTGACAGAAAACTGGTTGGTGCTCGTTCCCTCTGGTTCGGTGGATGCCACCCGCTTCCATGACATTGTCTGGATATTTAAACAGGTTACCCAGAATCGCACCATTGGCATTCCCACCCACAAATCATATTCCGTGGTGATTAATGATCGCTTTGGGGAGCAGCTGACCTTCACCACCGCTGAATCCAGGGCAGATGAACTCCTAGACGCCCTTGCAGAACGCTGCCCCTGGGCCGAGTTGGGTCACAGCGACGAGCGCGAAGCACAATGGAATTCCGATCGTGAGACCTTGATTGCCATGGTCGCAGAACGGCTCACTTCCGGAAATTATCCTGAACCTGCTCACGAACCTGAGACAACCGGGCAAGGTGCAGCCGATCCTGAAATACAAGCCTGACATTTTCCTCTCTAATGAAGAGACTGATCAAGACCCATGAGTTTTGATTTCTCAACCGCCCACCGTATCCTGTTCGGCAATGGCACTCTCCAGCAAGCTGGCGGGTTGGCTGCCGGGCTGGGTCGGCGGGCGTTGTTAATCACAGGCAAAACGGGCGCCGATCCTTCCAGCTTAATTTCTAGCCTGGAAGCAGCCGGCCTCGACTGCCAACGTTTTTCCATCGATGGCGAACCGGACCTGGAAACCGCAACGGTAGGGGTCGAGTTGGGGCGTTCCTTTGCAGCGGATTTTGTCATTGGTTTTGGCGGTGGCAGCGCTCTGGATGCTGCCAAGGCGATCGCGGCCTTACTGACCAACCCCGGCGGTCCTCTGGACTATCTGGAAGTGGTTGGTCGCGGCCAACCGCTGACCCAGCCCCCCTTGCCGGTAATGGCCATCCCCACCACGGCCGGCACCGGCAGCGAGGTGACTCGCAATGCCGTCCTCAGTGTGCCGGAACACCGGGTTAAAGTCAGCCTGCGTCATACCGGCATGCTGCCACGGGTAGCCCTGGTCGACCCACAGCTCACCCTCAGCCTGCCGCCGCCCATCACCGCCGCCACAGGCATGGACGCCCTGACCCAATTAATTGAGCCCTTTATCTCCAACCGTGCCAATGAAATGACCGATCTCTTCTGCCTCGAAGGGATACGCCGGGTCTCAGGCTCCCTGGTGAAAGCCGTGGATAACGGCGCTGCCCTCCCCGCCCGCACCGACATGGCCTATGCCAGCCTGCTGGGTGGCCTGGCGCTCGCCAATGCCGGGCTGGGTGCTGTGCACGGGCTGGCTGCGCCAATTGGCGGCATGTTCAAAGCTCCGCATGGCGCAGTCTGTGCTTGCTTGCTGCCGCTGGTTTTCCAGTTGAATTACCGGATCATCCAAAATCTGCCAGAGCAAACCCCGATGCTGACCCGCTTCGAACAGGTTGGGCAAATTCTCTTAAATGATCGAAAAGCTGGTGCAGACCAGGCAATCGAGTGGTTATTCGATCTGCGCGCCCGTTTACACATTCCAGCTCTTGCCGCCCATGGCATCCAGGCAGCCGACTTGCCAGCAATTGCTGCAGCTGGACTGCAGGCTTCTTCGATGAAGGCCAATCCGGTTAAGCTGAGTCATCCTCAATTACTGGATGTATTGAGCCAGGCCTTGTAGTCATTCCGTCTCCCAGGGAGAAACCATGTCGATAAAGATTTCACCCCTTGATCCAGCCCATCTGACCCTCAAACGCCTCCTGCCCCGTTTGCAGCAGCGCTTCGCCTCAGCCATCTCTGCCCATCCAGGCGACTGGGGTTCCTTTCACACCCGCCTGCAGCAACATTTTCCGCGCCTTTTCCTATTGTTAAAAAGCCTGTACGGGACACAATACGATTTCTACTACCACCTCGAAGAATTACTGGCCAGTCTCCTGCAATCCTGGTTCGAACGTTCAACCAGCCTGAAAGCCCTGGATACGGAAAGAGAAGCCCGGCCGGATTGGTTCCTCTCCAACCAAATGCTGGGAGGCGTCTGTTATGTAGATCTGTTTGCCGGGGATCTGGCTGGAATTCGGCACTCTATCCCTTACTTCAAGGAATTGGGGCTGACTTATCTGCACCTGATGCCGCTCTTCCGCTGCCCGCAGGGTGAAAACGATGGCGGATATGCCATTTCCAGCTATCGCGAGGTCGACCCACGCCTGGGCAGCATGGCTGACTTGACGGATCTGGCAGCCGAATTGCGCCAGAACGATATCAGCCTGGTGCTCGATTTTGTCTTCAACCATACCTCCAATGAACATGAGTGGGCAAAGCGCGCCTGCTCCGGCGACCCGGAATGCCGGGATTATTACTTGATCTTTCCGGACCGCAGCCAGCCGGATGCCTATGAACTCACCCTGCGTGAAATCTTCCCGGATGAGCACCCTGGCGCTTTTACTTTCTTTGAAGAAGCTGGCGGCTGGGTCTGGACCACCTTCCACTCCTACCAATGGGATTTGAATTACCGCAACCCGGCAGTCTTCACCCGCATGGCCGAAGAAATGCTGTCCCTGGCCAATGCCGGGGTGGAAGTGCTGCGCCTGGATGCAGTAGCCTTCATCTGGAAACAAATCGGCACGGTTTGCGAGAACCTGCCGGAAGCCCACGCCATCATCCAGGCTTTTAACGCCGTCGCCCGCATTGCCGCACCAGCGCTGATCTTCAAGTCGGAAGCGATTGTTCATCCGGATGAAGTCGCCCGTTACATCCATCCGGAGGAATGCCAGATCTCTTATAACCCGCTGCTGATGGCGCTGCTCTGGGAATCATTGGCGACGCGCAAGGTTACCTTGCTCAACTATTCCCTTTCCACCCGTTTTGCCACCACCCCTGGCTGCGGCTGGGTTAACTACGTCCGCTGTCACGACGATATCGGCTGGACGTTTTCCGATGAAGATGCGGGGCATCTATGGTTGGATGGCTTCGGTCACCGCCAATTTCTCAACGCTTTCTACACCGGTCGCTTTCCTGGCTCCTTTGGGCGTGGTCTGCCCTTCCAGGAGAATCCAAAGACCGGGGATTGCCGTATCTCCGGCACCTGCGCTTCGCTGGCCGGTCTTGAAAAAGCCCTGGCTGAAGAAACCAGCGCAGAGGTCGACCTTGCCATTCGTCGCATTCTGCTCATTCACAGCATCATCCTGACCATAGGAGGAGTGCCTCTGCTCTATCTGGGCGATGAAATAGGCACCTTGAACGATTACACCTACCGCCACGACCCGACCAAGACCCATGACAGTCGCTGGGTGCACCGCCCATCCGCTGATCCCTCCCGCTATGCCCTGCGCCAGGACATTGCCTACCCGGAAGGCCGGATCTTCTCCGGCTTGCAGCAGATCATTGCCATTCGCAAGAATAACCCGGTCTTTGCCGGCCAGGAGATCCAGATGATCGATTGCGGGGATGAACGCGTCCTGGGCTTCATCCGCCACCACCATGGACAACGGGCGCTGATCCTGGCGAACTTCAGCGAACTAACCTGTAACCTGCCTGCCAACCTGTTACGGGTCTATGGCCAGGGCGCGGCTTTTGTTAATCTCTTCACCGGTCAACTTCTGGGAAAAGAGAACATCGAATTGGCAGCCTATGGATTTTCCATTCTGAAAATGATGGATTAGTGGCTAAATTCTCATTTCAGTGGAATAATCAAGGTATAATTATTGACAATTAGCATAACAAGGGAGAAAAATCGATGGATGAACTCATCAAACTGGTAGTCAAGAAAACGGGTATCTCTGAAGAACAGGCTAAAAAAGCAATTGAAACCGTGATCGGTTTTCTGAAGACAAAACTGCCTGCCCCAATTGCCGGGCAACTCGACGGAATTCTGAAGGGTGAAGGCGGATCAGGTATCGCTGGTGGATTGGGCAATCTCCTCGGCGGCAAGAAATAACTCACTGGAGGAAATGATGACAAAGTTGACTGTTGTTGAAGGTATCGGCGGGACGTATGCCGCCAAGTTAGTCGAAGCAGGCGTCCTCACGGCTGAAGCCCTGCTCAAAATGGGTGCCACGCCCAAGGGTCGCAAAGAGCTTGCCGAGAAATCTGGCATTGCCGAGAAGTTGATCCTGGAATGGGTCAACCATGTGGATTTGTTTCGTATCAAGGGCGTTGGTGAAGAGTATTCCGACCTGTTGGAAGAAGCTGGTGTGGATACTGTGGTCGAACTTGCCCAGCGCAAGCCGGAAAACCTGCTGGCAAAGATGGTTGAAGTCAACGCTGCCAAGAAACTTGTCCGCCAACTACCCGTGCTCGCCCAGGTTGTCAGCTGGGTTGAACAGGCCAAGAAGCTTGAACGGATGATTCAATATTAAACCACACAATTCCTAAAACCGGCTTTCAAGGAAGTCGGAATTTTCTCTGTCAAATGGTTACAAGCCGCCTGAACGCGGCTTGTTTCCTTTAATCTCCTTATTTGATGTTTCTTCATCCTGAAAGCAGTCAAGGATCTCCATGCTACTTTTAGTTGCTTCATGATCGCTTCGCTCAGCCTAAGGGCATCGTTTGTGTGAACTACACTTCCAGGTGTACGAGCAGCCATTTCGAGCATGAGAATAATTGTTAAGCCAAATGCTGCCTGGCTAACAATTTTGAAAACCGAATCCCGCCAACATTACGGCTTCACAGGTTGTATCAAAATAGTTATTTTGGTATAGTAAGCGTGGCGGTTCGGAAGAGATCCCTGTTGATGACCCGGGTAACAGCTTATTGCAATTCCCCACCCCAAACCCCCTGAGCCCGGCCAAAACCAGGATCGCCCCGTCAGGCGACTTCCACCGCCCCTTTTTTTATCTGGTTCAAATTCATCTTCTGGGTTGATCACACCTTACAAAAAATCGGGGATTTTTACTTTACTTATCAAAAATGTTAGTCAATGAAGATTGTTATCGTGCTATACTGCAATTGACTGAATCGACCTGTTCTCGAAGAATTGGTTTATTTAACCAAACCTTAAGACATTCGAAGGAAATTATCAGGTAAATCAAGAACAGGGTTTTTAATCCTTCATTTTTGTGCTTGCCCATAAGCAGAATTTGATCAACATGGGTGAAGGAACTGGTTTCAAGATGAATTATCTCCTGGTATGTGGTGATTAATGAGGCTATTCAAAGGTGTGATCCATAATAATCTATCTGCTCCAGGTCTGGCGCGTCGCCATTCGAGTCAGTCCTTTTTGGAGTTGGCAGTTATTTTACCGATCATCCTGATTATGTTGCTAGGCCTGGTGGAAGTAACCGTCTTTGTCGGCCGCTATTTGGATCTGCTCGACCTGACCCGCGAAGCGGCCCGCTTTGCCTCAGTTCGTGATCCATTTGCCCCGTTTTCTGTCTCTCCCAATTGCAGTGATCCTACATCGTATAATTTTTACTACAGCAGTGCCTGCATCTTTGCTCCCCCCATAGATTCATCCGCCTGTACCGGAGATCCTGCTTTTTGTGGTGGATTAAATCCTTACATTTTGGTTGATTCAACCACAGATGATGTCATTATTACCGCTTTTACGATTACAAAGAGTGGTCAGGTGTCTGCAGTTCATCCTTCTTCCCCACCCTGGGCGCTCTCTGATCATGATCTCAATACTGGCAGTAACGCTAACTGGACAAGAAATTGCGATGGAGAAGTAGTAAGGTCATCACCTTACTATACTTCTGCACGGGTGCAAGCGCTCTTATCGTCTTCTGCCGACCTCTCAACGAATCGAGGATACGTGGCCATTGAGGCCTATTATTGTCATTCCCAGGTTTTGGGAATACCCATCATATCCGATTTTATAGGGAACCCAATTCAAATCCATGCCTATACAATCATGTCCCTCCCAGCAGCCCAACCCACACCCACACCCTCGAACTAACCAACGTACAAGAGGCCAAGTGTTGGTCATTTTTGCAGTAACCATCCTGGTTATGCTGTTCTTTATTGGCTTGGCTGTGGATGCAGGATCGGTTTACGCTTCATACGGTCAGTTAAAGCGAGCCATTGACTCTGCTGCTGTTTCGGCAGCCAACAATTTCAAACGTGGCGAAAGTATTGATGGCATGTTTCATGCCGCGGAAGAAGTACTCCGCCTGCAGAATATGGATATGTCTACCGTAGATCTTGAAGTGCATATTTGTGATGGAGATGGTGACGGCGAGACAGATGCCGATTTAGCCACCATTTCTCCGGATTTCTTTGATCGCTGCCCAACTTCCTCTGAGCCACCCCGCAAACTTGTCTTTGTCCAGGCTGAGATCACCTCTCCTTTGTACTTTCTCAGCCTGCTGGGTTTTACAAATTTTCCACTGACTTCCTTTTCCATTGCAGAAGCTGCCCCGGTTGACCTGGTCATCGTTCTGGATGTTTCCGAATCGATGGGCTACCTCAGCTCCTCATACAATCCTTCCCAGAGTTACAATCCTGATCAAACCTGCAATCCTCTTTCTTTAAACCGGGATAGCAGTACAGGTGCTTGTCAACCGCTCTGGAATGCCAAAGATGCGGCCTCAAAACTGATCCAGAACACACTTTATGCCGGTTATGACCGGGTAAGTGTCATCACCTTCGACTCTCAAGCCCGGGTGACTTTCGATTTGACCGATAACCTGAATGAAGCCCAAAACTTATTGTGGAACAATGTAAGATTGCACGATGACCCGTATGTCTATCGCATCTGGTCCAAATGGTTGGATCAATGGACCTACGACGAAGGCAGCGGAGAATATATTAAAACTCGTGAATTTCTTTTTAACCCGGTTAATCCGGAGGATCGAGACGGGGATGGACGGGACTATGACAACCCCGATGTTTTGGGTTACACTTGCCCGGATCCAGGTGCAATGGATTCAATGACCTATAACACCATCATGGCCGATCGTTGGTGGGATTCCAATCCATCCAACGATCCTGGCAAAGATATTCCGGGTGCAGATTCAGACCCCCATAACTGGGGCGGTGTGCCCTGTGACGAGGATAACCTGTTGGATTCATACGATTGGGATGGTGATGGTGAGTACAGTTCCAATGACACCACCTCCATTCAAGATTACTTTAACGGATATGTTGCCTATTACGCTCCCAATTTTCCTTCCATCTCTCCGCTTTCCACCTGTACTGGTTGCGGTTTGCGCATGGCCTCCAACGAATTAAAGGCTAATGGTCGTCCGGGAGCAGTCTGGGTGATTGTCTTTCTCTCGGATGGCGATGCCAACCTGAGTGATACGGCTGGTCCTGACGATACATTCCTGCTTGGGGATACCCCAAATACTGGCGGCGTTGTCCATTCTTCCTTCCCGAATGGCTTCTGTAATTCGGAACTGGGTGAAGATTTTTGGTTGGGTCCGGATTGGTGCAAAGATCCTGATTACACCCCGCGCTATTGCCTGTATGAAACCGAAGCCAACGATCCGGATGATCTCTATTTGCACCAGGCAGACTGCCCCTCCGATTCAACGAAGATTTGGGTGGGTAGTGATCCCGATAGTGTCCAACTTTATAGCGTGGTGGATTATGCCCGTGATATTGCGGACTCAACCGTCCGCGAAAATGAAGTCGCTATTTATAGTGTTGGTTTAAATGTTTCACCGAATGGATCTGGAGAAAAATTACTCCGTTATATCGCCTGGGTGGGTGATGATCCTTTCCGGGACTCGCCAGATCCCTGCCGGTTTACTGCCGGCAACCAGGCCTGTGGCCAGTATTATTTTGCCACCCAGAATGATCTTAGTCGAATTTTTGATGACATTGCATCCCGCATTTATACCAAGATTTCGGAATAATCCTTCTCACCAGGAATGATATGAGATGAACCTTCATCCGCCAACCACAGCCTTCCACATGTTCCGCAAACGCCGGCAGCGTCCCGCCCAGGGTTTGGTTGAGTTTGCCCTGGCGTTACCGCTCTTGCTCCTGCTCCTTTTCGGTGTAATTGAATTTGGCCGTTTTTTGCAAGCCTGGCTGGCGTTGGAAAATGGAGCCCGTTTTGGGGTGAGGTATGCCGTTACAGGCAATTTCAACCCAAATTACTGTGATGAAGCCGGGAATGCCTTAGGGTTGACTGCTGCGGATGCTGCTGATGGTACCATTGACTGCCGGGTTCCCAATACTTCCCCTTACGCCAACACCTGGGAAGATCTCACCAATCAACTGCAAGACTGGGCTCGTCTGCCTTCGATCCGCGATGTAGCCCTCTCTGGGGCCATGGGAATCGCCCTCGATGAGGATGAGACGGTCTCTGGTAATTATCTTGATTATTTAACCACGGCTTACACAACCTCGGATTTCACCCAGGACCACCGCGGCAATCCAAGCGAGGCTGGTTTTATCAATGTCACCATCTGCTCCAATCGGGTTGAAGATGATGAAGGTTCAATCACCCGCTTCCAGTTCGATACGAACTTGATGTACTATACTCCCAACGATCCCGACCATCTGGATAGTTACCGTTTTCCCATGTATTGCGAAGTGGCCTCCGGTACTTTTTCCAACAATGTCTGGACCCAGACGGGAATTATCCGCTACGTGGATGATGCCGGCGGTCCTGGCAACCGGGTGAAAGTTGTTCTTACCTACCGCCACCCCCTGATCACTCCCACTATGACCAGTTGGTGGCAAACCTTGCGTATCCAGGCTGAACGCGAGGGCATTGTCGAAAAATTCCGCACCTCCCGCGTGACCGGCTTGACCGGCGCCATTGGCCAGGCCCCGATCTGGACCTTCACCCCAACCAATACGCCTACACCTTCAGATACACCCACCTCTACCTACACCCCCACCCCTTCGGATACGCCCACGCCATCCAATACGCCGACCATTACCCTCACCCCAACCGAAACGTTGACGCCCACCCTGACGACCACCTCCACGCGCACGCCAACCAAAACCTCTACCATTACAAATACACCGCTCTCTACTTCTACACCGAGTTATACACCCACTACAACCCAGACGCGAACGGCTACCAGCAGCCCAACCATCACCCGCACACCAACCCGTACCCGCACGCCAACCCGTACCTTTACGCCTTCTCGCACCCCGACTCAAACCCTGACGGCGACGACCACTTATACCCCATCCACAACCTTCACGCCTTCCAGGACACCTACAAGGACGTTAACGCCCACACGCACCCTGACGCCGACGCGCACTTTGACGTCCACCCGGACCTTTACACCAACCATCACCTGGACTCCAACCCGAACGCTGACGCCAACCCGGACAGCGACGCCAACCATCACGCGCACGCCCACCCGCACCTTCACCCCTACCATCACCCGCACCCCCACGCTGACGCCCACCCGGACGTTGACACCCACAATTACGTTGACGCCCACCCGCACCCTCACCCCCACTAGGACGCTGACGCGCACCCTCACGCCGACACGCACCCTCACGCCAACGCCCACAATTACCCGCACACCAACGCCTACGCTAACGCGGACATCAACACCGACGCCAACCCGGACACCCACCATAACCCTGACACCAACCCGCACGCTGACGCGTACGGCAACGCCGACGCCAACACCGTATGTGCCTACGAATACGTCAACACCCATACCGCCAACCATCACCAATACCCCCATGCCAACCATTACCCGGGTGGGTGGCGGGGATTAGCACCGGGAGCAAATAACTCGTCAGGTACAAGGATTAAATGAAATCCGGCTCGGTCTCCACTTTTTGGCGTGATCGAGCCGGATGTTTTTTAACAAATCGAGAAGTTTACATGCATCAAGCGTCTGGGCTGGATTTTTCAAAATACGCCGGTCATCGCCCAACCCCCTATCAGCCAGGCCAGGTATTTTCTGATTCTTTTCTAATACCCCAAGGTTTCAGGTTTAGAATCTGGCTGGAACAATCCTTCCGGCCGGCTGCCAACCAACCCTGCCTCTATTGAGCGTTCATCCGCCAACGCCCATTGCTGGATTTGCTCTTCATTAAACAATTTCACCTTCGGGGCTGCCAGCATCCGTTGATACACTCGCCAGGCACCCGCATCCTCGGTTTCCCAATTCCAGCGGTCGTAAGGCACCAGCCGGATCGGTTGGGTGTATCCCCGCAGCGTTTTCTGCCCTAGGGTGTTGAAGAATTGCTCAAAATACGACATCACCAGCTCGCGCGGGTCCCGGTAGACCGCCTCTCGTAGGCGCAGCCCGGAATAGTTGGACTTGGCCACGGCCCCGTACCACCGTCCGATCTTATACACCGCCAACACATGGTCATCATCATTCCAGGGAATTAAATCGATAATCACCGGCGGATGCCCCAATCGGCGCAAGGCCAGCGCCCCCAGCAGTCCGCCATCGAAGCAGTGCGCCCGTCCATCCCGCATCGCCCCCAGCGGTGACAGATATTCATCCTCCGGCCGGTAGGGAATCTCATCCAGAAAGGCCTGGATCCGGGCTGGGCTGCTCAGACCGCTAAAGGTCTTGCGGGTCTCAAAATCCAACAAATCTTCAAAGCCTGGCCGGCTCATCTAGATCCAACCTCTTTCCTGGTAAAGCTGAACTCCAATGTCCAGTGCGGATTCGACCTGCCCCAATAAGACCTCATCCAGCTTCTTGATGTGAAAGCAGGATTTTCCCTTGAGCAATTTAACCAGTTCCGGGCCAAATACCTTCGTCAACTCGGCCTCCGCATAAACCGGCATAAAGTAAAACCCGACATAATCCTTCTGGATGATCAGGGAAGCAAAAAACACTTCCTTGCGTTTGCGCCCCTCGATCACCAGGTCTTTCACCGACCACAGCTCAAATCGCCGTTCGTCATCGAAGCGAATTTCGAAAGGCGGCGCATACTTGCCAATTTTTTGGCGTAACTGGCCGTAAATCTCAGCCAGCACCAGGTTCTTCTCAGGGCTCATTCATCACTCCTCTGGTTCAATCTCGATCTGATGACCTATTTTACTGGATTGACAATGGATTTCCTATATGTTATTATTAACATATGTTATACTTAACATAGAAATTCATAATAATTAGGACGCATCCATGACCATTCGCTATGCCATTCTCGGTTTGCTGGACCAGCAGCCCCAAACCGGCTATGACCTTAAAAAAACCTTTGCCGATTCAGCCATCCTGCATTGGTCCGGCAACAACAACCAGGTCTATACCACCCTGCTCCAACTCAGCGCTGAAGGCCTGGTGGAAGCCTGCCTGGCGGAAAGCAGTGCTTACCCTGCCCGCAAGACCTACCGCATCACCCCGGCCGGCCAGGCTGAATTGCAGCATTGGCTGACATCACCCCCCACCCAGCCCGAGATGAAAAATCACTTCCTGGTTCAGTTCCTCTTTGCCGATCGGCTGCTGCCGGAGCAATCGATCCAGATCCTGGGCAGGTACGAGGATGAGCTTCGCCAGGCGCTGATCATGCAACAGGAGCAAAATCGCCGCAATTCGGCATCCGCTACCCACCCCTCCCGCCATGCGCTCTTCCAGCAACTGGCAGCCCAAAATCTGGTCGACCATTTGACCTGTGAACTGAGCTGGATCGACCGAGTCCGTCAAGTCTTGACCGAAAATTAAAACGCACCAGGAAACACATCATGAACTATCACCTCGTCTGCCACCATTCCACCCCTTACATCCACTGCCAGCCAGGTTGGCAGCTCACCAATGAGCAATCCGCCGTGGATCTGCTTGCCATCTGTGCTGAGAACGCCACCAGCCGTATCTTGATCGCTGCCAGTAACCTGCCAGAATCATTTTACGATCTGCGTACTGGCCTGGCCGGCGCCATCCTCGGCCGCTTTTCGATCTACCGGGTGCGGGCTGCCTTTCACGTTCCCTCGGAAAGACTGACCTCCGGTCGTTTTAGTGAAATGGCCTGGGAGCTGAACCGCGCCGATGAAATTCATATCTCGGACAAAGTTGAGATATTGCAGAAATGGTTGGTTCAGGATGGGTCTGGCGATTCAGATTAGCCAATGAATGCTTTGGTGCTGCTCTTCCAGCCCGAAGCATTTTCCGACCTCATTTTGGTGCCTGCAAATTACCAACAGGCCGGCGGTTGTGCTGTAAAATTATCCTGATATTTTTATAATCAATCATCTACTGAAGAGGAATGGATGCCGGACGTTTCAGCCTACCCGTCAGGGACACTCAATAACAACCTGGTCAAGATCAGCTACCTCAGCCAGGGCGCTCTGCGCCTGGTCCATTGTTCCGCCTTTGGCAGCCCGAATTTACTGGCGGAATTACCGGAGGTTGGTTGGCAGACGCCTCATGGCACATACCATTTGCTCGGTGGTCATCGTTTCTGGGTTGCCCCGGAGAGCATGGACCTCACCTACCTCACCGAGCCCCGGGAAATCCTGGAAGAGCTCATCCCCGGCGGCGTCCGTCTGACCCAACCGATCGACTTGCGTTGCGGTTTGCAAAAAAAAATCGAAATCGTACTGCACCCCCGGCAGGCTTGCTTCAACCTGCGCCACATCCTGCTCAACCTTGGCGACCAACCCCGGACAGTAGCTGCCTGGGGCATTACCCAGTTTTCTCTGGGTGGCATGGCAGCCTTTCCCCAGCCCGCCAACCGGGTTGACCCCGGCGGGTATTTACCCAACCGCAGCCTGACCCTCTGGCCTTATACCCGGCTGGATGATCCCCGCCTGCGCTTTCTACAAAATTACCTGGTCCTCCGGGCGGATACCATCCAGCAGCCCTGCAAAATTGGCTATCACCACCCTTCTGGTTGGGGTGTCTACCTCCATCACGGAGTGCTGGTCAGAAAAACGGTCACCATCCAACCCGGCGCCGCCTATCCGGACCTGGATTCGCCGCTGGAAATGTACATCGATCACCGTTTCTTTGAGCTGGAAAGCCTCAGTCCGTTGGTGAACCTCAAGCCCGGCAACCATATAACACACGAGGAACGTTTTGACCTGCTCCCCGCCCCGGGCATCACCACCGAGCAGGAACTGGCCGAATTTCTGGATCATCTTCTCCCTCCCCCCTTTGCTTAATGCCTTCATCCTGATTACCCAAATGCTGCTCGGTTAGCAAAAAAACGAACCCTGGATGATTTAAATATCTGCGGCTATTTTTTCATCTCTGGCTATCTGTGACATCTCTGGTTCCCTCCATTGGAATCAATCCAACCATCATTAAATCTATACCCCTCCTAAACCACTTCTTCATACAACCGGGCTACACTGATCGCAGGAAAATCAGGACCCGGCGCATGCTTTTTCAATTCATCACCTCCAGCCCATCATCATTTTTACCCTACTGCCTGTTAGGTCTGTTCACCCTGGTCGAAGGACCGCTTACCAGTCTGATAGGCGGCGCAGCTTCCTCCAGCGGCTTACTCCTGCCGATCCCGGCCTATTTTTCGGTCGTCCTCGGCAACCTGGTTGCCGATCTGGGCTGGTACAGCCTGGGCCGCTTTGGAAAGCGAAAATGGCTGGCCCGGCTGGCGCCAAAGGTCGGCCTCAATCCTGGGCTGGTCGCTCAACTCCAAACCCGCGTCAATCAACATGCCCCGCGCCTGATCTTTTTTTCCAAGTTGACGGTCGGCTTTCCGATCCCGACTCTGGTCGCCACCGGCCTCAGCCAGGTTCCACTTCGCCGCTGGGCCATTCCCTGGATCCTGGCCGAATTGCTAAAATCTGCTGCCTTGCTGACGCTCGGGTATCTGACCTCCCACACCATCCAGCAAGCCTCGACAGGCGTCCAGGTGGTGCTGTGGAGCTTGACGCTCTTGCTGGTCCTGGCTGGTCTCCTCTGGAACAAACGGCGAAAAAAGAAGAATACCGTCGGGGCCATCCACTGAGCTTTTCTGAATGGTTCTACGCTGCTCGGTCTTTCCCGACCACGCAAAAGCCACTCGCACACCCGGAGGGGTGGGGCACACACACGAAGTGCGCCGTTGACGAACGATTTTTTCACGATCCCGGGTAAAAGCGATCGCGAAGCAGCCGGGGATTTACACCTCTTGGTAAGAAATCCACTTTTCCAGCCGCTTCGCCCTTACCGCTCAGGTTTGATTTACAAACATCAAATAAGGCTGCCTGAAGCGGAGAAATCGCCAGGATCAGCTATAATAAGATCCAATGACCCCCACAGAAATCATCCAACTCAGTTACACCTTAGCCAGGGAGGGCGTTCACGCGTCGTTGTCTGCCGGAATCGCCCATCTCCATCCGGAAGACTGGGTCGCCCTCCAGCAATTCCTGCTGCGCCAGAGCATTGCGCCTATGGTCTATGAACGCATCATCCACAATCAGTTTGATCAGGTTCTCCCCAGGGCTTTTGTCGAAGAGTTACGAAACAGTTTCCTGAAAAACGCTGCCCGTAATCTATACGCACAACGTCAGCTCAGCCAGATCCTGGCCGCCCTCGAATCCAACCAAATTTCAGTGATTTTGCTCAAAGGAGCTTCGTTCGCATTCTCAATCTACCAGAATCCAGCCTGCCGCCTGATGACCGACCTGGATTTGCTCGTCCACCAGCATCACCTTGCCCGGGTCGTTTCCATTTTTGAAACCCTCGGCTACCAGATGGGCGGCACGGTTTGGCAGGGTCCCGGTCACCACCTGCCACCGTTTTTCAGGCCGGATTCAATCTTCCCAGTCGAAATCCACTGGCAGTTGTCCACGCCCAACCGCACGACCAATCTCTCCCCGGATCTCATCTGGCAGTCTTCTCAACCCGGTTCCTGTTTCGCTCACGCTTGCTGCCAGCTTTCACCGGCCCTCGCTCTCTTCCATGTCTGCCAGCATGCCGCCTACCAGCATTTGTTTGCCAATGGCCCCCGCGCCATTTTTGATATCGACGCGCTGATCCGCAGCACTGCGGCTCAATTGGACTGGACCACCTTCTGGGGTTTCGCTGAGACCACCGACTGCCTGCCGGGAACAGCTCTCCTCCTGCAGCTCTCCGCCCAACTGCTCTCCACCCCTTTGCCAGCCCTGACCCTTGCCAAAATCTCGGCTATTTCAATTCCAAAGGGCATCGTAGAAGGTGTCTACGAAGTCATGTTGAGCGGCGAAGAATTGCCGGACACCCCCCCATCCGGCCTGCGGCCAGCCCTGCGCTGGAGTTTCAAAAAAGTGGGCAAGCTCTGGCGCTCCCTGTTTCACACCCGCCATCCTGCCGCTACTGCGATTCCCTCCGACCCTTCAACGGTTTCCAACACCTTACGCCGCTCGGGCCATCTCCTCAAAGATCAGTTCTCTGCCGCCGTCAACTTGCGCAAGCTCAACCTTAACCAGCCCAAAATAAAAACCAACCGCCGCTTGCGCAGTTGGCTCAAGATTCCCTAGGCAGGTTTTCCCACAACTGATTTTTACGAAAAGCCTCTCAACATCCGTGATTGGTGGAGGCTATTCCTCAGGCAGTCCTTCAAACGCTGTGAAATTACTTTCCAACTGATTGCCATCCCTGATCACGATTTCCCCGTACTTGACCCAGGCGTGGGTGAGTATTTTTCCCTTTCTGCCGGCTAACCCCAATCTTGAATTCGCTCTAAATCCCCTTGTGCTGTAACAGCCACCAGGTCAGCCAGGCCTGCTGCAGGCAGGTGGGTTGATATAGATTGGATTTGAATGAAAAAGTGTTCCGGCTTCCCCGTAATGACTCCTCGCAGAAACCGGAACCGGCGTTGGGTGGTATGTAAGTTTTCAAAAATCGAAAATTCACCCTGAAATTAATGAAACACCATTGGCAGCCGGATCCAATAGGGCACCACCACGGTCACCGGATCCGATTCCTGGCTGCCATCGATCATCACCAGCTCGACCCAGTAATTATAGGTTTGCCCCGAAATGGCTGTGCCATCTGCAAATTGGTAGGTATTGCCCATCAGTTCTCCCGGAGTCAGTGCCGGGATCAGGTTGGCATTCAGCTTCTGCTTGATACCTTCCAACTCATCGGAGCGATAGAGGTTGAATCCCACCAACCCCACTTCACTGGCCGTGATCCAATCCAGTTTCACGCCGTTGGTAATCAAGCCCTGGCTGAAGGATGCCAGGGTGACAGCGGTAGGGCTGGCCTCTGCCCAACGGTGATAATAGACATTGAGCAGTTGGACGAACTCGGCCGTGGCTTTCTGATTGCCCGCTAAATTGGGGTGGCTGTCACCATTGGGATACGAGGCATAGTTGTTATTCACGGTTTGGATGTGCTGCACCGCGCCATTCCACCAGCGGTGATGGTTGCCGGTCTCTGACCCCAGGTCATTCGTGTCAATATCCCCGCCGTTGCTGGTCAGGACGTTGTAGAAGTCAAACACAGCCACGTTGGTGTACGGGTAGGCATCCAGCCAATCGTTGACCAGCCAGTTGTTGAGGGCGCGGGCGTTGGCAGCCAGGGTGGCATTGGTCGCTGATTGAACCAGCGGCGGGGCGGTCACCACGATGAAGAGCTTATCCTGGCGGGTGGCAAAATAGACCAGCAGGTCGTTGTAGATACCCTTGGCATTGGCCACGGTGTAGGATGAATCGCCAGCCCAGGCGCCGCGCATCGGGTTGTCTCCAACGGTGGCGGTATCCGTGGGGGATCCGCCCAGGTTAGAATTGGGATAGCACGACTTGAACAGGATAATTTCGTTCTCGCCACCCGGATCCGTGGCCAGGCGGGACCAGGAGCCGAAACTGCCAAAATTCTGATCGTATTCTGTGTAGAGGGCGGCCAGATAGGTGGCGGAATTTGTCTCCCGGAACCAATTC
>JBGSJZ010000010.1:0-21654 GCA_041741455.1 Anaerolineaceae bacterium | reverse complement strand
ATCCGTTTCATTGGCCAATCTGGCGCAGCTGCTGGAAGGATTTACGGAAGCCGGCGGGCGCTCTTATACCCAGGTCCTGATGGATATCTCTACCCGTGTCCAGCAGATTCTGATGGCGCGCAACCGGGCGCAGGCCAAGGCCGGTGATTCTCTGGTCTCGGCCAAGGTTTTACCGGTGGTGCTGGGGTTGATCCTGGCGTATCTGAGCTCCGACCCGATGGTGCGCGAATCACTCACCCAACTCCCGGTGCAGATCGTGATTGGCCTGGCCATGGCTGCTATGGTGGCCGGTTATCTTATCATTCGCTCGATGATCATGGAGGCAGTCTAAATGCAAGCCTTGATACTCCTCACCGGGATCGCCAGTTTTGCGTTGGTGATCTACCTGACCCTGGAATGGGCGCCCAGCATACCCACCGGTCGGCTGGCTGAAACACTTTCACCCGACTATTCTGCTCCGCAATCTGGCTGGCGCAGATCTCTTTCCGTTTTGGATAAACCGGTTTCGCGCTGGACTCCCGCGGGTTTTCTGCGTAAAACGCGGGCTGACCTCTATTGGGCGCAAGTGGGTGACCAATGGGGAGACTGGAACGAAATTCAATTCACTTCGCTGCGTTTTGTCCTGGCGGTAGCCGGTTTGGGCCTCGGTATGGTGGCTATTGGCGAGCCGGTGTTCGCGCTCGTTGGGGCCGTTGTGGGTTTCCAATTCCCGGCGATGCGCATGGGGGGCGTGGCCCGGCGAACGCGCCGACAGTTTATCGCGCAGCTACCGGAGTATGTGCAGCTCGTATCTGCCCAAATGTCGGCCAACGTTTCCATGGAAGAAGCGCTGCGTCGCACCGCCCAGGCGCAAAGCATGGTTGGCAAGTGGATGCGGAAAGTACTGCAGATGGCGCAGGGAAGAAATCTAATCGAGCAGATGCAGCGCGAAGCGCAGGAGACCCAACTCCCGGAACTGATCGGCATGGCTGTGCAGCTGGAATTTATTCGCCGCGGCACAGCCCAGCAGGAGTTGATGGGCCAGCTGGCCACCAGCATCGCCGCGGACTACATCGGCGCAGCGGAACAGCGAGCCGAGAAAGTGGGATCGGAACTGGTGATCCCGATGGTGATCTTCTATTTCCTGCCCTTCCTGGCGACCTTGCTGGTGGTGATCGGATGGCCGATTGTGTCCGGCCTGGGGAGCATGTGATGCTGAGAGATACCATCCGTGACCGGCTCGGATTTGCTTTCTTCGCCTTCGCCGCGATCATCGCCGGGGTTGCTACCTGGCAGAGCCCTTCCATCCTGGCCTGGTTGTATGCGTTTCACAACCTGCTGCTGGCGTGGTTTTATGCTAGGCGAGAGCCGACGAAGAAGTACGATCGGGTTGGATTATGGCTGGGGATGGTCGCGGCCCTGCTGCCGACGACTGTTCATAGCGGTCCTACTTCCTGGTATTTGCTCTTGCCGGGTTTATTAGGCTATGGCCTGATTTTATGGTCGCTGGCGACCCTGGGAAAGCGATTTGGGATCGCGCCGGCGGATCGCGGTATCACCAGCCGGGGGCCGTATCGGTTCGTCAGGCACCCGATGTATCTGGGAGAGCTCATTTTTCGAGGAGCTCTTCTGTTTAGCTCTTATCATCTGGCGTTAGATATTGTCTTTCTCATTGCACTTGCAATTATCCAAAGTGTGCGGATCCTCCGTGAGGAAAGATGGATATCCGGTTATGGTTGTTATGCCAGGATCGTACCATGGCGACTTCTTCCGGGAGTTTGGTGACCACCGGCTCTCACTTCTTGGTATCCTTTTCCTAAAAGCAGGCTTTAGGAAGGGTATTTAGAACAATCGCTGAATGTGCTTCTCCGAAGAACGGAACAATCATTGTTTTTTAAAGGAATGAGATCGGGATTACTTTGTCAAAGGATATTGTTTTCGAGATCTGGTTCGTTCTGACAAAAAAACATCCCTAACATTTTCCCATGGAGGATGAAAACGGTCTATCTTGCGTCACAATGTAGCTAACTTTTTTACTTTATACGTACAACCAAATGCATTCACGTTTCGGCGACGATTCTATATACAACCCTGCCTTATACAGCACCATTTACAGAAGCAATCGCCTCAAGCATGATTTGCCGGTCCACCAGGCCCAACGGTTTTCCAGTTTCATCTACGACCACCAACCATTTTCTCCCTTCAGCCAACATTCGTTTTGTCGCGTCGACGACTGATAAATCAGGAGAAGCGGTTAATGGTCCTGAGGACATCAAATCGAAGGCGGTTTCTTTGCCGGAAGGCGGCTTTCCAATTCGTCGAAGAGCGTCCAGAATGCTTTGTCGTTTCGCCGGTTGGACCCGTGCGATTACATCCGAGTCGCTGATGAGACCGACCGCTTTCCCAGTTGTATCCACAACGATTAAACGATGGGAGTTGGTTTTGGAAAATTTCTCAATAATTGTGGAGAGATCATCGTCCTGGTTGGCCATTGGAATTTCAGAGCTCATGACGTCTTTAACGGTTTTCACAGCTCCGGTTGGCATATGCTCTGTAGGGACAGCATAAGGAGAATGAGCTACCTGTTGTAAGATATCCAATCTGGATAAAACACCGACTAGTTTCCCATCATTATTGATTACTGGTAATCGTTTTAAACCGGATTTGACCATGCGGGCTGTGGCGGCGCCCAGGGTTTCGACTTCCAAAACAGTGATCACTGGCTTGGTCATGACATCAGCGACCTTGAGAGGCGAACTCTCCAACGTTAGTAGCTCTTTGGTAATTTCGGAGGGATCCATCCGAATGGCAACAGAGAGGCGCTGTTGAATGCCTGCGCGATCCAGTAGATCCTCATTGGTGAGGATGCCTACCACTTTCCCCTCTTGATCCACGACCGGCATAGCCTTCACCATATTCTCAAGCATCTGGTGCCAGGCCTGATGAATCGACATGTCAGGGGTTAATTTCACCACATCACGCGTCATCACCTCCGAAACCAATCGGTCCGCTGGAAGAGGGTTCAGGAAACGATGGGTATATTTAACAATTTGGACATCCTCTACGGTGATCAAACCTTCCCGAACCATCGGGTAAATGATTTCTAAAATCTCCTGGATATTTTCTGCAGTATCGATCACTTCGATGACCACCGGTAAATCGAATGATAATACTTCTATCCGGGTAGTGTGGATACGAGAATGGGCTCCAAATCCGGCTACACCCCGAAAAATAGTCGCTCCAGCCATGCCTTTTGTACGCAAAATTTCCAGCAATTCTGCATCCAGAGCTTTACCACGCCAGTGGTCGCTTTCTCCAATATAGATTCGCAAACGCTGCGCTTTTTTCTGTAAGGATAAGTCGGGCATGACTACCTCCTTCTTTTGGTTAATAGAATTATAGCGATTTTCCAAGGTAAACCCCTATACCTACAGCTACCACGCCTAAGATTGTGCTTCCTATCAGGTTAAACAATCCCGGAATCCATTGCCCTTTAAATATGAGGTTAAAACTCTCATAGGTATAGGTGGAGAACGTCGTGTAAGCACCGAGGAATCCGACAGCGAAAAAGAGTCGCCAGCGGGGATCGAGCATGAACCTCTCCGTGGCCAGGGTCATAAAAAAGCCCAAAATCAGGCTGCCAGTCAGATTGATTATCAGTGTCCCAATTGGGAAAGCAGCTCCCCATTTTTGGGCTGCCCAGTCAGCCAGCCAGAAGCGTGCGTTTGCACCGAGAATTGCGCCGGCAGAAATCAACAAGAACTTTTCCATGTTAGGTCCAATTAAGATTCTCAAAGATACCATTTATAAGGTTTTAGCAACAAAAAAACCTCTGTCAACGACAATTGTCATGGACAGAGGCTATCAGCACAAAGGCGGTTGGGGTAAGCGAGCCTCATCGCTCGCGCATGATTGTAACCGACTGGGATGTCTTCGTCAAGCAAATGATAAATTAATAATTTTGAAGTATAATCATTTTAACAACCAAATACATAAGGCGATGAAGCTCGCCAAAACTGTCAATCGACTGATAGCTTCTACTGGTGTAACAGACCTGTAGAGGCTATTGTTTTATTAAGGCAGCAACCATTACGAAGATAGAAACACCCAGACGGTAGACCGTCTGGAATCGGAGGTGTAAATTTTATGTCATTTCACAGCATACTGTTTCTAAAAACAGATGAGAGCACTAATAAAGAAACTACTAAGGCGCCTGCCTATTTTGTTGATTTGAACCTCGATCAGGTCATTGACGCAATCACGGCCCACCGGCAGGAATATAATCTCAAACCGTTTTTTTACACCCCAATAAATAATTCCGACACCATTCAATATCGCCAAGAAATCGGCAAGGATCTTGAAAACATTACATTGTTGGAAAATATCAAATCTTTTGCTCAAAAAATGATTGTGATGCGCCGTTTTCTAGCCTTGATTGACAAACTATACTACAAACGCCATAAAGAAGGATGGTTTTTAGAAGCGATTGTAACTTATTGTGACGCGGTGTGTAGCCTGGCTCAGGATTTAGCACTCGCGGAAGTAAAATCGCGCGGCTTTTTAGCATTTCGCGAGTTTATGACCAACTATGCTAATTCGCCGAAATTTACATCGATTCTGGCGGAAACCCAAAAAATTAAAACCGATTTGTCGACCGTTAAATATTGTGTGATTATCAAGAACAGCACGGTCAAGGTTCGAAAATACCAATTCGAGACAGATTACAGCCAGGAGGTTGAGAAAACTTTTGAAAAATTCAAGCAGGGCGCAGTAAAAGATTACAAGGTAAAGCTTTCTATCGGTTCTGGCATGAATCATGTAGAAGCACAAATATTAGATATTGTTGCCAAATTGTATCCCGAAATATTTCTCGATCTCGAACATTACTGCGTAAAAAACATTGATTTTCTTGATGAGACGATTAGCGTCTTTGACCGGGAAATCCAGTTTTACGTCTCCTATCTGGATTATGTGGCTACCATTAAGAGGGTGGGGTTGAAGTTTTGTTATCCGAAAATTGTTCATCAAAGTAAGGATATTTTTAATTACGATGGCTATGATTTAGCCCTGGCTTATAAACGGATATCCGAAAATTCATCTATCGTGTGGAATGATTTCTACTTAAAAGGCAAAGAGCGCATTATTGTTGTCTCCGGACCGAACCAAGGTGGAAAAACTACTTTTGCCCGTACTTTTGGGCAGTTACATTACCTGGCTAGCCTGGGACTGCCTGTGCCGGGCAGAAAAGCCCAACTCTTTTTGTTTGACAGGCTATTCACACATTTCGAAAAAGAAGAAGACATTCAAAATCTACGCGGCAAACTACAAGATGACCTGGTCAGAATTTCCAGCATACTGGACCAGGCTACACCATCCAGCATCATCATCATGAACGAAATTTTCACCTCTACCACGTTGAACGACGCAATCTTCTTGAGTAAAAAGATCCTGGAGAAAATAATCCAACTCGATTTGCTGTGTGTCTGTGTAACATTCATCGATGAGTTAGCTTCACTAAGCGAGAAGACGGTCAGCATGGTCAGCACGGTAGTCCCAGAAAATCCCGCGGTACGCACCTATAAAATAATCCGAAAGCCAGCGGATGGACTGGCCTACGCGATATCCATTGCTGAGAAGTACCACCTGACATACGAAAACTTAATGGAGCGCATAAACTCATGAAAGCATTCCTTATGTATAAAGACCGGGATTTGGACCTGAAGCAGTCATCCTCGTTACAAGAACAAGATTTGGTAAATGATTTAGAGTTAACCACATTATTCAACGCCATGGCGCTTGGTGATAAATTCTTGCTTGATATTGCAAAGAAAACCATTTTATTTGCCTCAAGTGATTTGGACACCATTAAATATCGTCAAGACATTCTTAAGGATTGCCTCAAGAACCCATCTATCATCAGGGAAATCTACCAAATCCCAATCGAATCTAGTGAGAATAAAAGAAAGCATTGGTTTAGTATTCTTACGTTTTACCCAAGCGGTGTTTTGAGTAGTGCGATCAATATGATGCAGATGTTTATTAGTTTGCTGAGGCATTTGAAAAATATCGCTGATGAACATGCCGGTAAATTTGAGTCGGAAGGGTTTACCACTTTTTTCTCGATGATTAAAAAGGAGCTTGATGATGAATATTTTGGTATCATAGAAACCCACTTAAAGAACCTTAGATTTCGTGACGGGACTTTGATTAGCGCCGAATTAGGACCCGGCAATGAAGGTACGAATTACATACTTCGAAAACCCCACGCAAAAAATCCGAATTTGATTAAGCAAGTCTTTACCCAAAGACCGCCTACTTACTCCTTCACAATCCATCCGCGTGATGACCATGGCGCAAGGGCTTTATCCGACCTAAACGATCGAGGGATCAATCTGGTTGCCAATGCGCTTGCTCAATCTGCCGAACATATCGATAGTTTTCTCAAAATGTTACAGATTGAACTGTCTTTTTATATCGGCTGCATCAACTTGTATGAGCAGCTCACGCAGATCGAGGAGCCGATTTCTTTTCCACAGCCCGTACCAGCGAACGAACGCAGGCATTCCTTTGAAGGGTTATATGATATCTGCCTGGCCTTGACAAAGAAACAAAAAATTGTGGGCAACGATGTAAATGCAGACAATGTCAATTTGGTGGTCGTTACTGGCGCTAATCAAGGTGGTAAATCGACTTTCCTACGCAGCATTGGACTGGCTCAATTGATGATGCAATGCGGTATGTATGTGCCGGCGGAAAATTTCAGCGCCAATCTCTGCGAAGGTGTTTTTACACATTACAAGCGGAAAGAAGACGCCTCAATGAAAAGTGGAAAATTAGATGAAGAATTGAGCCGGATGAGCATGATCGTAGACTCTATTTCACCAAATGCTTTGATGCTGTTCAACGAGTCGTTCGCTGCTACAAATGAGAGGGAAGGCTCTGAAATTGCCAGGCAAATTACGAGCGCATTATTAGACCGTCAGGTCAAAGTCATTTTTGTCACCCACATGTATGAATTCGCTCATATCTTCTTTGCAAAGCGCAAGAAGGATGCCATATTTCTCCGCGCGGAAAGAAAAGAAAATGGAGAACGAACCTTCAAGTTAATGGAAGGCGAACCATTACAAACCAGTTATGGAGAAGATGTTTATCAGGTGGTATTCAACACAGATAAAAAATCAAAATGAAGTCGCGATTTATTAACAATCTTGACGGTCAAAGCCAATCCAAATATTTATTAACCGGTATTGCGATCCCATTCATCCATGTTCTTATTCTCTGAAATGTGTAAGAGCAACTGGTTTGCCAAATCGGATACCAATTTAGAAGGATTACTGATAGCTTTTTGAAGAATCATTATCCTGTTTGGATGATTAATCTTGGCGGTCGCTGACAAAACCGCTCGAAGAAGAAAGTAATTTTCCTCTCCTGCTTCAATTATTTTCTGGAATTCAGGCAGTGCTTGCTGGCTGTGAATATTACCAAGGATTTGAGCAGCCATGATCTGGCGTTCTGGAACAGCATGGTGCAACGCGGCGAGCAACTTATCTTCAAACGATAACCCGTCAAACTCTGTTAACTTGTAACTACAATTGGGACAGACTTTATCTGTCTCTCTTACAATCGTCCAGCAATTTGGGCAGTAATAGGTCAACATCCTGATTTAATGATTAGAATCCACCGAACGTGCCTTAATGGATATGACAAACATCATTCATGGAAATGAGCACAAAATCATCATCAATCTTCTCAATGATATTCATTGCGCAAGGATCCTGGCGAAGATGCCAGAAACGCTCTATTCCTAATCCTAAAACTCCCAAAAGAATCAGGCGGTTCACCACCGTGTGACTGACCAGTACGATTTCTTGATCGGGATGCAGCCAACATGCCTCTTTTAACGCAGACATAGCCCGGTTGCGGACATCCATAAGGGTTTCACCGCCGGGGATTTTCGCTACCTCCGGGTGTTCGTACCAATTTACAACTAACTCCGGCCACTTCTCTCTGGCTTCAGCAGGGGTCAGCCCTTGCCATTGGCCGTAATCGATATCAGATAATTCACCCGTCCAAATAGGGGAGAGATGGAATTTCTTACCGATAATCTCTGCAGTTTGCATCGCGCGGCTTAATGGGCTGGTGACGATGGCTGCCGGTTTCCATTGGGAAGAAATACGTCTGGCAACCTGTTCTGCCTGTTTCATACCAGCAGCATTTAATGGAATATCACTTCTGCCTCGAAATCGCTCAACCCGATTCCATTCCGTCTGTCCGTGCCGCACCAGAATGATGGTTGTAGACATACCGTTCCCCATATTCAGGGACCGGAGGAGTTTTCTCCGGCCCCTGATAAAATACTGTGGAGGTTAGCGCACGAAAGCTTTACGCCCGGCGTAAATGGCTGCCTCTCCCAATTCTTCTTCGATACGCATCAGCTGGTTATATTTTTCTACTCGTTCACCCCGGCATGGGGCACCGGTCTTGAGATGCCCGGTGCTTAATGCAACCGTAAAGTCGGCGATGAAGCTGTCGACCGTTTCACCAGAGCGGTGGGATACCATCGCTCCCCAGCCGGCCTTGCGCGCCATCTCAATCGTGGCAATTGTTTCGCTAAGGGTACCGATCTGGTTTAGTTTAATCAAGACTGCATTGGCTACGTTTTCCCGGATACCTCTGGCGACGCGCTCGACGTTGGTCACGAACAGATCATCACCAACCAATTCGATCTGCCCCCCAATGGTCTGATTGAGCAGCTTCCAGCCGTCCCAGTCGTCTTCTGCCAAACCATCTTCCAGAACAACAATCGGGTACTTTTTGACCCAGGAAGCATACATATCTACCATTTCGGCTGATGTTACTTTTTTACCTTCAGTGCGAAGGTTGTAGAACCCGTCTTCATAGAATCCACTCGAAGCTGGGTCAAGAGCAATGGCAATTTGCTCACCAGGTTTATAGCCGGCCTTCTCAATCGCCTTCAGGATAACCTCCACTGCCTCAGCATTGGTTTTGAGCGCAGGAGCAAAACCGCCTTCATCGCCCACGCCGGTAGTGTACCCGGCCGACTTCAGAACACCTTTCAAGGAATGATAGACCTCACTGCCCCAGCGCAGGGCTTCACGGAAGTTTGGCGCTCCGACAGGGGCGATCATAAACTCCTGTAAATCGGTGCCTTGCCAGTTGGCGTGAACACCACCATTAAGGATGTTGAACATCGGTACAGGAAGCACCTTGGCGGTTACGCCGCCCAGATAACGGTAGAGCGGTAAACCCACTTCATCGGCGGCCGCACGAGCTACTGCAAGACTGACACCCAGGATAGCGTTGGCGCCGAATTTATTCTTATTGGGGGTGCCATCCAGATCGAGCATGGCTTTATCAACGGCAGATTGATCCAGAGCATCCATACCCGTGATGGCTTCCGCGAGTTCTTTGTTGACATTTTTAACAGCTTTAAGAACACCTTTTCCGCTGTAACGAGCTTGATCCCCGTCGCGCAGCTCTAATGCTTCATGCACACCGGTCGATGCTCCTGAGGGGACCGCCGCCCGGCCAAATGCGCCGCTCTCCAGGCTGATTTCAACTTCAACGGTCGGATTTCCGCGCGAATCGAGAATCTCGCGGGCATGTACAAGATCGATCATGGATTCCATCAGTTTGCTCCTTTGTGAAATGAAAGTGTGATATCGAATATGGTCAATAGATCCTGGCGATGTCAGAACCTCTCAAACCAAATTCGTTGAGGATGAGTTCGGTGCATTCTCTGCAAAGCTCAATAATTTTTGCCTGTTTAGTTTCAGGTGGTACGCCTTCTGTATCTTGTTCTTTTCCGGGTGTCTGTAGATCCTGAATAAACGTTTTTACCACCTGGTCGAAGCAAATTCCAAACGCCTCGGCTGCTTTTAACACCAGGTTGGGCATGTCATCCAATTGTTCTTCAGGATTGATCATCAACTCTGGAAGGTTCGCCATTGCATGAAGTCCGTTCTTGAAGACATTGATCCCACAATGAAGATAAACTTCTTGATCGATTTGGGCAAGCAAATGCCTCAACTTTATTACCCAATCTTCAAATTCCATATCCTTTTTTTGTAAAAAAATCTCTTGGATTTCATGGGTCGAGGCCATTGCATCCGCAAGGGCATAAGCAGCTTTTTCCAGATGATAAAAAATCGAATCGGCCAAATTCGTAGGTTCGATAGGCATGCATTTGCTCATGAGTGGGTAGAAACAAAAAACCCCTGCCTTGGTATACTGTCAAGACAGAGGCTATCAGCCGTGGTCGGCGGTTCGATTATTCTCTAGCGAGCCTCATCGCTAGTGTTAATTCTAGCCATTCTTACCTAAGAGTCAAGCTAATCTCAGAATTTAAATTAATCCTGTTGGATTATTTTTCAGAGAATCAGATGACATTAAATTGCTTAATTCCCATGCTATCTTTTCAAGGCGATCGATTGCCGGATCTATTTTTGTGGCAGTGTCTGGGTTGACTTTTCCGTACCCTTTCATCCGGTCCGAGTGACAATCTACCAGATTTGCCCAACTTACACTCATCTCCGATGATATGATCCGGGACAAATTTTCTTCTTCAGGTTCTAATCCAAGGATTTTTGCCAGGGAGGCGATCTCCTGAAGCGCCTTCATAATTTCCTCGTGGGCAAGGCGACGTTTGTCCAGGTCCAGATATTGTGTACGATGGTACAAAATTCCGACTTCTTCCCCATCCTTGAGCAAATGATCTGCCAATCGGAGGGTTTTTTCAAATGACAACAAAGAAACTCGCAGGTTTCTTTGTTGAGGTTCCGTTAAAGTGATTTCATCCATATTAATTGCTGCCGTTTTATATTTCTCAATTTTGGGACAAACCTCAAAATGTTGTAAAAAGCCTCTGCCGGCGAAAATCATCGCAGACAGAGGCTATCAGCCATAATGGGCGGTTTGGTTAAAACCTAGCGAGCCTCATCGCTTGAGGTATTATACTCAATCGGCGTATAATGAACAACAGAACAATACATGTTCTGATTTTAAAAATTGGCGATGAAGCTCGCCAAAAACGTCGCAAGACTGATAGCTTCTACTGGTTTTCTTCAGTGGAAGTTTTTCTTAATTGTGAAGAACGTTCTATGGCAGCCATAAATGTGTCTCGCAGCCTGTCAACCCGCCCTTTTTTTCTAAATACGATCGACCAGCTCCCTGAATCTTTACTGGAACTGGTAAATAGCTATCTTCCCAGCGATCAGGTTGTCCAGGGGATCTTTGTTGTTCCACCCGAAACCTATTCTCGCGGATTTCGTCCCCATCTGAACCCGCTTCAGGCACTGATTTTTACCCACCTGGGTATCCTGCACATTACTGCATCCTTCAAAAGGGGACAACCAGGGGATGGGGTGTGGATATCAGCGGATGAGATTATGATGATCAAATTGAGCCTGATCCTTTTGTATGGGAAACTCGAAATATTTGCCGTTCAAAATGGACAGGTTGCGAGCATTGAAGTGGAATATAACACGGTGGCGCATGATTTGCTGGCTCCCGTTTTGCGCGGGCTGATTAAGAAAACCTGGCAGAAAAATCCAGCCAAATTCAGACAATCAGCAGAAGATGCTACCTTTTCCGATTTTGTGAATATCTCCTTTAGTTTTTATAATGGTTTGAACAATGAGGCGATCCAACCTGGTGAACGGGTTCGAGGGTATGTTTACCAGCCCGAAATTCGTGAACCGTGGTTAAAAATATTCCACAGGAAAATATACCCACAAATCGTGCTGGCCCTGACCGATCAGCAATTGATCTTATTGCAACAGGATCTGAAATTTCAAACCCACCATGAATGGATTTTTACCTTCATCCCTTTGTATCGGATTGCATCGATAGAACAGGTTCCGTATAAAACCTGGCAAAAAGTATCGATTCAAATAAATACCGAACCCAATCAGCAGTCCATCGATCTCATCTTAGCACCTGAAGATGCGAAAAAATGGCAGGCAATTTGGATGGGTGTCAATGCGATAGATGGGAAATAACTCAACCTTAGGGTTTACTGCTTTTTTTGACTGGAATGAACCATAATGCTGCGAATGCAATGAATGCCATGATAGCGCCGAAAGTAAATGGGGCAGCAGGGGAAACCCTGTTCCACAAAGCACCGGCAATTAAACTGGCCGGCAGAGCCATCACGCCTACAGACGCATTGTAAAGACCGTATGCCGCCCCCCGGTTTTCTTCAGGTACCAATTCAGCCACCATCGCTTTGGCCGAGCCTTCTGTGAAGGCATAATACAACCCGTAGAATCCGTATAAGCCCCAGATGATCCAACTTTGCTGTGCCAATGCAAAACCGAGATACGCCAGGGCATAGACGGCCCACCCGATCGTAATGGCATTGCGGCGGCCAATCCGGTCTGAGATCCTGCCTGCCGGAATCGCTGCCAGGGCCGATACCAGGTTGAAGAACGCAATGACCAGCGGAATTGTGCTAGAGGAGATACCCACATCGTTTGCTCGAAGGATCAGAAACGCGTCGGATGAGTTCCCCAGGGTAAAGAACAGCATGATGACAAGAAATCCTGCAAAGGGACCGCGCAGCGCCTTTAAAGAGATTTGCTGCTTGTTGATCGGTTGCTTTCGTTAACCCATATCCCAATGATCAAAAGAGGTAAAGCCGCAATAATTCCAGCCACAAAAAAGATCTCATTATATTTAAGGGGATGAGTTTCCCATAAGCGCAGTAACCCGTATGTAATCAGCGGTCCTGCGACCGATCCGAGCGTGTCTAGAGTCCGCTGCACGCCAAATGCAAAACCGAGTTTTCGGGTTCCGGCGGATCCAGCTACCAGCGCATCTCTGGGTGCATCTTTTAAACCTTTACCGATGCCATCGGTCAGGCGCAGACCGAATACCGCGGCTCCACTCCCCGCAAAACCTAAACCGAATCGAGCAACGGCAGAAAGGGCATACCCAATGAAGACTAAAACTTTCCGGACACCCAAAAGGTCGGAAAGATATCCAGCCCCGATCTTCATCAGACTTGCTACAGTTGTCAGTGCCCCCTCAATCAGACCGATAAATTCTTTGTTGAGGCCCAAAACCGAAGTATAAAAAACTGGCAGGATGGGCTGAATCATGTCTTGAGCCATCCCGCCAAAGAAAGCAACCCAGCCCAGCGAGACTACATTTCTTCCAAGCCCATTTTCTTCGGGAGGATTGGGGAGAGCCTCGGTGGGTTTTTCATTATTTTTCTGATCCGCGATGACGTCTGACATCCGGGGTAAACTCCTTTGAACAATAAAAAAGCTTCTACACTGTGGTGAAATCCACGTGTAGAAGCTATCAGCCAATTCTGGCGGTTTGATTATTCCTTAGCGAGCTTCATCGCATAAGTTATTATACCCAATCAGTGAATAATGGACAGCAAAAATCCTCGGACTCTGATCAGGGAAATTGGTGATGATGCTTTCCTCTAAGTTTTTGGTATTACTTTTGAGTGGAAACTCCAGGAGAGGTATTCCGAAGCGCGAATGAAATCGCTATTGCGCCCAAGATACTCATTACCAGACTATAAGTAAATCCTATCGCCGGCGAGAAAATAGACCACAGGAAACCGACAACAAGACTTGACACGAAATCGCCAATCCCATTTACTGTTGCCAGAACCCCAAAACCAGTACTTCTTATTTCAGCAGGAGTAAGATCGGCGGCGACAGCCCGTTCTAAGGATTGCTGAGAAGCGTAAACGGTTCCGCCCAAGGCGAATATGATCACAAGAAGGGGAATGGTGGGAATGGTGGTGATCAGCAGGGCATTCATTACAACGGCAAGTATATAAGCACTGATGAGTAATCCTCTTTTACCCAATCTGTCTGCCAATGCGCCAACAGGATATGCTCCCACTGCATAAAGAACATTGTGCAGGGTGTAGAGTTGGATCGCGATCAGGCCTGCCTGATCACCGCTGGTCTTCGTCAAAACCTGGGTTGCGTACAAGATCAGGAGTGTATGAGAGAAGTCTCCAATCCCGAAGATACCGATACCCACCAGATACCGGCGGAATGGAACCGGAAGGCTATTCAAAGAACCCCAAAATGACAATTTGTTTATTCGTCGGTGCTGATGTTCACTGACCAGGAACAATATGGAAGCTGCTGCCAGAATACCTGGAATAGCAGCGACCAGGAAGGTGATTCGATAGGCTTCAACCAAAGGGATAGATTTAGAAAAGATGCCTAAAAGGGCCAGGGCTGCCAAAGGTCCGCCAACCGCCCCGACCGTATCTGCGGCTTCATCCAATCCGAATGCACGTCCCCTGACTTCAACAGGAACTGCATCTGTCAATAACGCATCATGGAGTGGGGAGCGAAAACCACGGCCGGCCCAACCGATTGCACGGGAAATCAGTACGGCTGGCCAGGCAGTTGCAAATCCGTAAAGTCCAGTGGTGATACCGGTCAAAACATAGCCTAATGCTGCATAAGGACGGCGCTGGGCTACGCGATCGCCAAGCCATCCACCAAAAAGCTTCGTGAAACTCGACAAACCATCTGAAACCGCTTCAATAATTCCTAATGCAAATGCGGGCGCACCAATCGACGCCAGAAACAACGGTAAGATTGCGGTCCCTGCTTCGTGACCCAGGTCAGAAAGGAAACGGTTCAACGCTAATCCGATGACGTCACGAGTGACCCAGGATTTCTTGGCTTTATCGTTCATGAAGTTCCTTTCTGGTTATGTATGGGGCAGGAGTGTTCCAATTCATACAGCTCTACTAGGATTGTGACATTGACCTGGATAAACGCATCGCAATGAAAAGTACCCCGAAGGCAATTGCCGAGAGAAGAAATACTAGCTCGTTTGCTTTTATGCTGTTGTTCGCCTGCACGGCATCATACAAGGCCATCGAGAGTGTTTGTGTTCGACCAGGGATATTACCTGCAACCATCAAGGTCGCCCCAAAATCGCCCAGTGCCCGAAGGAAACCTAATAACCCACCGGCGACAATTCCCCTCCAGGCAATTCCAAAATCAATGTACCAGAACAACTGCCAATGCGTGCAGCCATCTACCTTTCCCGCATCCTCGATCTCCTTACTTACCTCGGCCAGGCTGGTGCGGACCACCTGGACAACCAGGGGAATTGCTGCGACTGTGGCAGCGATGACTGCGCCTGGCCAGGCAAACACCACTCGCAGCCCCATTTCTTCCAATAATGCACCCAGTCCTTGCCTGCCAAAGAAGAGCAGTAAATAGTATCCCAGTACGGTGGGAGGGAGGACCAGCGCGAGAAGAGTTAACCCTTCCAAAGCCCATTTGAAACGAAACTTGCTTTTCACAAGAATCCAAGAGATGCCAATACCGCCAGCAAGTGCAAATAAACCCGCCCAGGTAGAAACCCATAGGGATAATGCCAAAGGGGACAAGGTCATGGTTTTGTTGTGGGTTGTTGCTTTGATAAAAGACGGATTTCATCAGGAAGTAGAAAGCCGTACTGGCGCATGATAGGCCGTCCGTTCTCTCCATTGATAAATGCGATGAAATCGCCGGACAGTTTCGGATTCTTGCTGTCAGTCAGGACTGCAAGCGCCTGATCTAGCGGAGTATGTAGAGATTCATCAATCAACATCCAGGTAATTTCAGGAACATTTGCCACGGAAAGGGAAATGATCCCAACCTCTGCATCTCCGGTTTGGATGAACTGCAGTGCCTGTCGTACATTTTCACCATAGACCAACTTTGATTGCAATCTATCCCATAATCCCAGAGATAGCAGGGCTTGTTTGGCTGCGAGACCATAGGGTGCGTGTTCTGGGTTTGCGATTGCAATGCGTTTGATGTTATTCAAAAGTAAATCTTCAAGCTTTATTGCTTGGGCCCCCGATTTCCGGTTAACCGCCAGGACAATTCTCCCTCGGGCATATAAAGCGGCGCTCTCAGGAATGGCTAAACCTTTTGCAACTAATTGATCAATATAAGACATATTAGCAGCTGCCACCAGATCAAAAGGCGCCCCATTCTCAATTTGCTGCACTAATTGACCGGTGGATCCAAATACCAGAATAACCTTCCTGCCGGTTTTTTGTTCATAAAGGGTGGCGATATCCGTAAAGGCGAATTGGAGATCTGCTGCAGCGGCAACGGTGATTTCCTCAACCGGAGTGGTGGAGGTTGGGTTCAGGTGCAAAAATGGCAAGGCCTGACAGCCCGAAAGTATCGCAATTAGAAAGAGGGTCATTGCATTCTGAATGGGTCTCATATTTTATTCAGTTGACTCCTTCAACAAAATATTCCATGGCATGTTCCACCCAGACCAAAACACTGATGAGCTGGCGAATGCGCAAATCTAACCCCATGTGGTTGAAGATTTGATCTTGTGGAACGGCACGAAGCCGTTCGTCGAGTAATTCAAGATGAGTACGAATCGCATTGGCTTGCTCCTGTATAAGCCGAGAGCATAGGTCCTCGTTCAAATTCGAAGCAAAAAACAAGCGGGTAATGAATTCCACCCGGATCGCTCGTGCGCTGCCAGGTGTTGGCGTGTAAAGCCAGGTTTCGAATTCGGTTTTTCCAAGATCAGTTATTGTGAGAAGTTCTCGATCTGGTCGTTTTTCCTGTTGCTGGAGGGTTGCCGTAATCCAGCCAGCTCTTTCGAGATGATTCAGAATGTTGTAAGCCTGGCTTTGGCTAATACGCCATACCTCGAACAGGTTGGTTTCAAGATGTTTGTGCAGATCGTAGCCATGCATGGGACGGATATATAGAAATCCCAGCAGGGCATATTTGGGGGATAGGCCGCTGGCAGGAGAGGAAGATTTAGTCATGGTATACTCATTGAGTGAGTATACCATGACTAAATTATTATGATCAAGCACTGGGTGACAAAGATAGCGATTAGTCTACCCACTGGATAATTGCTAGAACATCTAAAATTGTGTGTTAAGATCAGGCTCAAAACGGCACGCAATTTAATACCATATATAACCTGTTTTCTTACGAGAACCTTGCCACACAATCCCTTTGGTTTCTTCAGTTCTGCTTTAAAAACTTGGGCAATTACTCAATCGCTTAGATCGCGAACGACTGTTGTAGCAAGCAATCACATTTCTCGAGGTTGGTTTGGCGCAAGAATGAACTCCGGTAAATAACAATTTATAATTGTGAAGCGGATTTTCGAATTACTTAATTGGATTGCCCGGATCACAAATGGGAAGCGTTGACTAGAATTTATGGATCATTGACCCTATTTCAGGTTTAGTCCGGCTGTTTTACAGGATATGAATCGAGTGGGACTAGAGAAATCATCCGGATCATTTTCTAGAGGGTGTTGGGGTGGGCATTAAAGTGCACAGTATGGGAAAAGTTTATTAAACAGGCGATAAACATGCAACAATTCTTGAATACAGAAACCCTCATTATCGAGCTACTGCTCATTGCTTCATTGGTTGCTATTGTCGTTCGGCGATTACGCATTCCATATACAGTCGCACTCGTAGTAGTTGGTTTGCTCTTGACCTCTCAATCCACCGTTAATTTCGAACTCACACCAGAATTGATTTTGGCCTTGTTCGTTCCCCCACTCGTATTTGAAGCGGCTTTTCATCTCAACCTCACGGAACTGCGCCGGAACCTGCCCCAAATTCTGGTATTGGCAGTTCCCGGCGTGATCCTGACCACTCTGATTGTGGGTGGTATGTTGTCCTTCGGAACTGCACTAAGTTTGCCGGCGGCTCTGGTCTTTGGGTCTTTAATCGCTGCGACGGATCCTGTGGCAGTGGTTGCATTGTTCCGCTTATTAGGCGTGCCAAAAAGATTAGCGGTTCTAGTAGAGGGGGAAAGTCTGCTCAATGATGGAACAGCGCTGGTATTGTTCAACTTGATGTTAGCAGTGGCTCTTACTGGCCAATTTAACCTAGTCGCCAGCCTAACAGATTTTGTGCGAGTGTCAGCCGGTGGAATTGTGCTCGGGTTAGCGCTAGGTTGGGCTACCTCACGCTTGATTGCTCGTATTGATGATTATCTAATCGAGATTACGCTGACAACTGTACTCGCATATGGCTCGTATTTACTGGCCGAACAACTCCATTTCAGCGGAGTGCTGGCTGTAGTGGCGGCCGGATTGATTACTGGCAGTCTGGGACCGCAAGGAATGAGCCCTACCACGCGTATCGTGCTGTACAACTTCTGGGAGTACATTACTTTCCTGGTCAACTCGCTGGTTTTCTTGTTAATTGGTCTGCAGGTTGATCTCCAAGTTTTGTTGGGCGCGTGGCAGCCAATCCTATGGGCGATTGGTGCAGTACTTCTCGCCCGGTTGGTGGTTGTCTATGGCCTAAGTTGGATCATTAGCCGCCTGACCGAGACGATCTCTATGCGTTGGAGACATATCCTAGCGTGGGGTGGGTTACGTGGAGCACTTAGCCTGGCATTGGCACTCAGTTTGCCTGCTTCATTTGGCCCAGACAGAGAATTGCTCCGTACATTAGCCTTTGGCGTGGCGTTGTTTACCTTATTGATTCAGGCCACAACCATGAGTTCCCTGGTCCGCCGTTTGGGAATTATCACAATTGACCCGGCCCAGGTGGATTATAAACAGCGACATGCACGGTTAACAGCGCTGAGATCCGCGGAAGCTCATATCGAACGTCTTTATCGGGAAGGACTGGTTTCAGCTCCAGCGTGGGAAAAACTCAAACCGAAATTACAGGAACAAACTGCACTATTAGCTGACTCTGTTCGAGAACTTTTACGAATAGAACCGGTATTGGAGTCTGAAGAATTGGATACCACCCGGCGTGAAATTTTACGAGCCCAGCGTTCAGCGTATTTTGGAATGCGTGGAGACGGTGTTATTTCTGAAGAGATATTCGAGAAACTCTCTGCCGAAGTGGATGCGGCTTTGGAGGATGGTGGTGGTCCATTTTGGTTTGTCCCGCAAGAATCATTGCCCCTTCGTTTGAAAAATGGCATTACCGGAACGCCCTTGGTTGAAGAAATCACAATCGAATCAGGATCGGCCTGCTATGGAAAGCAAGTAAAAGATATAACATGGCCAGACGGTTTCGTCATTGCCAGTTTACGACGAGGTACTCAGGTTTTAATTCCGAAGGGCGATACAAACCTGAGTGTTGGAGATATCCTGACAGTAGTTGGAGAGGCGTCTACGATCAAGGAGGCGCGATGGTTTTGTCAAAAGCAATGATCATTCTCAATTCAGGATGTTTCTTGGATAAATCGGTGAATTCGCGCACATAGGCTAGGCCACAAACGCGGCGGAACAAAGTGGCTGCTATTCGCGATCACTTCCGCCGCCACCAGGTTGGGAATCACTTCCATGGCGAGGCGGATAACAGATGTTGGAGGAAAGAAAATGTCGTTTTCTGCGGCCAGAACCAGTGTGGGAGCCTGGAAATCTACTAAATCCTCACGATGTATGCTGCGTGGCATTCCCGCTTCAACATTCAGATGCTGATATACTGCCCCGGTAGCTTCCACAAAGTTTTCGGCCGGCTCTGGATACATTGCGGAGAGGCTGCATACCAGACAAACGCGGGTGTGAGTGACCATATATAGGATCATCGGAAGGCCAATTTTTGTTATTAATGGCAGCATAGGCGGTGGAGCAAAACCTGAAGGCACGACCAGGATGGCTTTACCAATCTTTTCTGGTGCATATGCAGCCAGGTTGAGCAGGATCCCAGCACCGTAAGAGCCTCCCATCAGAATAGGCTTGTTCAGCCCAAGATCATCAATCACATCTGCGGCCCATTCACCATATTGAAAAGACCCTGGATTCAGGCGAGTTTCATCACTATATCCTGGATGGCCAACCGTATCAGGTGCATAAATGCGATATCGACTGGCTAATGCAGTAATCCATGCAAACGAGATCGGGCTGATCATATTCCCGCCATGAAAAACGACGATGGGTAAACCATCCCTCGGTCCAGTTGTGACCACGTGTGTATTGCCATATCGAGTTGGGATATACGAACGTTCCGTTTTTAATCCCAATGTCACCCAGTTTTGGTCGTACAATTTTAAGAGCAGTTCTTTTCCCTGGGGGGAGCGGTAGATTGACATACATATATCTCTTAGTGAAGAAATTAGAGAAGCAAGAATATTATTACACCTCAAAGTATAACGAAATCTGGGTGCGCTCAGCGATTTAAATAGAACTCTTCAGCGTAATCTCAAATATTTACAGTTAATGCTATACGGAACTTTTGATCCAACACTCAAGATACGCCAAAGTCGAAAACCATTTTTTCCCTCAAAATGGCTAGGATAGCGATCAACCAAATGCTAGAATAGAACTTGATTTATAAATCTGCGGTCGCACCCATCGTTTGGTAATTTTTTATTCATCGTCAGGCGACTGCTCTCGTAAAAGAGCTCCACCCAATCTGGAGTTGGGCTCGTTTTCGGGACGGTCGTTTTTGATTCCACATTCTCGATGAGTGTGAATCGAAAAACCAGGCTGCATATAACCAGAACTGTGGAAAGGCTCGCCAATATCCAATGTCCAGGATGTATTCCAATATTCTCTTTTCACTCTCGATCGGTTCAGCTTTTTTACTAAGGATCACTCGCTTACCAGATTCATTCACCTGGTTTGTCGTGGCTTTCATGATTACTGGCGCGGTCTTATCCAATCTCATGCTGGTTCGCACCACTGGAATGGCTCTAAGTGTTGGAGGCCTAATCTTAGTTTTTCGCTCCGCGCCTGAACCATCTGCAACCCTGGCCGGCTTGCTGGCTTTTCTTGCCGTTCTGCAGATCGCCGCAACCGTTCTGCTGATTTCCGCCGATCTATCCACCGTAAAGGAGAAGCAGTCTCTTGAACTTTAACCTCTCGAAATTCCTCTCACCTCAAAAACACCAGAAAGACCTGATTGTCCTCCTGGCCGCCAAACAACCGGACCAAAAGCTGTTGGACGTTCTCGCAGGTTGTCCGATGGTGTCACTGCGAGAAGCTTTCACCACTCAGGGAGTCTTACAGAACCTGGTGGGTGTGAACCTGGTCATTCTGGGAGAAGTTATGCCGATGACCGGATTATCCGCGGACGTTCTGACCAGAACCCTCGAGACCAGCGGTATTCCGGTAACCTCAGCCGAAGGCTTTTTGGAACGGTCCGATGAGTGGATGGCACAGGCACGGCTGACCAGCGCCCGTCAGGTGACCATCCTGCCCTCACGCCAGGTAAACCTGGTCAACTGGTCCGGCGGGGTTGGAAAAACGACTCTGGCTATGGCGATGTGCAAACGTTTTGTCGAGCGCACCAGCCTCCCTGCAGCCCTGCTCGAACTAGGAATGGGCGGCTGCGCGTTGCACGCACGAGTTTCCGCAGACGTTCCTGAATTTTTTGCGATCGCCACCCAAAATGTGCCGCCGGCGCGCTGGCATGGGGTAAGCCTATACCCGATGGATGGGCGTACCGCGGACGTGATGTGGAGCGAAGAGCCGGAGCGGGTGCTGAGCGTGATTGAAGAAACCCGCAAACAGCATACCCTGTTGGTTGTAGATGCTAACCCGGCCCATCCGCTATTCGGTCAATTATCCACTCCCCGGCCTGGAAGGATAAATCTAATCGTCTCTTCTCCACGCGATGACGCCTTGCTCCAGGCAAAGCGATTGGCCGATGAACTGGGCCAGGGCACCCAATTAGTGCTCAACATGACCCGTTCACTG
>JBGSJZ010000009.1:0-14527 GCA_041741455.1 Anaerolineaceae bacterium | reverse complement strand
AAGCAAACACCTCGCAAAGGAGAAGATGCTGGATACCCTTTTTCAAAGAACGATCGAAACACAATCTTTCCAAAATCTGACAGGTGCAACACCTCCTGTCTGATTCCTTCTGTGTCAGACCAAGTCTTGACTATTACAATGCAAGGGTTACAATTCTTCCTCTTCCTCCCCCTCTCCCATTTCAAAGTTAAAAAGCGAGAATTCATTCAACTCTTCGGTAAAAAGAAGATTCTCCAGTGCCTCCTCAAGAAAATCCACTTCCTCTTCATCCGTCTCGGTCTCGAGCAATTCATCGAACTTTGCGCGCACCCCCTCGCCACCGATCTTGGAGAGTGCCCAGACGATCTCACGTCGGATTACGAGGTCTTCTTCATCGGCGAGGAGGTCAAATAAGGCCTGGCGGGATCCGGGCAGACCCAATTCACCAGCGGCACGGATGGATTCGCTGCGGATCTCTTCTTCCGGGCTGAGAAGATGGGCGAGTATCTGTTTTCCCCATCGCTCTTCCCCCGAGCGTCCCATGGCAAACAAAGCGCTGACGATCCATTCCGAACTTTTTTCGTGATATGCGCTTTCGATCAGGGGAGGTACCTCGGGACGCGATGATGCGCCCAATGATTCCAGGGCACGCCTGCGGATGAGCGTGGTGGCACCATTCCTGGCGGCAGAAAGAAGATCCTCCTCCACGTTGTGTAAAACGTCTTCAGGGATCTCCTCTAGTTCTCCCAACTGGATGAATAGACCGAGCGTGGAAGCAGCCGCAGCCCGAACGCCATCATCCGGGTCCTGGTTGAGCAACCCAAGAAAGATGGGAACGAGCCTTACGTCCGGGGTTTCAAATAACAAACGAGTTGCCACAATGCGCACGCCGGCGAGCGAATCGTTCAGAAGTGCACGGGCGAGGTCTTCAAAGGAGAGCAGTGGATCCGCCTCAGCCAGTTCCTCCAGATCTTCCAGAAGGGTTTGCTTGCGAAGCGGAGAAACATTGGACCAAATGGCATGCAATGATCTCAGGTCAGTGGGTGATATATCTGAAAAGCGGTGCAGAAAACGCGGAGGAAAAGGCGTGGAATCATCCAGTAATGCCTGTTTTATTTGCGAAAAAGGGATCGGTTTAGTCATTGGATATCCTTGTTATTGACTCTTCCATAGCAGATCATGGAAGGTTGATCGTGATGGGATCAATGAAGTCTTTGACGTAGAAGAAGACCATCAGCATGATCAACAGGACGAAAGCAGTGCCATTGATGATCGACTGATATTTGGCAGGAATGGAACGATGAAAGAGCAATTCGGGAAGAAGAAAAAGTATCCTGCCGCCATCCAGTGCCGGAATGGGGAGAAGGTTGAGCGTTCCCAGGGAGATGCTGAGACCGATGATGACCATCAACGTGTAGTACGTGGGACCGGAATCCTCTCCTGCGCCAGGCTGGCGGCTTTGCACATCACTGGCTACAGCCGCCTGAAAGAAGTTCCATATCGTGCGCGGGCCGCCAATCTGGGCTTCTTCGGGGCGGGCGGTCCCGGCAAGGAGACGAACCGGGAGAGAGAAAAGGTTGCCAATGTCACGCCCCGTGGTTTCGAAACTGTAGGCGATGGTGGATAATATCGACCTGGGAATTGCAAACGGATTGGCAAGACCGACCCCCATGGGACCTGAATCTTCCGGCCAGGTGGAGCGCGGTGTAATGATGATCTCCAGGATCTGTCCTTCCCGGTCGATCTGCAGGGTAACAGGTTTGCCCAGGTTCTGGTACGTGATGGCGACCATGCCTTCGGTGCTGGTGACAGACTGCTGGTTGATCGATAGAACAATATCGCCCGGCAAAAGTCCAGCCTGCTCAGCAGGAGAGCCACTTTCCACGTCATAGATCAGGGTGACACTTTTATCTGGAATACCAACCTGTGAGAACAGTACCACATAGGCGATCACCGCGGTAAGGAGATTCATCGTCACGCCAGCCAGGAGAACGACCAGCCGTTTCCAGGGTTTGGCTGCAGCCATGCCGCCTGGTACGGTTGGATCATCTTCGCCCTTGATGCGGACGAAGCCACCGAGCGGCAACCAATTAAGGCTGAAGCGGGTGCCTTTCCACGTAAAGAGCGTGGCAAGGCGAGGTGGAAAGCCAAAACCGAACTCCTCGACGTCAATTTTCATCCAGCGGGCAGCAGCAAAGTGCCCCAGTTCATGTACCATGATCATCCCGGCAAAGACAAGCACGAAGGTGATCCCACCCAACAAACCAGTATTCATTTTCTACCTCATAATTGAACTCATAAAAACGGCAGCGTACCATGTCCACGCAGGGATGGATTATATCTTTTTTAGCCGAGAATATCCACCACCTGTGTAGGACCACCCACCCGGGCATGGCGTACCTCGCGGACACCCGGCTGGTCTCGTAGCAACCCTTCCACGGTCCCCACTGACGCTTCTTCGCAGATCACGTGGACATTCGGTCCGGCATCCACCGTGCAACAAGCCGGCAGACCTGAGCCACGCGCAACGCGGATGGCTTGTATGATCGCAAGGGTTTCCGGCTGCCAGTAAAAGAGGGCTGGCTGGGAGGTCAACATGACGGCATGCATCAGGTTGGAATCTGTTTCCACGATCTCAGCAAGAGCAGCAAAGTCACGTGAAAGGATGGCCTGTCTGCAAATATCAAGGCGACGGCAGGAATCCTCCAGGCGGGCGGATTGCAGGGGACTGGTGCCAGCGAGAGCATGGCCTTCCGTGGAGCCGGTGGACTTATGCGCGCTGGAAAGGATGGCGATCACATCGGTAAGGGGCCAATGCTCCGGCGGCGCGATCGAGGCGGCGAAGGAATCCTCGTCTGAATTGCCAACCGCCCATTCGACAAAACCACCCGGGACCGAGCGGCAGGCTGAGCCAGAACCGCGGCGTGCCAGGCGGGAAAGGGCGGCTTGATCAAGTTCCAAGCCAAGGGCGCGAGTGGATGCAAGCGCCAATGCGGCAAAAGCCGAGGCCGAGGAGGCGATCCCTGCCCCTGCAGGAAAATTATTCCGACTATTTACCACAGCAACCATATCCACCCCTGCCAGCATGCGCACAATATCCAGAAAACCAATCACCCGTTCCTGTGAACTCCCGGTGACGGTTGTGCCGTTCAAGATCAGTTTATCATCATGTTGTTCATTTTTATCGTACCATGAGACCTGGGTGGTGGTGTGCAAGCCATCCAGGTTCATGGAAATGGAGCCATTGGCGGGAAGACGCAGCAGTTCATCCCGATTGCCCCAATATTTGATGAATGCGATGTTAGGGTGAGAGACCGCTGTTGCTGTTGAAGTAGACATGTGATGTAAATTACCTTTCTATTTTCTTCAATTATAAGTTTACCATGCACATCTAGCATCTCAATAAGATGTCGCTTTGACTGGAAAGAGGTGTTTTCAAGTTTGTCGCGAATCTCAGCAAAACTTGCCTCAACTTCGGCGATTTGTTCATTGCCTAAAATGCCACTGGTTAGATGTGAATTAAGTTCGTTTTTTTCATCCAGTAATCTGCGAATGTTAAGATCAATCCTAGTTTTTTTCTCGGCTATCATCTCTTGGGAGAACTCACCGGCGAGAAATAGATCCAATAACTTTTTTTGTTGAAGATCAAAATCCTTTAATTGCTGATCAATAATTTCCATTCTTTCGTTTAATCGTGAGTTTGACGATTGGGTTTCGACTTGCATGTTTCTCAACCCATTTGTAATATTTTCAGGGTTTTCAATCAGATTTTTTACCCACGTCCAAACAGCAAGATCTACAAGATCAGCACGAAAGTTAGGCATCGAACATAGCCTTACAGGTTTTTGTTCCCCGCCTTTACAGTAATAATAATGGTTATGTTCTCTACGAGTTCTGCCTACATATGTATAATTACAGACAGAGCACTTCAGACGTCTTCCCATCAAGTATTCATTTTTTGAACTTCTTCTCCCATTATTTACATTCGCTACAATCTTCAACTGCGCAAGATCAAAGTCACTCCTAGAAATAATTGGAGGAACTGCAACAGAAACCCACTCATCACGGATTCTAGGAACTTGTTTTCCTAAGCCACACTTTGACTTTGCTTTTCGTGTATTTTCTTTTCCATCACTTATGATTTTTGTTTTTCCATAATGCCAGGTTCCTGTATAAGTTTCATTTCTCAAGATATGACGAATCATTGGGCTTGACCACACGCCGGGATCACGTTTTTTTGCGACATGCGAAAATTTATCCCCACGGGTAGGAATTCGAAGGTTAGTCAATTTAACTGTGATGGCATTCATTGAAAGGGGGAATCCAGTTTCATCACCAATTAAATAACATTCATACACTAACCTAACAATTTTCGCTTCATCTTCATCGATTGCCAACCAGGTTTTATGTGGTTCGGAAATTACTTTATAACCATATGGAGGCCTATTTCCGACCAAAACAAAACCACTTTGGGCCTTACCTCGTTTTCCACGCTTGCTTCTTTCCAGTATTTTGGCTTTTTCATATTCTGCAATACTGGATCGAATTTGTTTTTGTAACCTTCCTTCATCTGAATCCTCATATCTGCCAATGACATATTCAACGACAATTCCAGAACGATGCAATTCTTCTTCTAAAATCATTTGAAGAATAGACTTTCTTGCTATCCGGTCGAGATCGTACACGATAAGAACTGAGATTGATTGATCCGCGGCAATAAAATTTCGCATTTCATTGAGAGCAGGGCGGTCTAGGGATGTCCCGGTGTAGTCTTCTTGAAAAGTGGCTGCTATTGCATAACCCATTTCTTCTGCATAGCGTGCACATCCTTCGATTTGGGTTTTTAGACTATACCCCTTGGCTTGCTCATCAGTACTCACTCGAACATAAATAAGAGCTCGTTTTGAAATTGTGGTCATTTTAAAATCACCTCTATTCCTTTGCCATTTCGATGGATTCGTCCAGTTGCTTCTAATTGTTCCAGATAGGTATAAACTGTCTGTCTGGAGATGTTTAATGTACGGGCTGCGGCAGTGGCCCCCATGAGGGGATTGTCAAGATAAAGTGCCAATAGATTGTCCATTCGGGTTGTAAGATTTGCTTTTCGAGCCGCCTGCGCTTTGTCCAGAGAAGTGTCAGTTTTGACAATGCTTGACGTTAAATTAGACATCAATAGATTGCCGGGTTGTGTAAATGGTAGATGGGAAGATTGACGCTCAGCTTTACGTTCAGCTCGATCCTGAGCAATTCCAGATAGACGCCGGCGGTGTCCAGAACGTAAAGCCAGATTGACCGCTCCAACAAGTGCTAACAATGGGAAGAGAGCCGGTGCATATCGTCCGAGTTCAGGGAAAATATCCAGAAAAACAGTCAATCCAATTGTCGAGACTAGGTAGACACCCACCAGAGATGCCGCCAAAAAGAATGGAGCGCCCGGATCGGTCTTGCGTTTGCCGACGTTGTAGTCCCATAACAATAAACTGGTACTGACAGTGGTCAGACCTAAGCTTTCAATAATTGCGGCTGTTACCCATCCTAAAGCTGGAATCCAGTGTAGGTCTTTGACAACCGCATTGGCCACCAACACTGCACTGGGGAGTGGCGTGATCCAGGGACCTATCCCTGCAATTCCATCAACTAAACCGTTTTCAATCTCCGAGAATGAATCTCGAACTTTATTAACAAATGAAAAAACAGCCAAGAACTACCTCCTTATTAGGGGGCAATAGAATGCCCCCGGTGATAAACTCCCACCGAGGGCGAATCCTGGCTGATCGGCTATAATATGATCAGCCCCTACTGCCGGTGATATCGGTGGCTGGGGTCAGGTTCGTGTAGGTGCTCGTTACACTTGCACGAACCGTCTTATAATTTTGTTCTATCAATTATATCCTATAGAACAAATAAGCGAGTATTCAAAAATGTAAAGAATTATTCTGGTTGTAACGAGTCAACCTAGAAAGTATTCAATAACGCCAATTGCGGTGAGCGTTGGGTGGTAGAGCAAAGCCATTCGCAGCCCAAAAAGTCAATTCCTTTTCCGAAATACCTAAAAGTTGACACCAGCTCAAACCCACGAATTGCAACCAGGTTCGAGCTTCTGAAACACGAGCCGGATTTTTGCTCTTGAGATCCAAGGCAGCTTTGAACACAACTGCCAGAGCCAGAGCCGCATAGGGATCACTAATAGATTCTTCATTCATCCCTTTGCTCTTTTACGATTTCCTTCAATTGAATATGCAGTACCTCTCCCCCTGTGACTTCAATGAGACGTTTTCTTAACTGCTGGGTGGACGTTTTTACAAATTTTTCTGCGTCCACGTCCTTATCGAGGAAGAGAGTCAAGGCCAGGGCTAATTCCTCTGAGCTATAACCAGCTTCCAGACAACCATCCGGCAGCCGGCGCCAAAAGCCGCCAATAGTAGGCAGCTTGCTGTCAGCCGGTAATCGAAGTGCAATTTCACAATCTTGCCAGGGTGCAGAGTCTTCTTGTGACGTTAAGCCATCGGTGACATCAGTGACATTTGTTTTCTGGGCTAACCCCAACGGCAAATGAATACCATATACGCTTGCCCAACGTTCGAGCTCAATTAGGGTGATTTGCCATTGTCGAGTGCCTTTGCCGGCTTCGCGTGCCTTACGTAGACGCAGCTTGCCAAGCAATCGGCCAACCTTTCGGGATGTAATGGACTCTTTGTCAATATCAGCTTCAGTCTCTTCTGCAATTGTTTGAGCAGTTTCGCAGATTTGTGACGTCGAGAAAACCCAAGTGGAAATAGCAACGTCACTATTGTCTTTAATGTCACTCTTGGCAGCGGCTAATTTACACATCCCTTGTAGAACTAACAGGGTCAGATCACTGGATTGCAGCTCACCAGTCTCTTCTTGCTGATAACGCCAGGACATTTCCTCTAACCGTCGACCTAGTCCTCCGATTACCACCTGGTCTTTTCCCTGGATGAAGCTGCGCATTAAGCGGTGGTTTTGATCTACATCATCCAACCAGGCTGCAACGGATAGAATTGCTTTCCAGGGCTGAAGGCTGCGACCGCGCAAACGGGCATTTTGGGCCACTTGATTTTCATAATCATGCAACACCGGTAGATTAGCCAACCCAATCGCCCACAATTCATCCTGCAGTGTCTTGCGGTCATATGGCCAAAGGGCGTAGTCCAACGGATCAAAATTAGCTTTATCCCGGTCTGAAGTACGGATGAGAGGAATGATGATTGTTCGCGTAGCCAACACGGTATCAGGCATACGAATCGCTGAAAATAATCGTGGACAGTAGGCGTTGACATAACGTAATTTCCACTTTCCCGGCCCATCTGGTTCTTTGAGCGGAACACTTGATCCGCGCCGGTTGCCGGCTAGCAGCAGGGCACGTTTATCTGGGTCTGTCTGTTTGGGATCAGAAATATTTTCAGCATCATCGAAGGCCAGAGTGGCTCCGTAATCCGCCAGGTCGCGTAAACTGGCAAAGCTGCCGCCGGCCAGGATAAGCTGCCCCAGGTAAGCCATTTCGGTCACGACGATCAGCAGGTTGGTCTTTCCCGAACCCGCTTCTCCATTCGGCCAGAGGAAACCGATCACGTTGAAGGCATCCAACAGGTAGGTACCCATGATATAGCAACCAATGAGTTCGGCCATGGATTGTTGATCCCCTAGTGAACGGTCGAAGTCGAGAAACCGGTTGATGACTGTTACGATCTTAGTGAAGGTATCAACCGGATTGGGACGCCGACCCTGGATATAGGCACGTACGCCGCGTGTAGACCAACGTTTCTCAACTGGTACAACCTCATGAAAATTAGTAGATAAACCTAACTCACTCATTAACCGAGTGGTTTGGCCATCACTGACTTCACTGAAAACCTGACCATCATTACGGATAAGAAAAAGGCACAATCTTTCTTCAACCAGTGGCGGATTATGAACCTGCAGGTTGCCCTCTTTATCCAGAACTTCTCGTCGAGTAGTACGTACTGGAAGCCAAGTGGCTGCATAGGCTTGTTTGCCTACCAGGCTCAGCGGGCGGGTGATAGTGGGTGAGGGTTCATCCAACAATTCGATGGTAGGCTGTGCCGGCTGGGGAACCGGCCGCGGCTGTTCGGTTAATGCATCCAGTTCTTGCAGGGTATGTCCGTCGGCTAACCAGTCATCCACACCCCATTTGACCCCGCTAGGATGGTTAGGAAGGTAGATAGCTGAGACGGTAGCTCCTTTGCGCTGCAAGATCTCGGTCAGACGCTCCAACGCCAAGCGTACCGATGGTTTGTACATCACATCGGAATCGAAGACAATTCGGGCCAGACGGTTCTCCCAGGCAATGAAATCAAAGTCTGCCAGGATAGTGGTCCCTCCAAATTCGTTGCGTCCTTTGAAGTTCCATACGCCAAGTAAATCAATGGCGCAAGCTCCCTGGGAAGCCAGGGAATCCGCTTTCTTTTGACCTTCGGTGATAAAGAGCGGAATGGTTGGATTTCTGAGCTCTTTCAGGCAAGCCGGTGGGCAGTCCACCCTTACGCCGACACCTTTTGGTATTTCATATTTCAGCACCTTGACCGGTCGCAACCCGTCTGCTTCCCTCTTACTCCGGTCTTCGTAGGTGCGGGGATTATCCGGACGGTAGACGTGCAGGCCAATCTTGCCATCGGTAGTGTGGAGCGGAATCAACAGTCCGGGTACGCGGCGCTGTGCCGTCGAAAAACCGAACTGCACCAGGTCGCCTTCGCTCGTGATCGTGCGATAGCCACGCTCCTGAATCATCTGATCCGATATACCTGATTCTTTGGATAGCATCTTGAGATGATTTTCAGAGAGTGACGAATTTTGGATACTCATGGAATTGGCTCCTGGTTCTGGATAAATTGAGCGTCTGTTTCTTGTGAGGTTACATGTCTTTGGTTCTTGCTATTCTTTGAGGTTTTCTGGTCTGCTTCGACCGCATTAATTTCTTTTTGTGTTCCAGTAAATTGATCGCTCAGGATGAAAGCGTAGACGCGCGCTAACAACCTTCCCTGCTCCTCCTGTGACAGCTGGAGGATTTCAGCAGGTTGGTTCATGTTTGAGGCTGTCCTCCTGTGGATGATTGAGGTTGGGTAGGGTGTCCTGCAGCAAACCGCGCCGGACAAGATCCAGTCGGACGATGAGGCGCACCTGGTCAGCCGGCGTGCGCATCTCACGTTCAGAAAGATGGATCAGGGCTGAATACTCCGGCTGTTCAAACAAAACTTTGAGACAATTGAGCATAGAACTCCTTTTGGCAAACAAAAATGACGACGTTTTAATCAACGTCGCCATTCTGCCATCTGGAATAACCCTTGTTCAAGTGCCCTGGATATCCCGCTTTATCCCTTTAATATCCCTTTTTATCCCAAATACTGGATCAGGTGGGCACATCCTTTGGTTTCATGATGAAATTTGACTTTCGATAGGGAACGATCTGGATTCCATAATCTTTACGCAACCGATTGATTCGATTGAGGATAGTTTTTTTAGTTAGGCCCACTCGCGCTGCAATTTGACCACAGGTCAGGTCTTGATGCCAGAGGCGGACGATATCTCGATTGGCGCCCACGTTTGGAATCATCATCCAGACTTCGACGGGTGTGGATGTTTCAATTTGTTGAGGTTCTACTTTGATCTCAACGGATTTGTTTGGTTCTGGAATTTCCGGTAATGCGAACCACCCTAATTTTTCCAACTCATTCCGAATTTTGTCCCAAATCGACCAGACGGTCTTTTCACCTCTTAATTGGACTCGTAACAGCGATCCAGCGGAGGGGAGTAGATGTGCATTTATGGTCATCTGATTCTTGGCTAGCACGATTTTTACTTCAACCGGATTGGCATCAGATGGAATTTGAACTGTGTCTTTGTTGCCAGTTAAAGACACCTGGCAAAGTAATTTCTGAGATTCGGTTTGGCTTCTCAGCAAGGTTGCGAACTGCCTGATCATGACGCCAAATTGAGCCGGCGTACCTTGAATCGGGAAGTCGAAATGTTGGTGAAGTTTGTCTGTAGGAGCGGAACTCACTCTTGAAAACGGCGAGCCCAGGTCTCTGTATCCAAAAATCTGAAGACAATCCAAAAGCCAGGAAATGAATTCTTTTTGGCGCTCCAGTCGTTTCTCGTAAAGTGCCTCCGAGAGGATTATTACAACTTGATCGTTTTGGCCTAATATATCAGCGAGCGTCCACTTGATGTTTAAGCATTCTTCACGGATGAGTTTTTCATTTCCAATAGCAACATCAGAAGTAATCGCCTGAGGGGGATCGAACCGGAGTTCAGTTTTCCCTGCTTGGACCTCGGAACAAACCACTCGACCGATATCTCCCCATTTTTGGCAAGTGATTTGAAAGGTGAATGGCTCAGAGGATTGAGAAAAGAAAAAATTCCCTGGATCATAAACGGGTTGAAAACAGACAATGATCGAAGCGACCAATCTGTATGGCGTGGGATTGATGGAGAAGTAATAAGCTTGAGAATATGTCATGGATAATTGGGTTAACTTTTAAGGGTGAACGATTATTAAACCTTATATATCAAGTATGTACCTATTATAATCGAATTAGATAATATGTTCTAATGTTTGGTTGACTCGATTACTTCAACAGTTTGGAAGATACTATTTTTCTTAGCACCAAATTTGGCATCTAATTATTAACAAGGCTTTAATCCATACTTCAATCGGAATCTGGAAAATTTATATATTATTTTTCGTCAAATTATACCGTCTGCGTCGGTGCTGACATACCGCAGACGTCCTGCTGCCACGCCGCAGACATTGACGCAGACCCTGCCGTGGCTATCATCCCAGCTTTATCGGGACGTTGATCGACCAGGGCGACTTTTGAAGAATTCTTTTTGATGGGGAGGTAGAAAATATTCTTTAGAGTTAAAAGTCCGGCCAATAGCCTTGAAAATGGTTTTATTACTTGGATCCCTGTGCTGTCTTGAGATAAAAATTACCATTCAATAAGTGCTTTTTAGCTTCTATTTTAGGCACAAACAAATCGCCCGCTTTTTTTGTGCAGGAAAAATTATCCAAGCTAGAGAGAACGGTGCAGTATATCGTTCTTCCCACTTCGATCCCCTAGAGTCCTAAGGGAGAACAGTGTAACGGGGTGAAACTTCGTTCCCAGTAGGCGGTTATTGTGTCAGGTCAATAATCTCGCTCAACCGCCAGGATCGATAATCCCGAACTTCGACGCTCATGTTAATGTGGTTGGGTCCAAGAGCAGAGCCTTCAGGCGGTGGTGGACAATTATGAATATGACCGTGAAGATTAATCCAACCATCTTCAAGAGGAACAATCGGACGGTGTGAAAAGATCAGCTTCATTCGATCTTCCAGTTCAATTTGTATTGAATCCTTGATCAGGAACACGCCATGGGTTTCGCAATAAGTTTGACTCAGGCGGTCGTGGTTACCTTGGATTAAAAACAACCTTCCATTCAATTTGCCGGTCAATAGCTCGAAATTGCTTTTCTTTCCCAATGCAAAATCGCCCAGATGAAGGACTGTGTCCTCTGGTGAGATTAAATTATTCCAATTATTGATGATCAGCTCTTGCCAGTTTTCAGGGCGGTTGCAGTATCTTCCGATGTTCTCATGGAAGAAATGCGTGTCGGAAATAATCCAGGTGTTGAGGGTGATTGTAAGTGTGTTGTCGGGAACCTTCCTTTGAATAAAAATTTATCGAATGATTATTTTAACCTAATGCGGGCGGTAAGGGGAACGACCTGGCCGGTCGTTCTCTCCAGGTCGTTCCCGTAGTGTCTTAAGGGGGAACGGTGTACAGAGGGGGAACAGGTTGGCTTTCTACCATAAACATCACTTCGAAAAACCGAGCTGAAATAACTTATAGTATCGCATTCAATTGCTGGTACACATCCCGGTTTTGGTTGTCTTCCTTCACAGCCCAGAGGAACATGGCTTTGCCCAGGCTCTTTTCAGCCCATAACTCACCAACGCTGCGTTTTTCTTTTTCATACTCTTCCAGATGCGCGCCTTTATATTCAATAATCAGAATGCGCCCATCATTAAGCTCACACACAAAATCAGGATAGCAGTAGCCATTTGCCAGAGGCAGATGGAAAGAGAAGTTGGGCTGCTGGGCAAGGTTACGTACCCAATACTTCACCTGGTGGCAGCGGTCGATAGCTTGGGCGCACTCAAATTCCTCACCGCTGGACTCTAATTCACCAACAATCGAGTAATAGTGCTTGGCAAATTGATAGCGCCCGGTGTAAGGCCAGTGAGCCGGGTAGTTGTTGGGATCAAAGGTGAAAGCATAATTAGGGCTGGTCTCCACACGAGCGCTAGCATCAAACAGTTTATGCTGATACCCACGCTCGTAAGCAGTCTGCCGGCAGGCTTTGATTTTCTCTCGTAATGCTTTTTCGAGCAAAAAACGTCCCCGGGCTAAGCCTGTGAGGGTGAAACCGCGCTGATCGATCAAATATTTCAGACAGCGACGCAGCCATTCAAGCAGCACTTCCTGGCGAATATCTGGTTGATAAAGCTTGCCATCCAACCAACGTGACATTTGCAAATCGTTCCATCCGCTATCTACATCTTCAAGGTCAAGCGGCATCTGTGTTCCCAGATATCGAGTGGTTAATTGCCGTCCGTTTATATCAATCAAAAAGCTTTCAGCGCGTTCCTGGATATTAAATTCCCCGGAATTCATCTCTGCCGGGAAGTCGAGCAGGTTCCAACCACCTGGGTCAAGGAACCAATCTTTTTCCGCTACCTCAAGCGCGCCGTCAGCCCATAAACAGAGCTGTGGTACCGCAAAACGCTCGCCAAGTTGGGCAGGGGTATGCGGTTGTTGGCGCCGGTAGACAGAAAGTGTTTTTTGCATGGCATCCCGGTCAACAGGGGCTACAGCTTCAACCAGTTTTAATTCAAAGGCTTGATCCACCTCGCCTTTGACCTCGAATGCCACCCGACCTTCGCTGATCTTCCGTACGGCAACCCGAGCCAGTTCTTCGGCGTTCAGATAAACCAAATCCGGAGTCGTACTCAATACCAGGCTGATTGCAGCCGTACGGTTGCCAAGACTTGCCTGATCACCATCTCCGGGGAAGAGGTAGGATTGCGGGCGGATGGCTTCTTCTGCTTCCTGTTCCTCAAAGCCCATGCTCACCAGGCGGTCTTCCAATTGGCTGACAGCTTGCGGCCAACTGCTGGCGGAAACGTGGGCATAAGCGCGGTTCAGTTCATCCTGCTGACGTTTTCGGGCATAGGGCATGCGTAACACCCGACCTAATAATTGTTCAACATCTTTCTTGGAATGCACCGTAGCCACCGAGCAGAACACGTAAGCAAACGGGCAGTCCCAGCCTTCTTTGAGCGCTTCAATGGTGATAACAAATTCAATCGGGTTCTTGGGATCAAGCAAGTTAACCCCATCCAACTCGCGCTGTGCACCGGTGGCAACAGCAATGCGTTCCGGCTCGATCTTCTCCTGTTCGATCAGGAATTGACGGATGATATCGAATGTGACCTCGTGACCATGCTCTTCAGCCTGGATCAGGACGATGGGATGAATATAATCGCGGTCGAGTTTAGCCAGGTCGTGCAGCTTTTGGCGGGTCAGGATGCTGTCTCGCACCGCTTCCTGCCAGGTTTCGTGTTGGGTCAGGACGATGGGCAGCTTGATCATCTCCTCGGCTTTGAGTTCGAGCGCAGAAACGGCATGCAGGATGTTGCTGTTGGCGGCGGGGGTGGCTGTAAATTCAATGATACAGGCTGGTTGGACGCGCTGTAATACTTCCACGCTTAGCTCAGAAGTATTATTGTGGGCTTCGTCAATGATGACCAGCGGACGGTGCAGCGTGAGCAGATTGCGGAAGCTGAATTTAATCGCGCCGTTTTCAAAACGTTCTAACCCAGGGGTGTTGGACGGGACGCTGACAAAGTGGGCTTCCAGATCTTCATGGTGGGCATAGACTTTACGGCCTTCGGTGCTGTTGACGCGCAAGGTTTGCAGCGTACCGACCACGATAACGACTTTATCCTGCATGTCCTGCGGGCGAAGTTGGGTGAAGTCGGCGATATCGATGACCAGCAACCGACCGCCAAAGACCGCTTCAAGTGCCAGGCGGTTGGGATGACCCGGTTTTTTGAGCGTGGCTAGTGTTTGGGCGCGGATCGTATTGGTTGGAACCATCCATAACACCAGGGGGCAATCTTGTTCCAGGTAAGCCTGCGCAGCCACAGCGATGCTGCGCGCAGCCAGATAAGTCTTGCCGCCGCCGGTGGGCAGGCGTAAACAGACATAAGGCACGTCCTCCAGTCTGGCTAATGCACGGTAAGGCGTGCGTTCCGTCTGCGGATTCTGTTGGCGCAGGGAATCGAAGGCAGACTGCGGACCGGTAAAGCGGGCTTCTTCCAGGTAACGGCGCAGCCATTCGAGCGTTTCGCGTTGGTAATTTTTGGGTTCGAACATGCTCACCTCACCGAAAGTTCGTAGGGGATTTTCTTGAAGGTAATGCCTTCCGTGCGCAGGCGGGCTTCATCCAGCAGGCTAACTTCA
>JBGSJZ010000008.1:0-118707 GCA_041741455.1 Anaerolineaceae bacterium | reverse complement strand
GCCCCGCCCACCTCGCCCGCCGTGTGCGCATCTGAGCCAGCCGTGCCCGGCAGCCCCCTGGTCTCGGCAAATAGTCTTGTCTGTTCATTGCTGTTCGGGTTGAAACAGCGGGCATTGAACACCTCCAGCGCATCCACCAGCTCGGCCAGCTCTTCCAGTTGCTCCAACGGCCAGCCATGGCGCTGCAAGTCAAACGGGTGGGAGACACTGATAAAAGCCCCCTGCTCCCGCAGCCTGGCGATCGCCTCCAGCCAGGGGGTGCGTTTCGGCACCGGCTGGCTCACAAAGGTCGCTAGCAGCTCGCCGCGGTCCGTCAGCACCTCTTCCCCGGGGATGAAGAAATCCGGTGCCAGTTCGCAGGCTCGTTTGGCTCCTTCCAGGTTGTTGTGATCCGTAATCACCACCCGATCCAAACCGGCCGCTTTGGCCGCCCGCAGCAGGTTCGGGATGCGCGTCAGGCTGTCCTTCGAAAACTCGGTGTGGCAGTGGAAATCAACCTTCAACCAGTTCGTCACGGCGCTCCTTCCAGCCAACCAGGTTCGGGCTGAAAGCCCAGACCAGCAAGCCCAGGCCGACCCCGAACCACAGCGTCGCCAGGCGGATGAGTAAAGTGGCAGAGGCAGCCAGCGCCGACTCCAGGCCGCCCAGCAGGCTCAGCATGCCGGCGATCGAGGCTTCAGCCGCCCCCAGGCCGCCCGGCAGGGCTGAGACTGCCCCGACCACCGTGGAAAACGACAGGGTGAACACCGCCAGGGAGAAGAGCTGGATGGATGGCGTCAGCCCCAGCCCGAGCAGTAGGAGGTAAAAACCCACACCCTCCCCCAGCCAGGAGATCATCCCCAGCCCCACTGCCAGCAGGGTTGATTTGGGCCGGAACAGGGCATAGCTGCCCTCGTAGAATTCCTTCAGGTCGTGCGCCATGCGCCGGATCAGCGGCAGTTTCTCCAGAAGGTTGAGCAGCCAGAGGGCCAGCGGCCGGATCTGAGAGACGACGATCACCCCCAGAATGCACACCAGCACCACCCCGAAAGCCGGCCAGTACCTGGGATAGGCAATCACGCCGATGGTCGAAAGTAGCAACACCGCCAATCCGTCGCTGATCCGTTCCGCCACCACCACCGAGACCCCGCGCGCCACCGGCAGACCACTGCGCTGCTGGATCCAGACCGCCTTCAGCACCTCACCCACCTTGCCCGGGGTGACTGCCAGCGGGAAACCGGCCACGAACAGGCGCAGGCTTTCACTCCAGCGAATGCTGGTTACGCCGATCTGGCGCAGGTAGAAGTGGAACTTGCAAAAGCGCAACAGGTAATTGAACAGGGTTAAGAGCAAGGCCAGCGGGAAGTACCACCAGTTGAACTGCCGCAGTGATTGCAGCACCTGGCGCAGGTCGCCCACGAACATCAGCACAACCAATGCCACAAAACCCAGCGCCAGCCCGGGGATCATTTTCCGGAAAATCGACTTGTCTTTGCTTGCCATTCACCGGATTATACTTGACCCCCGGCTTTTTATGCACGTTCTTGCCATTTTGTTATACAATCATCTATATGAACAAGCCAAAATCCACTCCAATGGGCAGGTCTCAGCTTACCCGGATCGGTCTGGGCGCGGCCGGCCTCGGCATCATCTATCTTCTTTTTGCTTTGTGGGGCGGCGATCTTGTCGGTAAAATACCGAGCCTCTTCCTCGACTTATTGCTGTGCATCGCCGGCTTGGTCTTCTGGTTGTTCTTCTTTGCCCAATTCCTGCTGCCGGTGCGCAAGAAGAGAGACCGCCAGTTGGCCGCCGAGCGCCTGTTTGACTACTTATCCGGCTACCACGGCGCAGCCTTGTTCATCGAGAGCGGCGGGCTGCGCGAACGCAAGAATGAAGTCCAGCGCATAGGTCCAGGCCTGATCTGGCTGGATACGGCCAGCGCCGCCCTGCTGCGCACCCCCACCCGCTACACCCGGGCGGTCGGGCCCGGCATCGTCTTCACCTCCAGCAGCGAGTATGTCGGCGGAACGGTCGATTTGCACCTGCAATCCAGCCGGTTGGGTCCCAAAGATGATGAGGATGCCTTCATCGCCCGCCTTAAGCGCGAGGGCAAGGCAGACTACGACCTTCGCCAGCAACGCCGCTTTGATACCCAAGGGATCACCCGCGATAGTCATGAAATCGTGCCAAACATCTCGGTCAGCTTCCGCCTGGATGCCAGAGATGGCGAGGGTGGCACCCAATTTGGCTACCGGGCCGTATCTGTAGAAAGAGCCATTTCAGGCCGCCCAATCGATGCTTCGGTGGGTGAGGAATTGAAAGAGAAAGACGCCAACTGGCAATATCTGCCGGTTCACCTGGCGGCCAATGTCTGGCGTGAAACCCTGGCCAAATTCACCCTGACTGAATTATTTGAGCAATCCGATGAGGTTCGCCAGGGCATCCTGCAATTCGTCATTCAATACGTCAGGGATCGGCTACAGAAGGAATTCGTCACACGGCTGGATGAATACGGCAAACCAGTCTACCAGACTGACGCCCGCCACAACCTGGTGCTCGGGCAAGATGGCAATCCGATCATTCTGCAGGAGACCAGCCGCGAGTTCCAGATCCTGCAATCCCGCGGCCTGCGGGTCACCGGGGTCAACATTTCGAACCTGCGCTTCCAGCCCGAGGTGGAGAAGGAACTGCTCAACAACTGGAAGACAACCTGGTTGGAGCGTGCCCGCCGCGAACGGGAGGTGGTGGAAAAACGCCGCAGTTACGCATCGGAAGAAGGACGTCAGACTGCGGTCGTCGACTTCGCCAATGCGGTCAGCCAGGAGCTGGGTTCTCATTCCACAGCTGAGCACCTGGATGGCAAGGACATCCTCAAGCTGCTGATCCAGGGCAATTTGCAGTTGTGCCAGGGCGATCCGTTATTGATCCCCATGGCGGCAGAGGACGTCAGCCATCTGCGGGAATTGCTGGAATGGTTGGAGAAAGGGCCGGAAGAATCATGAAACGCCCGACCTCCCGCCCTTCCTTTTTCTCCTGGCTGAAGAATAATACCTATCGACCCTCAAGTGAGGTAGCCAAATCTGTTGCGGCAGCACCCGAGCCTGAGGAATCCGAATTCCTGAACCGGGTTTTCTCCACCAGCCACCTGGCGGCCAACCTGCGCCTGATCCTGTTTTTCACCATCCTGATCATCTTCTGGGGTCTGCTGGTCATCACCCAGGTAACCTGCCCGCAATGCGATGTCATCATCGCCGGTTTACGAGCGCCCAACTTAACCCTGGACAACAGTCTGATTCTGGTTCTATCACTGGCGCTTGAGACTTTTAAGTTATTCATCTCACCGCGCGTCATCTCCCACGTTCTGGCGTTGATCATTCCTTTCTGGCTGGCGATACGGATTGCCAGCGTCTACCTGGATGATATCTTCGAGTTACACAATACCCGGCTGGCTGGCAAATACCTGACCCGCTCGGCCTTTGCCTTTCCGAATTTTGAGACCATCCAGATTCGCGAGGGGAAACTCTCACCCACTGACAAAAACTCTACCGCAGTCAAAATTGGCGGCCCGGCCTTTGCCAAAGTCCACCTGGAGAACGCTGCCGTCTTTGAACACCCGAATGGCTTCCCGGAAGTGGTCGGCCCGACAGCTGACCGGCCTGGTGAGCTGTTCTTTATGCCGGGCTTCACCCGTCTGCGCCGGGCAGTGGACTTGCGCCACCAGACTATCCCGCTCAACCAGGTTTCCGGTCGCACCCGGGATGGCATCCCGATCCAGTTGCAGAACATCCGCCTGCTGTTCTCCATCCAACGCGGTCTGATTTCTCCCAACCTGAAGAATCCTTATCCGTTCTCCAGGGAAGCCATCCTATCGTTGGTGTACCAGCAGCCCGGTAGTGGCAGCGAATCCAGCGTTCTCTCACGCGTCATCATCGGATTGGTTAGTGGTGAACTGGTCACCTTCATCAGCCGTTTCACCCTGGCAGAGCTGCTTTCGACCATTGGCCTGCCAGAAATCCACCGCCAGATTGAGCTGGACACCATGATCCGCCGCGAGATGGAACGCCGCCGTCAACGCCACCACAGGCTGCACAAACCCCGGGTTTTATCCCTGATCCGCAGGAAACCCAAAGCCCGGCCGCGCCCAACACACAGCTTTATTCCACTCTCCCTGCTGACTTGGAGAAAATCTGCTGTTCCACAGAGCAAGTACGTCCCGCGCACCCGGCTCTCAGCGCTTTTCTATGCTGAATTTGCCGAGGAATTTCCGCAACGGGCGCGCCAGCGCGGTGTCCGCCTGGAGTGGATCGACGTTGGTACCTGGAACCCGCCGCTGGATTTGGTCTCCAGCCGCCATCAGGAGGCCTTGCGCCTGACCAATGAGAACATCGCCCGCGGCCATCCCAGGGTGCTCAAGGAGATCCGCAACCAAAGCCGACTGAATGAAATCGTCCGGCTGAATCGTCGTCACCCGCTGGCCTCCTTCCGCGATTACTACGAAAACCAATATACAGAACAGCAAATTATCCATGGGGTTATCCAGGAATACCGCAGCCTGCTGCAAGTGGTTGCAGAAGAGTACCTAAAAATAGGCGACAATCCCCCAACCCGCCTGATAGCAGCCCTGGATATTTTAAACCAGTACTTGAATACAGCTTCCAAACCCCGTTATCATTACCCATCCGAAGGATGAAAAAACATGAATTTCATTTACAGTCCTGAAGTTGAAGGGGCAAAAGAGATCAATGCCCCAATAGTCGCCCTCGAAACTGCTGTTTTGACCCATGGCTTGCCCATCCCCCAGAATATTGAGCTGTCGCTGGCCCTCGAAGCAGAAGTACGTGCCGAAGGTGCAATTCCAGCCACCGTCGGCTTTTTGGATGGACAGTTGCACATAGGCCTGACCCAGGCCGAGGTCGAGCGCTTGGGCCAGGTGGAGCCAGGCACCCGCAAAGTCAGCCGGCGGGATTTTGGCATCGTGCTGGCTCAGAAATTAAACGGCGGCACCACTGTGGCTGGCACCATGATTGCCGCCCAGATGGCTGGCATCCGGGTTTTCTCGACCGGCGGGATAGGTGGCGTGCACCGGAATGCGCCCTTCGATGTCTCAGCAGATCTGATCGAATTGGGCCGCACCCCCCTGGTCGTGGTCTGCTCAGGCGCTAAAGCCATCCTGGATCTGCCGGCTACGTTGGAAGTGCTGGAAACCCAGGGCGTCCCGGTGATTGGTTACCAGACCGATGAACTGCCTGGCTTTTATTCCATCTCCAGCGGGTTGCCTATCAACACCCGCATCGAGCGTCCGGAAGAAGTGGCTGAAATTGCCCGCGCCCAATGGAATGCTGGTCTACATACCGGCATCCTGGTGGTAGTTCCCCCACCAGCGGATGTTGCTGTTCCACGCGAGAAAATCGAAGGTCTGATCCAACAGGCGGTCCAGGAAGCTGAAGAGCAGGGCATCCATGGAGCGAAAGTCACCCCCTTCCTGCTGGCGCGAGTCAGCCAGTTGAGTGGCGGGGAGAGCATGAAAGCCAATCTCGCCCTGCTGCGCAATAACGCCCGAGTTTCTGCCCGAATTGCAAAGGCTTTCTAAGATCAGGTTGTGTTTACTTCACAATCAAAGGTGTCTTTCTTCGTCATAACGGGTTAAAAAAGTTCTGTGTTCTTTGGAGACTCTTCACTTCTCTTAGAAGTCCAACCCTTCTAGAAATATATAAAAAAGCCCCTCCATTTCCGGAGGGGCTGAAGGTTTAAGGTGTAGCCGTTGGCCAGGGAGTGCGCGTCTTGGTTGGCGTGATCGGTGTGGCGGTTGGCCAGGGTGTACGGGTGTTGGTCGGTGTGATGGGTGTGGCGGTCGGCCAGGGCGTGCGGGTCGGAGTGCGTGTCCAGGTCGGTAAGGGTGTGCGGGTGGCCGTGCGGGTTGGCGTCGGTCCCAGGGTTGGAGTCGCCGTTCGGGTTGGGGTCGCAGTCCGGGTTGGAGTCGCCGTTCGGGTGGCGGTTGGGGTACGGGTGGCGGTGCCCGTCGCAGTTGGCGTGGGGGCTTCGCCGGTCACCGTGAATGTGCCGGAAACCTTCCAGATCTGCCCGATGAAGACACGCACTTCATACAGGCCGGGCAGCCATTCACTGGCCGAGGGGTTCCAGTCAGTATATCCATACCCACCGGAACCGCCATCCCACGGTTTCGTTTCAGCGAACACCAGGGTGTCTCCCCGATACCAGAGTGCCGTCCATTGCACCCCATCGGTCATCTGGTCGTAGCTGAAGCTGGCGTACATATGACCTACCGGATTGGCAAATTCAGTTGCCGGGTTGATTGGCAGGCGGTTTTCATCCAGGGCAGTCGAAAATTGCAAGGGGCTGAACACCGAATTCGGGCTTGGGGTCACCACCGAGGTAAATTGCGCCTCAACTGTAGAGGGAACAAAGAAAGTATTAGTGATCGAAGGGGTTTCGGTGATAGTCGGGGTCAGGGTGATGGTTGGCGTCAGTGTAATGGTTGGGGTTAAGGTTGTCGTGGGCGTCAAGGTAACGGTCGGTGAAGGTGGAAAAATTTGATAAATGACCGGTTCTGCAAAGCGGTTAAGCGCAACTGCGGCAATCCCCAGGAAGAAAGCCGTGAAAATCAGGCGCCAGCCGCGCATCATCAAGTCCCGTCGCTTTCGGAAATACAACAACCGGCGGCCGGAGCGAATCGAACGCACGCCGAGAATTAGACTAAGAATGAACCCCCCGATGGCGAGAAAGAAAGCAGCCTGTACAAAGGTTTTAATATCCAGGTTCATAGGGTCCTCTGCTTCGATTCTACCACAGCCATTTTTCTACAAAAAACTTACGAATATATTGATTGATTAATGGTATCTTCTCATGTACAATCAAGTAACTATATCAGCAACTGCGTTAGTTGATCAGGCAACGCATGATGATATTCCTTTTACGTTATCGAATTTAGTTGTATGTTGTGCACTCATACCGGAATGAGATTTTTATAGTAAGTGATTATCGCAGGTAAACCAAGGGACAGGATATGCCGCTAACCCCCGAAACAATTTTAAACGGGCGATATCGGATTATCTCTATCCTCGGCCAGGGTGGAATGGGGGCTGTCTATCGAGCCGAGGATGTCCATTTACATACACCGATTGCGGTCAAAGAGAACCTGTTTCTGACCTCTGAATATTCCCGCCAATTCGAGCGCGAAGCCACCATTATGGCCCGGCTGCGCCACCCCCACTTACCACGGGTGCGTGACTTTTTCGATAATCCTGGCCAGGGGCAGTACCTGGTGATGGATTTCATCGAAGGCGAAGATCTGCGCCAACGTATAGAACGTTTGGGCACAATTTCTGAGGTGGACACCATCTTGATCGGTGTGGCCATCTGCGAGGCCCTTCAATACCTTCACACCCGCATTCCACCCATCATCCATCGTGATATCAAACCGGGGAATATTAAAATCACCCCAGAAGGCGAAGTTTATCTGGTTGATTTTGGCCTGGCCAAAATGGTATTTGGAGACCAAGCTACCACTACCGGTGCGCGCGCCATGACGCCCGGTTACTCCCCGCCGGAACAATACGGTACTGCTCGCACCGATGCCCGCTCGGATTTTTACTCACTTGGCGCTACCCTCTATGCTGCCCTCACCGGTAAGATCCCAGAAGATGGTCTGACCCGGGCCACTGAAAAAGCCAACCTGACACCCATCCGCCGCCATCTACCTCGAGTTAATCCCGATCTGGCCGAGATTATCGAACGCGCCCTTGAAATTGAACCAGAAGACCGCTATCAATCAGCCGATGATATGCGGCATGATTTATTGGAAGCCGGTGAAATGAGCACCTTGCTGTTCACCCCACCCACCATTTCCGCACCGCCGGATTTTTCAATTCCACCGGTTGATGAGTTGCTCAATGGGGAATCTTCCAATCAATTCGGGAAACCTTCCACCAATCGTAACACCCGCCGCCGCTTTTCCCGGATTTGGAAGCGCAACCGGATTCCAATCCTATCCACTGCCAGCGTTTTTATCGCGATCATCCTGCTCTTATTCATTTTCCAACCGGGGACCAATCCTCCCATTGTTGCCAGTGAGGCTTCACCAACTCTCACCAAAGCAGAGGTGATCAATACTCCGGCCGAAAACCCAACAGCCACTCTGGAGCAGACCTTAGCACCTGAACCGGAACCGACACTTACGCTCCCCCCTCCCAGCCAAACACCCCTGGTTGCTGGTCCTGGAGAAACCAATCAGGAACAGATTATGTTTTCCTCCAATCGTACAGGGGTCCCTCAACTCTGGCTGATGAATAGTGATGGTTCCAGTCAGGTTCAAATGACCAATTTGCCGGATGGTGCTTGTAAACCCAGTTGGGCGCCAGATGGTATGAGAGTGGCATTCATTTCCCCCTGCCTGGAAGATCGGGATATCTACATCGGTTCACGGATTTACATCCTCAATCTCAATGACCAAACCATCAGTCCACTCCCGGTTGATCCAAGCCCAGAAGGTGATTTTGATCCCGCCTGGTCGCCGGATGGCAGAAAGATTGCCTTTGCTTCCAAACGGAGTGGGGTGATCCAGATTTACACCTATAATCTGGAAACCGGATCATTGCGTAAAGTCACAAATTCCAGTGTGACTGAGATTCAACCATCCTGGTCTTCCAATGGGTCCCAGATTGCTTATGTGCACTGGATTGTTTATTCACAAATTTGGATGATGTCCGATTTAGGTCTGAATCCAACCCAATTCTCGATGAGCGGTGAAATCAATAACTTCTGGCCGGCCTGGTCACCTGCCAATGACCGCATCTTCTTTGGCCAAAAACAATCCAACGCCCCCTTAACCTACATAACCACCATGCGCTACGAAGATCGCGGCACCTTCAAATCAACCAGGATTCCCTCACGTTCACCGGCCAGTGGCGCTCAGCCCATTGCTGAAATATCACTTTCAAGTGACGGGGAATGGTTTGCCTTTAAATCCTGGCCGGATGGCGTGAATCATGACATTTACATCATGGATCTGAGTGGCGCCAATTGGTCCCGCCTGACAACCGATCCCGGCTATGATTTCTCCCCTGCCTGGCGGCCACAACCCTCCAATTAGTTTGTAAAATTTACATCATTTTGCGTGAGCTTCTTGCCGCGCTTGCGCATGCGTCCCAGGATCTGCGGAACAATTTGAGTGTACAGGGAATATAGCATGGGGCGGGCAGGATAATCCCAGGCCCCCAGTGTGCGAATTACCTCTCCACCCAGGCCCTCCTTAAAGCGATACACACCCCACATACCATCTTGTTCGGTGAACTCATTCGGTGCACCCCACAAATCATAGATCAATGCACCTTTCTCCCTGGCTACGCGCATTGCAGTCCATTGCAACAAATGGTTTGGCATCTTCTCCCGATGTTTCTCGAGCGACATGCCGTGCATGTACCAGGCTTTCCCGGCAAACCAGAACAACACTATCCCGGCAATGGCTTCTCCTTCCACCTCGGCAATTAACGGTATGGCCATCCCAGCCTGCATAAATTTTTTCCATATGGAAAGGTAATATTCTTTTTTGCGAATGACAAACCCATCCCGCACGGAGGTCATGGCATACATCTCGTACATCAGCGGTAGGTCCATTTCACCGCCTGCTCGAACGAGCACACCCTTCTTTTCTGCCAGACGGATGTTGTAACGGGTCTTTTGTTTCATCCGTCCCAACCACTCCTCCGGTGAGCCTGCCAAATCGATCCAGACCGTGTTACGGAATTGAACCTGGTCACCCGAAAACAACCACTTGCGCCGGGTCAATTCTGCCAGGGTGGACTGACCGACTGGATCCTCGCAAGCTGCAGGCTCTCCGGGTTGCCCGCGTCCCAGGATGACTTCAGCATCCAGCTTCAGAAAGATGGCACCTTTTCGCCTGGCCAGCATTTGCAAATCGTCCAACACCTGCTTCCGCAAGGTTTCGTCCGACCAATCCAACAGGGGTCCGCGTGGAGTATACAGCAGGCACATCTTGGCGGAAAACCTACCAGCAGCGATGGGCTTCTCCAGCACCATGGCTGCGGCTTGCAACTTGCCCTGGTTGTCAGACCAGGCATGTGGCAGCATTCGCCAGCCAGTCTGAGCCTTTGCTTCCGCCCATTCCCAACTCTGCAGCAGGTGAGCCCCTGGCAAGCTGGCAATCATCTGGTTCCAATCGCTGGCCTGGCCTTGCCACTCAGGCATGCAATCCTCCCTTACGGGCTGAGTATTTTTCATACAGCCAATAGAGTGCCGGGATATATACTTTTTCCAGCGCTGCCACTGATCGTTTTACCTCTCCGCCAAACCCACGCTTGAAGCGATACACTCCCCACAAACCGTCGTTGCAGGTTTCGAATTCAGCTTCCAACCTTGCTTCGTCCTCATCCGGAACCCCCCACAGGTCATACTCACTGCATCCGTGTTGTTTTGCCCATTTCATTGCCTCAAATTGCAGCAGGTAAGCCGGCATTCTGTGGCGTTCCTGGTTATTGGAGGCACCATAGAAATACCAGGCGCGCTCACCCTGCCGCAGAGCAACCAGGCCGGCCAGGGCTGTACCCTGGTAGGTGGCCATGAGTAAGACACACCGGTCTGTCGGTGAAAAATGGTCATAAACGCTCTGGTAATATTGCTGGCTATGCACCCCAAACGCATCTCGCTGCCCAGTGGTCTGCATCAATTGATAAAATGTGGCAATATCCGCAGAGGGCTGAACCACGACCTCTTTCTTGATTGCCAGCCGGATGTTATAGCGGTGCTTTTGTTTCATCCGCTCCAACCATGTCTCCGGGTCTCCCGCCAATTCCACCATGATTGTCCGTCTGGGTTGGATGGTTGGGCGATCTCCCATAAACACGGAGAACAGGTGCCTGACCTCAGATGCTTGTTCCTGCCACAAATCCGGTTCCACTTTCAAAAAAATCGCCCGTTCCTTGCGACAAATTTCATCCACCTCCGGCCAAAGCGCATCCCAATCCTGTCCGACCGGTCCCTTGGGGATGTAAGCAATTGTGAAGCCCAGGGGCAGCTTTCTGAACAATATCTGCGCCCCCGCCCTTGGAATCGCCACATAACGAGCATACCAACCAAATCTGCCCTTTACCCCACCCCAGGCAGCTGTTTGTAACACATGCACATGGGAGAATTGATCGAGCGTTTTCTCCCATTCATTTGCAGAAATTATACTCATGAATCGACGGAGGTAATTTCAGGTGGTGGAGTGCTGCGGATGGCGGATCCGGGGATTAATTCATCCAGCATGGTGATGATGGCAGACCCCTCGCCCTGCTGCCCAAGACGCACAAGTTCATCAATGGTGGACATAAGTTCATCCCCTTGCAGGCCATCATTTCCTTGCAGCGAGAAAATATCCGGGTGCTCAGTGGGCTTAAATGGATGTCCTTCGTCCCAAAGATCTTCTGCCAATTTTTCTCCAGGCCGAATGCCTGTGAAAGTGATCTCGATATCCTTGCCCGGCTCCAGGCCAGAGAGGCGAATCAAGTCTTCGGCCAGGTCCAGGATGCGGACCTGTTGCCCCATGTTTAAGACAAAGGTCTCACCACCTTCCCCCATGCTGGCAGCCTGCAAGACCAGGTAAACCGCTTCCGGAATAGTCATAAAATAGCGTTTCATATCCGGGTGGGTGATGGTGATCGGACCGCCCAAAGCAATCTGGCGCTTGAAAAGCGGCACAACGCTGCCGCGGCTACCCAGGACATTGCCAAAGCGCACCACCGAGTAAGCATGACCTGAGCGCCGGGCAGCGTTTAGTACAATCATCTCCGCCATACGTTTGGTTGCGCCCATGACGTTGATCGGTCGGATGGCTTTATCGGTGGAAATCATCACCAAGCGCTCCACCCGGCGGGCCAGGCTGGCCTCCACCACGTTGTTTGTTCCCAAAATGTTATTGCTGATGGCTTCCTCAATATTGGTTTCCATGAGCGGAACGTGTTTATGCGCTGCAGCATGAAAAACCACCTGAGGACGAAACCGTGCAAAGACTGCCATCAGGCGTGGCAGGTCTCGAATATCGGCGATCACCGGGCGGGCATACAGGCTGGGAAAGCTTTCCCGTAGCTCCAGTAATGTCTCAAAAATACTGTTCTCGCCATGACCCAACAGAATCAGTTCGGTCGGACCCCAGCGGGCTATCTGCCGGCACAGTTCCCGGCCAATCGATCCGCCGGCGCCTGTCACCAACACCACCCGGCCATTCAGAGTTCCACCCACTTGTTGATCACGGATGTGGGCTGGTTCCCGTCGCAACAGGTCAGCAATGTCAACTTCCCGCAAGCGGCTGACAGAGACTTTCCCGCCCAGCAACTCATAAATCCCGGGCATCGCCCGGAATGGGACCCCTTTCAATCGGCAGATATCCGCCACTACCCGCATCACCCGGCCAGGGGCGCTGGGAATGGCGATGATGACCTCATCTACTGGGTTAGAATCCAGTACATTGGCCAAATCGTTAATGGTGCCCACCACCGGGACGCCATACACCTGTTGGCGCTGTTTCGCCGGGTTGTCATCCAGAAAACCGATCGGGTCGAGGTTCAATTGTGGATTTTTTTGCAGCTCCCTCACAACCAGCGCGCCTCCGTCACCGGCGCCAATGATCAGAGCCCGTTTAATGGCTCCACTGGCCATTTTACCGGCATTAGCGGATTGACTTTCAGCCAGTACACGCAAAGCAAAACGCAAGCCGCCAACCAGCAAGACTGAAAGGATCCAGTCAATGACCAGAACAGATCTTGGAAAACTGGTGAAGACCCCCAGGGAAAAGAAGGCAATCATTAACACGGAGACAAAAACAGAAGCTGAGCTGACCGCCAGGGCGATTAGCTTCAACTCCTGCACACTGGCGTACGCCCACATCCGGCGGTATAGTCCAAAGTAAAAGTATGTGATGGGCTTGATCACCATCGAAATAGCGATCATCCAAACGGCTGACTCCAGATAATCAAAGAACTGGGGACTTAATTCCAGACGGATGGCATAACTTCCCAACACTGATACCAGGATCAGTGCGACATCCCCCAGTAATAAATATCGATTTCGAATATTAATTTTCCGTTTCATTACGATCTTCTTCGAAAAGGTATCAGGCTGGCCCAAAAACCAGCACCCCAGCTCAGATGCATGGTAGCAATGGCTGCCGGGATGGTTACAACCAGACCTGTGTCACGGCTCTTTCGCGCCAGGGGAACCGAGGCAACCACTAAAACTCCCATATATGATACCACTTCTATCATCAATCCAAGGGCTGCCAGCCACCAGAACAGCGCAAGTACCATCAGCAGCAACAGGCTGAGCACAAACAAGGGCGGTAAAGCCTGGCGCCAGCGCAATGTCCCCGGGTAACGTTTGAGCATACGCAACTTCCAGAAACCATAGCGCCAGTATTGTCTGGCCAGTGCGCCAAAAGTGCTGCGGGCAAAATACACCGAGCGAATTTGCGGGTCCAGCCAGACCTTTCCGCCCCGTTGGCGAATCCGGGTATTGAATTCGTAATCCTCATTGGTCAACAGGCTCTCATCGTAGCCGCCCAGTTCCAAAACCAGGCGGCGCCGAAACGCCCCGAATGGTACCGTGTCCACTTCCCCAGCCTGGGTTGCATAGCGGTAATAGGCATCACCCACCCCTAAAGGGTGAGCTGCAGCCAGGGAAATTGCCCGGGCAATCCGACCTGGACCTCCCGGCTCGATTTGCCAGACCCCACCCACGTTATCGCCTTTTCCATCATTCAAAGCCTGGATGCTGCGTTCAACGTAGGACTTCTCCGGTTTTGAATGAGCATCCAGCCGGACGATATATTCAGCACTTGAAGCCTTGATGGCAGCATTGAGCGCCACCGGAATACTGCGCTGCAAATTATCGACCACCTGAATCACCAGTCCCGGATGGGCTAATCGAAATTTTTCAATCTCCCCCCGGGTGTTATCCGTGGACATGCCATCTGAAATGATTACTTCCAAATCAGCTAATGGATAAGCCTGTTGGTAGATCGCATCCAATAACAGACCAATGGTTTTTTCTTCGTTATAGCAAGGAACAATTATCGCTACAGTCGGCATTTCACCTCAAACGGTGGAAGTAGGTGGCTTAGCAACAACATTGCTAGTTGGAATTTCGACAAAAAAGGAACTCCCCTGACCAGGTTCGGATTGAACCCAGATGCGACCCTGATGAGCCAATACAACTTGCCGGGCGATTGCTAAACCTAATCCAAAACCGCGTTCAGCCCCGCCTTTACGGGATTTATCGGTTTGATAGAACCGTTCAAACACCCGTTTTTGATCCTCGGCTGAAATCCCTTGGCCTGTGTCCGCCACTTCAATAATGACTGAGTTCAATTTGACGGTTGCCCCTACCCGGACGGTCCCATCTGAAGGGGTGTACTTTATTCCATTCTCCACCAAATTTGTGAAAACTTGCGAAAGCCGTTCTCCATCGCCAAGGATGGTTGGCAGAGCTGGTAAATCAATCACAAGGTGTACCCGGGCTTGTTCTGCCTGGATGCTCAATCTTTTTCCAATATTCTGAATGAGTTCGCCTACATTAAACGGTTGAAGATCCAAATTCAATGCACCACTTTCCAGGCGTGTCAAGGTCAATAAATCCAGCACCAGGCGGTGTAGCCGGCTGGCATCGTTAAAGATGATCTCAGCAGCGTTTTTCTGCTCTTCTTGTGAATCAATTGTGCCATCCATTAACGCTTGGGCAAACCCTTGGATGGTCGTCAGGGGTGTCTTTAGTTCGTGCGAGACGTTTGCCAGAAATTCACGCTGAGATTGCTGGCTGATCTTCAATCGCCTCACCATTTGGTTGAATGCGTCCGTCAATTGACGAATTTCTGTCGGACCACCCAACTCGATCTCTTCAAATGAGCCGCCTCCCGCCTGATTGGCGGATGCAGCAATCTTTAGGATCGGTTTGGTGATCCAATTTGAAAGCCACAGGCTAATCATGAGTACCAAGAATACGGCAATAATACCCGCCCGTAAAAATGGTGCCACCAGTTCATCTCTCAAGATGGTACGCAATGCCACCCGGGGTTGTCGGAGGGCTGTCATCAGGTAACTCTCTGAGGGCAATTCCTGGATGCTGTACAGCCAGGTATCCCCCTGTGCATCTTGAATTCGTAAGGTATTCACAGGATCTTGAACGCCGCTAGCAATCGGTGTTGGTAAACCATTCAACGCCGCCTCTTCCCCTTGGGCGCTATCAAAAGTAACTGCTCCAGCTGAATCTAGTAAAAGAAAGCGAATCTGGCGTTGATCTGCCTCCCGTTCCAACAGTTTCTCCACCCGTTCGGTGTTTTGATTGACGAATACCTCCAATCGCGTGGAGACTACCGCTTCGGCCAGGCGCAGGCGCAATAATGCACTCCGGTAGAGAATTGGCGAGTTCCTCAGCCCGACCGCCACACCCAACATCACCAGGATCAGAACTCCGACGATCAGCAAAGAATAGCTCAACCAGATGCGCGTCCGCAGGGAGGAAAACATCATGCCACCAATTTGTAACCGATTCCGGTTACTGTTTCAATTCGCACTGAACTTGCAGATAGTTTCCTTCTGAGTTGGGCAACATGCACATCCACCGTCCGGGTCTCACCTGCAAAATCATAGCCCCAGGCCTGACTCAAGAGTTGTTCACGGGTCATCACCCTGCCCCGGTTGTGCGCCAGGGTGAACAACACCTCAAATTCCTGAGCGCGCAGGCTGATCAAGATTCCATTTATTTTGACTTCCCGCTGATGTTCGTCGATCAATAAATCAGCGATGTGAAAAACCTTGGGGGATTCAGCCAGCTGATTACGTCCCTGCCTGCGAAGGATCGACTTAACCCTTGCCACCAATTCGCGTGGGTTGAATGGTTTGGTCAAATAATCATCTGCCCCCAACTCCAGTCCCAGGATCTTATCGATGTCCTCATCCCGGGCCGTCAGCATGATAATGGATATTTGATTATCTACTGCCCGAAGGCGGCGGCATACTTCCAGTCCATCCAGTTCGGGCAGCATGATATCCAAAATCATCATGGCCGGCGCAAGCAGATCCACCATCGTCAGAGCCGTTTTCCCATCACTGGCGGACTCAACCCGATAGCCTTCCCTTTGCAGGTACAGTTGGACCAGTTGGATGATATTGATTTCATCATCCACAACCAGGATGCATTCACCGGCCATGCTTCAGCTATTCTTCTTTCGCTTCTGTGCAGCAGCAACATTCCTCATCATCATCGCAAGTGCATTCCAACAATGCAATCGTTTCGATCTCCACCATTGCGCCTTTCGGAAGCGCAGCCACTTGCACAGCAGAGCGCGCCGGGAAGTTTTCGGTGAAGAATTCACCATAAATCGCGTTCATCTTTGCAAAATCATTCATATCCAGCAGGAAAACCGTGGTTTTAACCACCAACCCCAGATTACTGCCTGCCGCCTCTAAAACATTTTTGACATTGGTCAGTGCCTGGCGTGTTTCAGCTTCGACACCGCCTTCAACGATCGTGTTGGTTTCTGGATTGAGGCCAACCTGACCGGCTGTGAATACAAACCCATTTGCTTGGATCGCAACAGAATAAGGACCCAATGCCTTAGGGGCTTTATCTGTCTTTACCACTTTTTTTTCTGAGCTACAGCACATATGATTATTCCTTTCGGTTTGATTGATTGCATCAATTCTACGCTATCTATCAGGAATGGTAAAGAAAAGGTGGGGGTTGGCCGGCTTCCCCACCTTTCTGTGCTAATACTTCAAAGCTTGGATATCTTCCGGTTTTTCGGATATCCGTTTACGGAATACCCAGTAAGACCAACCCTGGTAAGCCAGGACAACCGGCACAAAAATCGCTGCAATGATCGTCATTAAGCGTAAAGTAGTTGGGCTGGAGGAGACGTTGTAGATGGTCAGGTTGTTTGCCGGGTTACCCAGGGAGACCAATACATTCGGGAACAGTTCAATAAAAATAGTCGCCATTACGAAGATTACGGTCAAGGCGAGGAGGGTAAATGCCCAGCCTTCCCGCCGGTTGCGAATGAACCAACCGGAAGCCAGTAACGCCAGAACCGCGCCGATTGGCACCACACCAGGGTTGATCCCAAGGGTAGCAAGCACATCCGTGGCGAAGTAGGAAGCAACCGTGTATGCTATCAATACCATCACAACTACTGGCCACATCCGCCAGGCTGTCTTGCGGGCTTTTTCCAACAGGTCGCCTGTGGTCTTCAGGCTCAGGAAGACCGCCCCATATAACGTGAATCCGGTGAGTGACACCAATCCGCCAAGCAAGGCAAAGGGATTAAGTAAATTCCAAAAACCTCCGGCATACTGAAGGTCTGCACTGATTGGCACCCCCCGCACAAAATTCGCAAATGCCACGCCCCACAACAACGCGGGAATCAAGCTACCCACAAACGCACACCAATCCCATAGACTTCGCCAATGCGGATTTTCATCCTTGCTCCTGAATTCAAAGGCGATGCCCCGTAAGATCAAGGCGATCAGGATAAGGAACAACGGGAAATAAAACCCGCTGAACAGAGTAGCGTACCAGCCGGGGAAAGCCGCAAAGGTGGCCCCGCCTGCCGTCAACAACCAAACTTCATTGCCATCCCAGTGAGGGCCAATCGTGTTTAGGATGATCCGGCGCTTGGTGTCGTCTTTCCCCAGGAACGGCAGCAGGATCCCAACTCCCAGGTCAAAACCATCCAGAGCAAAATATCCCGTCCAGAGAACCGCAATCAACACAAACCAAACTATATTGAGATCCATTTCACCCTCCTATTCGTAATACTTTTCTTCTTCAACCAGAACGGTGCGCTTCTGCAGCTCCTGGGGGCCTGCTTTGGCATATTTCACCAGCAGGTAAATATCCGCTGCCATCAACAAACCGTAAAGGAGGGTGAAGATAATCAATGTGGTCAAGACCATCCCCGGCTGCACCACCGCAGAAACTGCATCTTCCGTCCGCATCAGGCCAAACACCACCCACGGCTGGCGTCCAAGCTCGGTTAACATCCAGCCAGCAGTGTTGGCGAAGTAAGGTAAAGCAATCATGAATGGCAGAAGCATGGTCCACCGATTGCGCGGCAGGTCCTTCTTTTTCAGAACATAAAACAGGAGAATGGCAATCAGCAATAACATCAACATCCCAGCCCCCACCATCACTCGGAAAGACCAATAACTCACAGCGATTGGTGGAATATAACTGAGTCCTTCCCCGTAGGTTTGCTCGTATTCCGCTTGTAAGTCCAGAATACCTTTGACCTCGCCGCTAAAACGGTTATAAGCCAGGAAGCTCAATACCCCGGGGATTCGGATGGCAAACACATCCCGTAATTCAGATTCGTTCCCAATGGTCAGCAAGGAAAATGAAGCCGGATCCGCCGTGCGCCAGAGCGCTTCTGCAGCCGCCATCTTCATCGGTTGGGTTTTGACCATGTGTTGTGCCTGGCTATGCCCAACCAGGACTACCAGCAACGTCGCAACGATCCCAAAGACCGATGCTATCTGAACTGATTTGCGGAAGAAATCTACCGACTTTTTACGCAGTAAATGGTAAGTGCTGATCCCCAGTACAAAGATGGCTGCCGTGGTGAAGCCAGAGAAAACAACGTGCGGAAACTGGTACCAGACGTTCGGATTGAAGACAACCTGGCTGAAATCCTCAAGAATGGCTCTGCTGCCATCTTCCGCCAATTTGTAACCCAATGGTTGCTGCATGAAGGAATTCGCGATTAATATCCACAAGGCAGATAGGTTGCTGCCAATCGCCACCAGCCAAATTGTAAGCGCATGAACTTTTTTGGATAGTTTCTCCCAACCGAAAATCCAAATTCCCAGGAATGTGGATTCCAGGAAGAAAGCCAGCAAGGCTTCTATGGCTAGAGGAGCGCCAAAGATATCTCCAACAAATCGGGAATATTCGGACCAGTTCATCCCGAATTGGAATTCCATCACAATTCCAGTGACCACTCCCATACCGAAATTGATCAGGAATAACTTGCCCCAAAATTGCGTCATTTGTTTGTAAACCATGTTGCCGGTGCGAACATAGATCGATTCCATGATCGCCACCAGCACTGACAGTCCTAAAGTAAGTGGTACGAAAAAGAAATGATAGACACAGGTGATGGCAAATTGCCAGCGGGAAAGGGTTACCAGATCCATGAAAACTCCCTTTTCTAGAAAGATAAAATCAACCTAAATTATCCCGCTTTTATCGCGGTAATTCCACTTTATAAATCAACCATCTGTCACGTCAAAGGCATGACATTCATCCCGCAATCCGGAGGCATCCGGTAAATTCGACGTAACTGGATGAAGAACTCAGGGTTATATACTCCGGAAAAGTTTGATCTCAACCAGGAGGAACACTATGGCAAGAGTTGCCATCGTAACAGACAGTACAGCCTATCTACCGAAAGATGTGATTGGGAGCAATCCATTATCTGTTCTCCCACTTCAATGCATATTTGGGGAAGAGATCTACCGGGATGGGGTGGATATCACCCCCACTCAGTTTTATACCCGTTTAAAAACCTCCAAAGTTATGCCAACCACCAGCCAGGTGACCCCGGTTCAATTTCAAGACACTTATTCTCACCTACTGAACGAAGGTTATGATATTCTGAGTCTTCATATCTCTTCAAAATTATCTGGAACGATTGATTCTGCTGTTCAAGCCCGTAACATGTTTCCAGGTGCACGCATCGATATCGTGGATTCCCTCTCAGCAGGCATGGGGCTGGGTTTTATGGCTCTTACCGTTGCCCGGGCTGCTGCCCAGGGTGCTTCCCTGGCTGAATGCCATTCTCTGGCGGAACATGCCATTGAGCACACAGGCGTCTTATTTCTGGTCGATACCCTGGAATTCTTGCATCGTGGCGGACGGATAGGCGGAGCAGCAGCCTTCCTCGGCACCATGCTAAATATGAAACCGATCCTTGAACTGCGAAATGGCAAAATTGAAGCCGTCGAACGTGTGCGCACGATGGGCAAGGCGGTAGATCGCCTGATCGCTCTGGCAGAAAACCGCATCGGTAGCCGCAGACCGGTCCGCTTGGCAACCCTTCATGCAAATTCTTACGAAAACGCTCAACTCCTGCTGGATCGCACCCGTGAGCGTTTTCAAGTATCCGAAGTAAGCGAAACCATTCTGACCGATGTCAGTCCGGTGATTGGCACCCATACCGGCCCGGGTGCCTTAGGCTTGTGTTTTATGGCTGGAATGTAATTCCAAATCCGTACTATAATAAAGTTCAGAAGGATTACCCTTCTGAACTTTTTGTTTGAGGGTACATGCGAAAAGTCGCCATTGTCACTGATAGCTCAGCCTACATCCCTCCATCCATGTTGGACGGTCTATTAATTTCGATTGTTCCATTGAACATTCATTGGAAAAATGATACCTACCTGGATGGCGTGACCATATCTACGGAGGAATTAGCCCATCGGTTACGCAGGGGTGATCCAATCCCAACAACCTCTCACGCCTCACCAAACACTTTTCGGGAAGTGTATCTGCCACTCCTCGAGAATGATTACAGCATTTTATCCATTCATGTCTCCAGCAGGCTTTCTGGTGTGTATGATTCCGCCTTGTTGGCTGCCTCAGAATTTGACGGGAGGATCCGGGTGATGGATGGTGAAAGCGTCTCGATGGCGCTTGGTTTTCTCGTCCTGCAAGCCGCCCGGGCAGCCGCGCACAACGCTTCCCTCGAGGAGTGCCAGCAATTGGTCACTAAAAACATCCCACGAACTGGTGCCTTCTTGCTTCCCGAAACACTCGAATACTTGCGCAGGGGAGGACGGATAGGCCGGGTAGCCCATCTTTTCGGTACATTACTAAAAATCATACCAATCATAGAATTTTGCAATGAAGTACAGGTGGCCAGACGGGTCCGCACTTATCGCCAGGCTCTGGACGCCTTGCTTGAATCCGTTGAGAACCGAATCTCCGGCCGGTGGCCGGTGAAAATGGCTTTCTTGCATGTTGGCGCTCCCCAGCGATTGCAGTCATTAAAGCAAAAAGCCTTGGATCGTTGGGGGAAAAAGAATTTTTCTGAAACCTGTTCTGGCGAAGCCAGCCCAACCTTGGCCATTCATGTCGGCCCAGGCGCAGTTGGAATCACATTTCTAGCAGAAGGGGAGTAGGTATTATCTTCCCATAATTTGCTGAAGGATATCACTTTTCAAGATTCATCCCACATACTAGAGTAGAATCACAGTATCGTCATACGAAGATTCGGAGGGATTTATGAAAACATATCCTAACATCGGAATCCAGACCGGGGGTCTATTGCTGCCAAAGGCAGGCATCGACCTGACTAGGTGGGCAGTGATTGCCTGTGACCAATTCACCTCACAGCCTAAATATTGGGACCAGGTATCCAGCATAGCCGGAGATGCTCCCTCCACGTTCCAGTTGATTTTGCCTGAGGTTTATCTGAACACACCAGAGGAGAGTGCTCGTATTCATTCTGCTCAGGAAAATATGCAAAACTACTTGCAAATGGGCATTTTGCAACCGGTGGAAGGCTTGATCCTGGTAGAGCGAACCGTTGCCGGCAAATCCCGCTATGGGCTAATGATTGCCCTGGATCTTGAATCGTATGACTTCAGCATAGGTTCTCAAAGCCTGATCCGGGCCACCGAGGGCACTATTCTCGATCGTCTTCCTCCGCGCATCCGCATTCGCCAGGGTGCTCCCTTGGAACTGCCGCACATCCTCGTCCTGGTGGATGACCCTACCCGATCGGTCATCGAACCTATGGTCGCCCAAAAACACAACTTGCCCAAATTGTATGATCTGGAATTAATGCTAGGCAGTGGTCATCTGACCGGATATCACATCTCTGCACCTGAATTGGAAACCCAAGTGGTGGCTGCGCTGGAAAACCTGGCCTCTCCAAGCGTTTTCTATCCGAAGTATGCTGTAGATTCAGCTAAAGGTGTGCTGTTATTTGCGGTTGGTGATGGCAATCACTCACTGGCAACCGCCAAGTCGATCTGGGAGAAGATCAAGGGTGAAGTCGGTATGGATCACCCCGCCCGTTATGCTTTGGTTGAATTGGAAAATGTGCATGATTCTGGCTTGGATTTTGAACCGATCCACCGGATTTGTTTTGGAGTTCAAGAAGATTGGTGCTCCGCTCTCCAAAGTTATTATGGCCAAAGACTGATTATTGAAACCTGTATCGATCGCACAACGATGGTTAATACGGTCCGAGCGTCCACCTCCTCCGCCCAATCCTTTGGCATCATCCACCTGGATGGATTCTTTGTGGTGCATATTTCCAACCCAACCTCCAACCTTCCAGTTGGTACACTCCAGGCCTTTTTAGACCACTGGTTGCAGCAAGGCGGTGCAGAAAAAATTGATTATGTGCACGGCGAAGATGTTGTATGCGACCTGGGTGCCCGCCCGGATCATATCGGCTTTTATCTGCCGGCCATGTCCAAGAACGATTTATTCAAAACCGTAATCCTGGATGGCGCTTTACCCCGCAAGACATTTTCCATGGGTGAAGCGCTTGAAAAGCGCTTCTACATGGAATGTCGGAAAATTTCCTGAAAGTGATCTCGATGACGCCTGATTCGAATGAAAACCAACCAATTGAACCCATCCACTTTGAAGAACTACACATAGAACCCTGGCCCGATGGGCAACGGTTGAGGGTTCATATTACCCTGTCGTCCTTCACAACTCGTCCCAATCTGGAGGCGGCGTTATTCACAGAAGACGAGGTCGAAATCCAACGTATCCACATCGTCGAAAACATGGATGCCCGACTGGTTTTTACAATGCATTTACGCGGCATGCCTTTACCCGGGCGGTTCAAACTCACCGCCCTGATCTATTACGACCCAGAAGTGATTTTGGACCAACGAACCATCGATTTTGAAATCAAGCAAACAACTGACTAAACCATGAAACAACTTGTCCGCCTGCTGGAACTGCTGCGTTCCTATTGGAAGCAGACATTATTCACCACCCTAATCCTCCTGATCCTGACCGGGATCGATATGGTTTTTCCGAACATCATCCAATGGGTGGTGGATTTTGGGTTGGCACCCGGCCAAATGCGGTTGGTGCTGATTGCTGCGGCAATCATTGTTGGCCTCGGATTGCTTAAATCCATCCTGAGCTACTTCAACCGCTTCACCTCGGAATGGATTGCAAACCACATTGCTTTTGATCTACGCAATCGCTTATACAATCATTTACAAAACATGCCTTTCAGTTACCACGATCACATGCAATCCGGACAGCTCATCAGTCGAGTGATTGAAGATGTTCGCTCATTGCAAAGTTTTACCGGTCATGGCATCACAGAATTGATACGGGTCATTCTGCTCACTGTTGTAATTACAGCGATTTTATTCTCGACCCATGCTAGTCTGGCCATCATCGCCTTGCTTCCACTGATCCCGCTGGTTTTCATCACAACCGACTTCGGTCGAAAAATTGGTGATTTATTCCTGATGGTCGATAATACACTTGGAGAATTGTCCTCCCACCTTCAAGAAAATGTGACTGGAGTCCAGGTGGTCCGAGCCTTCTCCCGCGAGCAATACGAAATCAAAAATTTCAATCAGACCAACCGCAAGCTCTACAATGCCCAGCTCACTGTACTCGCCAATTGGTCGCGCATCATGCCCACCACCACCCTGCTCATCACTCTCAGCACCATTCTAATCTTGTGGTTTGGTGGGCGCATGGTGCTCAACGATCAATTAACCATCGGCCAGTTGGTGGCAGTCAATTCCTACGTCTTGTTATTAATGATGCCTGCCCAACAGCTTGGCTGGCTTGTGAACGCAGGTGGTGAAGCCAGCGCCGGAATCCAGCGCATTTTTGAAATTTTGGACCATCAACCAGAAATTCAAAGCCCAGCCACCTCCATCAACCCTGGTACGCTCACCGGCAAGGTTGAATTTGATGAGGTTTCATTCAAGTACGACGGAGACCAATCTCCGGCCTTGCACCAGGTCAACCTGACTGTTTCTCCGAACCAGGTGATCGCCTTGATCGGCACAACGGGTTCTGGAAAAACTACCCTGGTGAATTTAATTCCGCGCTTTTATGATGTCACAACCGGCTTCGTGCGGGTGGATGGTCAAGATGTACGAGAACTGGATCTGACCCTTTTACGCCGCCAGATCGGGATTGTCCTGCAAACCTCCTTGCTCTTTTCCACCACCATTCGGGAAAATATTGCCTATGGTCGGCCGGATGCCTCAGAAGAGGAAATCATCGCTGCTGCCAAGGCCGCCCAGGCTCACGAATTCATCCTTGACCTTCCACAGGGTTACGATACGGTGATTGGTGAGCGGGGCATCACCCTCTCCGGCGGCCAGCGCCAACGAGTGGCAATTGCCCGGGCCTTGCTGCTTAATCCACGCATTCTCATTCTGGATGATTCCACATCCAGCGTGGATACTGAAACCGAACACTTATTGCAAAAAGCCTTATCTCACCTGATGGAAGGCCGCACCACCTTCATCATTGCCCAACGGCTTTCCTCCGTGCGCCGGGCAGACCTCATCCTCGTGATGGACCAGGGTCACATCGTCGAACAGGGTACTCATTCAGACTTGCTGGCAAGAGGTGGACTCTACCAGGAAATCTACGAGCTTCAATTGCAAGACCAGGAAAGATTCCATGATGACCTGGAACAAATCACTGAAGATGTTCCAGAGCTTCCCCATCAGACGGATTTCGGTGGTTAAAATGACTGTAATCACACCCCCACCTTCTGACGACCTTCCGCAAAAAGGGTTTGACCCACAAGTCACCCGCCAGCTGTTTACCTTCATGAAACCCTACCAGGGTCAGATCATCTTTGCCCTATTCCTGATGGCAGTGACCTCAATGGCATCGGTTGCCGGGCCTTACCTGGTCAAGATGGCTCTGGATGACGGAATTCGCGCCGGCTCTTTGCCCACCTTGCGCCTGGCCGTTCTGCTCTACCTGGCTGCAGCCATTTTACAATGGTCTGCCATTTACTTCCGGGTTTACTTGATGGCGCGGGTTGGTCAATCCATTATCTACGATCTGCGCTCCCAGTTGTTCACACACTTGCAAGAACTTTCCCTCAGCTTTTTCAATCATTACTCGGTCGGTCGCATCATCGTCCGGGTGATCAACGATGTCAACATGATCCGCGAATTCATCACCTGGGCCATGCTGGCAATTGCCCGGGATCTCTTCACCTTGATTGGCATCATCATTGTAATGTTAACCATGAATTTACAGTTGTCCCTGGCCACATTCAGCGTGCTGCCGCTCATGGTGCTGATTACAGTGCTTTTCCGCAAGCGTTCGCGTGAAAACTACCGAAAAACCCGGGCAGCCATCAGTTGGGTCAATTCAGTCCTTGCAGAAAACATCAATGCAGTTCGGGTGGTGCAATCTTTTTCACGCCAGACTTACAATTTTATTTTTTTTTCAGAACGAGGTCAACCTCAATAACCTGCAAACCAACCTCAAGGCGGTAAAGCTGGCTTCCCTCTTTTTCCCGGCTATTGATTTTCTCGGTAGCTTGGCCATGGCTCTCGTGATCGCCATCGGCGGTTCAGCAATTTTAGGTGACCCTGTCACTCCGGGCGTCTTGATCGCCTTCACCCTGTACATCAACCGATTTTTTGATCCCATCCGGGACCTCAGCCAGCGCTTTGACACTTTCCAATCGACCATGGCTTCCGGGGAAAGGATCATCGCTTTGTTGAACGCACCTGTAGAAGTCCAAGATGCACCGGATGCCAGCCAGCTTCCTGATATTCAGGGAAAAATCCATTTTGACCATGTATCTTTCCATTACTCCGACGACCCAACCCCTGTGCTGGAGGATATTAATCTTGTTATCAAATCCGGGCAAACGGTTGCCCTGGTGGGGAAAACTGGTGCTGGAAAAACAACCTTGATTAAGCTGGTAGCCCGGTTCCATGATCCAACCACAGGCACCTTGCGCGTGGATGGATATGATTTGCGTACCGTCAACCAGGGTAGTCTGCGCTCTCAAATGGGCATCGTTCTGCAGGACCCGTTTTTATTTTCCGGCACAGTGCGTGAGAACATCCGTTTTGGTCGTTTAGAGGCTTCTGACACGGAAGTCGAAGCCGCCGCTGAGGCGGTTGGAGCGGATGATTTTATTCGTAATCTGCGCCTGGGCTACGATACCCCGGTGGAGGAAGGCGGCGTGATTCTCTCCCAGGGACAGCGCCAGTTGATTTCATTCGCCCGGGCACTCTTGGCCGATCCTCGCATCCTGATCCTTGATGAAGCGACTTCCAGTGTGGACACGCAAACTGAGCGTGTGATTCAGCAAGCACTTAGCCGTTTGCTTAAAGATCGAACTTCGATTGTGATCGCCCACCGCTTGTCCACCGTAATCAATGCAGATCTCATCCTGGTAATCCAAGATGGACATGTCATCGAACAGGGTACTCACAACGAGCTCCTGGCCAGGCACGGCACTTACTTCAATCTGTACTCCATGCGTTTCGAAGACCAATAATCCACCTGACGGTTTTGTAAACTACTACCCGGCAAATTGGCCGGGCAGTATGCTACAATGCTGGTATGTTATCTCCAGAATAAACCATTTTCATTGGTTTTTATTCATTTTAATTCAATGAAGAAATCCACCTCCCGTCCATCCCAAATCATCATCCTGGTTCTGCTCATCCTTTGTTTGGTGAACCTAGTGGCTTTATCGATTATCCTGCGTCCTGGTGGATTTTCTTTGCTAAATAACCAGTTAACTGTCAGTCCTTCATCCACATCCACCCAAACCCTCGCATCCTCGCCCACACCTTCTGCATCGCTGGAACTCCCTACTGCTGAACCAACCCTGGTCAACACCCCAAAGCCAACCATCGCCATAAGTGCACTGGATGGCTTAATTGCAGAAGGTGTTTATTTCTTTTCCATGGCGGATGGTTGGAATACTCATCTCTTTGCTTATCATCCTCAATATCTTACCCTCACTCGGCTGACAGATGGAAACTGGGACAATCTGCACCCTACCCTTAGTCCAGATGGTCGTCACCTGGCTTTCACCTCCAAAGCCAACGGCTATTGGGATCTATTCCTGATGGATCTGGAAAACGGGGGACTTACCCGATTAACAGATACCGGTGCTTACGATGGCCACCCAACCTGGTCATCGGATGGGCAATGGCTGGCTTTTGAGACCTACCTGAACGACCATTCTGAGATTTTTTTGCTTTCATTAGCTAACCCATCAGATCCCCCTATTTATCTGGCAGGGGGACCGGATAGCAGCCACTCCCCAGCCTGGTCGCCTTTGGGCCGGGAGATCGTATTTGTTTCAAATCGCAGCGGCGAGGATGAAATTTGGTTGGCGGATCTCGACCAGGTGGATAACCGGTTCACCAACCTCAGCCTTTCGCAAGATGCGTCGCAATCCGCTCCTGCTTGGTCTCCCGATGGAACGCGCCTGGCCTGGGTTAACACTTCCGAGGCAGGCCAATCCATTATGATTTATTCCCGTCAGGATTCACAATCTGATATGCGTCTGCTTTCCATCGGGAATTACCCGGTCTGGTCTCCGGATGGTAATTCTATGCTGGCTGTAATTTCGTTTGTAAATCAGAATGGCCTGGTGGTTTATGACACCGGCACAGGAAACATCCTGCAACCAATGCTCAATCTACCCGGAACCCTCTCCGACTTGGATTGGAAAAACCAATTGACGCCGAGTTCTGCTGCTTATATCCTTCAACTGGCAGGCAACCAGAGAGAAAATGGACAGATTGTCAACCCTCAATTAACCATCAGCCCGGCGCCGCCAGCCGGCCGGTTGGGCGTGGTTCCCCTGAAGGATGTGCAAACGAATTACGCCTACTTGAGTGATGCTGTGGACGAATCGTTCAATGTATTGCGCTCCCTGACCGCCCGTGAAACCGGCTGGGATGTGTTGGCAACCCTGGAAAATGCTTACCTGCCTTTGTCCAGTCCTCCCCAACCCGGAGCGGTTGATGAATGGCTGTTTACCGGCCGGGGAATTGCCATCTCTTCAGCACCTTTTACGGCTGGGTGGATGGTGGTTCAACGTCAAGACACTTCCGGGCAGACCAACTGGCGGGTATATCTCAAAGCTCGATTTCAGGATGGATCACAGGGAATGCCGCTGCTGACCGCTATTTGGGATTTGTCTGCCCGCTATTCTGGCGATCCCCAATCCTATGAACAGGGTGGCTCCAAGGCTGTCGCCCCAACTGGCTATTGGGTGGACTTTACCGAATTAGCGCTGCGTACCGGCTGGGAACGCATTCCTGCCCAGATAAATTGGCGCACCTATTTCCCTGCCACCCGCTTCAATCTGTTTGCCAATACAGGCGGTCTCAGTTGGTCCACCGCCATGCAACAGATTTACCCACCAGAAGCCCTGATCACCTCCACCGGATTTGCCCCACTTTATCCCACCTCTACACCAACTCCGCGCTGGGGTGTGGTGAAATCACCGACCAGTGAACCGACCCGGCGGCCAACTTGGACACCCTCTCCCTAAATGACAACTCGCCTTTGCTTTTCCATCGTCCTCGTTACCAGCATGTTTATTATGTCTGCTTGTTCTGCGATGGATCCTACAGCGCTTTCGGTGATTGCATCCTCCACTCCAATGGCCGTGCCCACCACCTCGATGGAACAGGAATCTCCCACCTCACAACCAACCTCTCCTCTGGTTCAGGAAACACCTGCTATCGAAAAAACAGCCAGTGAATTTCAGCCAACGATCATCGAAACTGGTGATGTACTGCGTTTCACCTTCCCCACTCCCGGCCAGCTCCCGGTTTCCATCTGGCGACCTCCACTCTACCCGGTTCCCTGGGGACTCGGACTGAATGACCATTTTCTATTCATCCGACCCATCGCTGCGGATGTGGTCAACTGGGCTTTGCCCAATTACCGTTATGGAGGTATTTTTACAGGTACTGATATCATCCATACCGGTATCGATATCGATGCTCCGATTGGCACCCCCGTCTATGCTGCCGGTGAGGGATCCATTCGCTGGGCAGGTTTTGGCCTTTATATGAATGATCAGGACAAAAATGATCCTTACGGGCTGGCTGTAGCCATCGAACATGACTTCGGCTACAAGGGCCAAAAACTTTATACAATCTATGCCCATATGGATCGCATCGATGTCATCAAAGGTCAACATGTCAACGTGGGCGAGCAAATTGGCATCGTCGGCAACACAGGGAACACCACTGGACCTCATCTGCACTTTGAAATCCGAGTGGGCGATAACAACTATTACACCTCCCGTAACCCGGAATTATGGCTATCGCCTCCCCAGGGCTGGGGGATTTTGGTCGGGCGCATCATGTGGTCTGGGGGTATTTTATTGGAAAAAAAACCCCTCCTGGTCGAATCCCTCTCAACAGGACAAACCTGGGAAGTCATTACCTACGGCCCACTGGCCGTCAACCCGGATGAATTTTTTCAAGAAAACCTGGTGCTCAGTGACCTGCCTGAGGGGGAATATGAGATTAGCATCACGTTTTATGGCCGAAAATATAAACAAATCATCTCCATTCAACCTGGCTCTGTAACCTATATTACATTCCAGGGGATCAAGGGTTTTTTAACTTCCATTCCTCCCACGCCAGCTCCGGACGAGTGGTTTTTAACGCCTGTTCCCACCCCTTGACATTTAAGCTCTCCCGGATGACAATGTGATGCGGCCTGGGGATCAGGCCGTTGATTTTTGAAATCAGGAAGGATGTTTTTCGATGTTGAAGTTTCTTCGAATGGTTGGAATTGTTCTGCTGACAGCCTCACTGCTGCTCAGTGGATGTTCCAAATCAGCCCAATCCACCCCGACCGTGGATTCCCGGCTAGTCATTACCCAAGCTGCCCAGACTGCCCAGGCGATATTGACTAATGCAGCTCTCTTAACCCCATCAGCAACGATTACCCACACACCAACCCTCACAAATACCCCCGAACCACCGACTGCCACATTCACCGTCACTCTTGTCACCCCACTGGCCAGCCCCACCATGACTCCTCAATCATCGGTTGACAGCGCCATTTACATCGATCAAAGTCCGACCGATGGCACGATTGTGACGCCCGGATCGGAATTCAACGTTGTATGGCGCATTAAAAATGTGGGTGTTTCCACCTGGACGACCGATTACCGTTTGCGTTATTATGCCGGTACTTTAATGTCCACGGTTACTGCAGTTTCCCTGACCAGCACAGTAAAGCCGCAGGAAGAAATCCAGATTATTCTTCCAATCAAAGCTCCAACCGCTGCAGGTGAATACACTACTATCTGGGTTCTCTCCAACGCTCAGGATGCAAATTTCTTCAATGTGTTTATTCGAATTGTCGTCGGTGGCACAGCCCCTACAACTACCCTTTCCATCTCCCCAACCACTGAAGCTACGGCAACCCACACGGTTACCCCTTGACGATGCAGAATTACCTGACACCTGATATATTGAAAGCCGAGGCAGGTGCCCTCGGCTTTTTCCTTTGTGGAGTCTCCAACATCTCGCCCCCGAAACATTTTTCGGTATTCAAACACTGGATTTCCGAAAACCTGTATGCCAGGATGAGTTATCTTGCCAGGCCGGATACCCTGGCCAAACGCGCTGACCTAAGATTGCTGATGCCAAACGCCAGGACCCTGATCAGCCTGGCATTTCCTTATTTCCCGGCCCACCAACAGCCAGATGCACCATCTCCAGGTGCACATGGCCGGGTGGCTGCTTATGCATGGGGGTTAGATTATCATGATATTCTGCCTGGGTTAATTCAACAACTGGTGGATCGTTTATCATTTTCTAAAATGGGTGTCCAATACAAGATCTTCACCGACTCCGCTCCAATCCTGGAGCGAGGTTATGCAGCACAAGCTGGTCTTGGCTGGATTGGCAAGAATTCCTGCCTGATTCACCCAAAGTTGGGATCTTACTTTCTGCTAGCAGAAATATTGACTGACCTTGAATTGCAGACCGAAAACCAACCCATTCAAGATCACTGTGGCACATGTCAACGCTGCATCCAGGCCTGTCCAACCGGGTGCATTCGCCCAGATCGAACCTTGGATTCAAGTCGATGCATCTCCTACCTGACCATTGAGAACAAAGCCGAAATCCCTCTTGAGCTTCAAGCTCTGATTGGCAACTGGGTCTTTGGTTGTGATATCTGCCAAATCGTTTGCCCTTGGAATCAACATTTTTCCCAATCGATCGAAGATTCTCCTCTGCTGGGTGATACACCTCTACTCTGGGTGGATTTAGCGAAAGAATTGTCGGGAACAAGTCAGGATTTTGAAGTAGAGTACGGGGTTCGCCCCATTTCCCGGGCTCACCATACCGGTTGGCTGAGAAACTGTATTGTGGCAGCCGGCAATCTGCAGTCATTTGAACTCATTTCACCCTTAGTTTCTCTTTTTCAGCATCACCCTGAACCAATGATTCGTATCCAGGCGGCCCAGGCGCTGGCTCGATATCCAATTTCTGTTTACTGTCCATTTCTGGTTCAGGCATTGAATTCCGAATCAGATCTCCAGGTCAGGCGAACCATTCAAGAGTTGCTTCAACCTACCTCACGGTAACCAATCCCCGCCGAAGGCACCCTCCACTATAAAACTATTTTCTCCGTTGTAAGCATTCCAGACCAGGATATCCGATTGTTGCTGGGAGGAGTCAATAGCCAATCTTTGGATGCGCAATTGACTGCCGTCCCCACTCCAAGCCAACCCCCCGTGGATGTAAACCGGATCATTCGTGATTTCTTCAATCAAAAATCCATCTTTGTCAAATAGCCAGATTTGCGTGCTCAAGCCTCCATCCATCTGCCGAAGGGGAATGGCTACGATTGAACCATCTGGAGACCAGGCTGGGGTTCCATAATTGAACAGATCATCCTCAAACCCCTGCGCAATTGAGATTTCATTATTCTTTAGGTCGAATCGGTAGATCTTATCCACAGGTTGACCTTCAAGCCCAATGCCGCGCAGAAAGTAAACAACCTGCCCATCCGGCGACCAAACTGCCTGCTGAGGGATGGAGGTTTGAATTACACTGGAGGCGCCTTTTTGTAAATCTTGCAGGTAGATTCCACCCAGAACCGGGCTGAATATGGACAAGGCAGATCCATTCGGTGAAAAGGCAGGATAGTGACCAATGATTTCCTCGTCTTCAAAAAAGGAGAAAATCTCCCCTGTTTGGACATCCACTGTCCAAACCCGTGGAATACCCTGAAGTCCGTTCAAATAACGACTATACGCAAATTTCTGCTGAAAAGGCTGCCAGCTAATTTCGCTGCAGACTGAGTTACCACACTCCACTAACATCCTCTGCTCTTCACCATTTCGATCCATGATCCAGAGATCAGCCCCGCCTTGGTTATTATTCAGGCTAAAAGCGATCCATTCTCCATCTCTTGAGACTGCAGTCTCCAATACCTCAGTTTGTTCGCTTAGTGTTTCTGTCTCACTTGTCAGCGTTGATTTCCAGATTTGATCTTTTCCGGATCTCGAGGACAGATAAATCAATTCAGGTTGGCGCACGATTATCTGGCTGTTAAAATCACGGGGAATTTCTCTTCCATTCAAGCTTTCTGCCCCAGATGCCAGGTGTACCGAAATCATCGAACCAGGTTTCCAGTTTGAATTTGGCCAAATGGTAACCGCTCTCCCTTGCCAGACCAACTGAAAATTTTGGGTGTGTGAAATGGATAGACGCTGCGCTACACTATCTCGCTGCATTTCTGCAGAAAACTCAAGGGTGATTCCACCATTCGTACCAACCTGTTGGTTGGTTATTACCGGAAGAGACAGCTGGCTGGATAGCCAGATCCCAACTACCGCCCCAATCAGGATCATTAGTAGAAACAGCCATTTTTTCGGAATTAAAGACATCCTCTCAAGTCACCATTGATCTACACAGAATCCCGTTTCCCATCGCGATGGGAAACGGGATTCCTTCATTTTTATGCCACTTATGGTGTCGGGGTAACTGTTACCAAGGTCGGTAGGACCCTGGTTGGTGTGATGGTCCGGGTTGGAGTCGGAGTAACCAAATTTACTGGAACAAGGATCACCTGGCCTGCCTCAATGCTCTCAGGGTCCGTGATATTGTTCTCACGGATTGCTATAATGGCTTCAATGGTTGAATTGAAGCGGCGAGCAATTGCATCCAGTGTATCACCCGTCTTGACTGTATATTGGATGAGGGTGCCACGCGGTAACCCTGTCGGAACCGGCGTTTCAGTCGGCAGTTCAATAACCATCCCTGGCTGGGGTATATACAGTATATCACCAGGCTGTAGGAGACAGGCTGCGCCTAGACTCGGATTCAGGGCAAGTAGAGCTTCCAATTGGATATCAAACTTAATCTGAAGATCATAACAAGTATCACCTTCCACCACGGTGTATTCGAAAGGACCTGCAGGTGTAGCAGTGAAAGTCACAGTTGGGGTATCTGTTGGTGTGTTGGTGGCTGTGGCGGTAGGCGTTGGTGTCGTGGGTGTGGGCGTGTAAGTTGAAGTTGGCGTCGGTGTTTCAGATGCCATCATTTTACCAATTGCCCTGCCTGGAGCAGAAAGCCAGACAAACAGAATAATAATGCCAACTACCAACAACAGGACTGCCAATCCCCCCACCAGAAATGGCATCATTTTTTGCTTTTTTTTATAACTATCGATCACGTTTTGGGGTGAATTTTTTTCGCGCATAAGTTCCCTATCAATTCATTGAGTGTGGCAGAATTGTGACTTCTGCCGCAGGCACAAAAGACCTGATTAAAGGAATTCTACCTGATGTTTGATTTTTCAACCAGTCAAGGGCGGAAATCAATGATTCACTTCCATATACTTTTTTAGGTATTGTCCAGTGTAAGACGTCGGGATTTTGCAAATATCTTCCGGCGTTCCTACCGCAATTAATTCGCCACCCCGGTCACCTCCTTCTGGACCCAGGTCAATGACGTAATCCGATACTTTGATAATATCCAGATTGTGTTCAATAATCAATACCGAATTCCCTGCATCCACCAGGCGCTGCAAGACTTCGATCAAGCGATGCACGTCCGCTGCATGCAAACCCACGGAAGGTTCATCCAACACATAAATGGTGCGTCCAGTCGCTCTTCGCGAAAGTTCCTTGGAAAGTTTAACTCGTTGGGCTTCCCCTCCGGAAAGGGTTGTAGCTGGTTGCCCAATTCGAATATAACCAAGGCCAACCTCAAATAACATCCTCAATTTGGAGACAATTGAAGGAAATGCAGTAAAGATATCTATTCCAACCTCAACCGTGGTATCCAATACATCAGCGATCGTCAGTCCCTTGAAGCGTACCTGCAGCGTCTCACGATTGAAGCGGGCACCATGACAAACATCACAGGGCACATACACATCCGGCAGGAACTGCATTTCAATCCTTAACTGACCCTGCCCCTGGCAGGCTTCGCAGCGACCGCCATGTACATTGAAGGAAAAGCGTCCAGGTTTGTAGCCGCGCATTTTGGATTCCGGCAATTCAGAAAAAAGTTGGCGGATTTCATCAAATAAACCCGTATATGTAGCCGGGTTACTGCGCGGTGTTCGGCCGATCGGCGATTGATCAATGTTAATGATCTTATCCAACTGATCAACACCTTCAATTCTTTCGTGCTCTCCAGCCTGGGTGTGTGCCCTATTTAAATCATGAGCAAGGGAATTGTATAGGATATCCACCATCAATGTGGATTTCCCTGAACCCGATACTCCGGTAATACAAACCATCCGGCCTAATGGAATTTCTACATTTATATTTTTTAGGTTATTCGCACTTGCCCCGACTACTTTTAGCCATTTACCGTTTCCCCTCCTACGCTCGGCCGGAATTGGAACTTGCAGGCGGCGAGAGAGGTAAGCTCCGGTTAAAGACTCGGGATTTGACAGGATCTGCTCGACAGTTCCTTCGCCAACCAGTCGTCCTCCATGTTCTCCTGCACCAGGTCCCAGGTCAACAATCCAATCTGCCGCAAGGATGGTCTCTTCATCATGTTCCACCACTAACACTGTATTGCCCAGATCCCGTAAGCTTTTTAGCGTTGCCAGCAGCCGGTTGTTATCCCGAGGATGGAGACCTATAGAAGGTTCATCCAGCACATATAAAACACCCATCAAGTGAGAGCCAATTTGGGTTGCAAGACGGATGCGTTGAGCCTCCCCCCCTGAGAGTGATCCCGCTGATCTGTGTAATGTCAGGTAGTCCAGACCAACATCCACCAGAAAGCCCAAACGTTCGCGAATTTCCTTTAAAATCCGCTCCGAGATCGTTTTTTGCCGCGATGTGAATGGTGAATTCTCATTGATCAATGTTTCTACCCACTTCAATGTATCCACCACTGCCCAATGTGTCACTTCAATGATATTTACTTCAGCAACGGTCACAGCCATGGCCTCTGGTCGCAAGCGAGTACCCTTACAGGTTGGGCAAGGTCGGTCACTCATATACTCGCTGATCCGGCTGCGGATATATTCGGATTGGCTTTCCCGATAGCGGCGTTCCAGGTTACCAATCACGCCCTCAAAAGTCGTCTGGATAGTGGATTGGCGGTCGTGACCTTGATAATGAACAGTTACCTCGTCGTTACCCGTACCATACAGGATTTTATTCAATTTATCTTCAGAGATGGAGCTGACTGGCGCATTCAGGTCGATACGAAAATGGCGGGCAACTGCTTCCACCATCTGCCAGTAATACCCGCCTTGTTCACGTCCATTGTTCCACTCTAAGGCAACGATCGCACCTTCATTCAAAGAACGGTCTCGGTCTGGAATCAGCAACTCTGGATCAATTTCCTGCTTGCTTCCCAGACCCTGACAATCCGGGCAAGCCCCATGAGGAGTATTAAAGGAAAAGGTTCGGGGTTCTATTTCGGATAGAGAAACGCCATGTTCCGGGCAGGCGAAGTGTTCAGAGAAAAACACATCCACAGGCGGGGTTTGCGACAGATTCAGGACAGTCAGATACCCCTCACCCACTTTAAGGGCAGTCTCAACCGAATCCGTCAGCCTTGAACGGGCGGCTCGTTCTTCTTCTTCGTTTTCCTGTTTGTCAATCACCAGTCGGTCCACCACCGCTTCAATCGTATGTGCCTTGTAACGGTCCAGGGTGATCTCTTCATCCAGGTTAACTATATTGCCATCTACCCGAACGCGAACAAAGCCCGCCTTCCGAATTTCCTCAAACACAGCCTGGTATGTGCCTTTCCGACCACGAACGATCGGAGCCATCACAATAAGTCTTGTTCCGGCTGGCATCTTTTCCAACATATCCACGATCTCCTGGGCAGATTGCTTGACCACTTCACGCCCGCAAATAGGGCAATGTGGAATGCCAACCCGGGCGTATAACAAGCGCAAATAATCATAAACTTCCGTCACTGTTCCCACAGTGGAACGCGGATTATGAGAAGTGGCTTTCTGATCGATGGATACCGCCGGAGACAACCCTTCAATGTAGTCAACATCCGGCTTGTCCATTTGCCCCAGGAATTGCCGGGCATAAGCAGAAAGTGATTCCACATATCTTCGCTGGCCTTCGGCAAAAATCGTATCAAACGCCAGTGAGGATTTCCCTGAACCTGAAAGTCCTGTAATCACGACAAACTGGTCGCGCGGGATTTCTACCGTTATATTTTTTAAATTATGCTGTCGGGCGCCAACCACCCGGATGATATTTTGAGTCATATTCGCCTTCCCAGAACAAGGATCAACTGGCAATTATAGCACATTTGTTTTATTATTGATGCACAATTAGCAAGGGTTAAGAATATCAGGAAATCAATATTCGGTCAATTTAATAGCAAATGTTACACCAACAGGATGCTGTATTGGTGGGGTTGATCCTATCAGCTAGCACTTTATTTTTTCTATGCCTGTCTCTATCCGAAATTTAATTGCCCCTACTTCAAATAGTAATATCCCTGACCTGCCCCAATTCTTTCCGGGGCAAGTTCACCATCTAAACCGACTTATCTGGCTGGATACAACCAAATTTGTTTTGATTTTCTGAATGAGGTGTTTATTCAATATCACTTGGCGTGAGAAGCGGTTAAGAAAATAGAATTCTCAGAAGGTCCGGTCGACTGTTGTGAGAAGCATTAATTGTTTGTATTTGGGTGATGTTGCCCCTTCATCACAACGGCTGGCAACTCAATCCAAAAAGTTGAACCTTTACCCAATTCGCTGTTCGCTCCAATGGAACCATCATGCGCTTCCATGATTGTTCGAGCAATCGCCAGCCCCAGACCGCTGCCCATTGTTTTTCCATATCGCGGAGTGGTTTTTTCCACTCGATAAAATCGTTCGAAAACATGTTCCAGATGATCAGGAGCTATCCCACGACCACTATCTCTCACTTCCAAACGTGCAGTGTTCAACCCCGGATGATAAATCACTGCAATCTCCACCCAGCCACCTTCCGGTGTATTCTTGATCGCATTATCCATCAAGTTATTAATCACCCGGTTGATTTGATCTTCGTTCGCTCGAACCATGGGTGAAAGATCTGATAAAACAATTCTCAAATCCAAGCCAGCATGCTCGCTACGTGCAGACCAAAATTGCCGAGCTTCTTTTGCAATTTGGTTAAGATCCAGCGCCACAAACAAGATATTATCCCGATTAAACTCAATCCGGGAAAGATCCAGCAAATCTGTAACCATCCGATTCAACCGGTCAATTTCTTCTTGCGTTTTCATCAAGAATCTTCTGGCCACTTCCGGTTCATCCAACGCCCCTTGTTGCAAGGCGTCTAGGTTCAAGCGAATCGCAGTCAGCGGTGTCCTTAATTCATGGCTGGCATTCATTACAAAACCGCGCAAATTATCCATATTATTCTGTAACCGTTCAGCCATCTGATTAAATGCATGAGCCAACTGAACAAATTCCAAAGGGCCTTGCGGTTCTGCCCGGGCATTTAATTCACCCCGGCTGAATCTTTCTGCCACATCGGTTAAGTTGCTGATAGGTGCAGCCAGCGTTTTTGCGGAAACCCAACCAATCAGAACAACACCCACCAGTAGCAGCCCAGCCCCAATCAAAATTAGCCAGACTGTGCTGTATGCCTGGGTCATATTGCTCTTAACCGGCACTGCAAGTCTTAAAACACCGGCTGTTTGGTGATTGATGCTAATCGGCACGGCTACAAAGAAAATCTGATCTCCTTGTTTTGATCGTCCGAAAGACTCCCCTTCACCCCCATTCACTGCCTGCCGATATTCCACACTATTATTGACAAATTCTTCTATCAGCTCGGTATCTTCTGTGGAAAGTACAACCTCATCATTCTTCCCAATAATCGTAAAATGTACATCAGGGCGGCTGGAGAGATATCTCCGTATGTTTCTCTGGATCTGGTCCACACCGATCTCATCAGAAAAATAACCTTCCATCGCGTCTTCCAACATGTTGGAAAGGGTAAACGAATAATCTTCAAGCGAATGTTCCAGTTCACGCAATCCATTTTGAATGATTGCGTTAATGGCCAGGGTTGCCATAACCAAGACACTTAACAAGCCCACAAAAAGGTAAGATAGAGTCATCCGCCGGAAAAGACCGGGGGGTAGAATTTTTTTCACATCCATTCCTCAGAACTGATGAATCGATATCCGTATCCTCTCACAGTCTGAATATAGCGAGGGTTGGTCGGATCATCCTCAATTTTCATTCGTAACCAGCGAATATGAACTTCCAATGTGCGCTCATCCCCGGTCCAATCTTCTCCCCATACCTTGGCCAATAATTCCTGGCGGTTACAAGCCCGACCAGCTTGCGTCATTAAAAACAGCAACAGATCGTATTCCCTGGAAGAGCAGGTCACAGGCTGCTGATATTTAGAAACTCGGTGAGCTACTCGATCAATGGCCAGGTCGCCAATTTGGATCGTTTCTGATCCAGCAGGTTGATGATCCATCTCCACTCGGCGCAGCATGGCTCGAATTCTTGCCAACAATTCCCGAAACGAGAAAGGCTTTGGCAGATAATCATCAGCACCTATTTCCAGGCCCAAGATCCGATCTAATTCATCACTTCGCGCCGTAAGCATGATAATCGGCACAGAACTGGTTTCCCGCAGTTTACGGCAGACCTGCCAGCCATCCAACTCAGGCAACATTAAATCCAACAAGACCAAGTCTGGTTTGCTTTTCTCAAACAGCGTTAATGCTTCCCGACCATCGGAAGCCGTGATCACGGTATATCCCTCCCGGGTGAGGCTATAATTAATCGAGTCAACAATAACCGCTTCATCATCCACAACCAAAATTGTAGCCATCTTATCCTCCATTTATCCTGACTTATGTCCGGCAGTCTTTAGTCAATTATTTCGCCAAGAAAGTGGTCAATTGGTGAAATATTACAATCTGCTCCTGCCGCTAACCTTTGACATGGAACCAGTTTGGAAATTCCTCACACTGGTTGCAACAATTAGGAATCGAAACCTATCTGATTATTATACTCAACCTCAAGCATGTTGACAAAAAACTGAATATCATTACACTTATTTTATAAGATTGAGCGGAGGTAATTGATGAATCCTTCTTTTCGATTAGTCATGCAGACTGGACCCACTCCCGGTCGTGAAATCCCTTTACAAAAAAGTGAGCTTTTCATTGGTCGGGATCTAACCAATGATATTGTCATTAATGACGCGGAAGTATCACGCCGTCATGCACGTTTGTTTTTACAGGGCACCAGCTATATGTTGGAAGATTTCGGCTCAACCAACGGATCGTTCATCAACGGTCAACGCCTGGTAAGCCCGACAGCTATCCGACCGGGCGAGATCATCACCTTGGGTGAGCGAATTAACCTGGTTTATGAAGCGCTCACATTCTCTCAGCCTTCCATACCTGCAACTCCTCCAATCGCGCCTGTTCAACCAATTTCACGCCAACCCGAGCCGCCCACACCCACGCCGGTTCCAGCAACACCCCAAACGCCGATAGCATCTCAACCTCTGCGCTCGGAACCATCCCGGGTGACAGCACCACTGACACCTTCCTTTTCCGGTCAGATACCTTCAAACGAATCTGCGATCCAACCGGTCATTAAGAATCGTATCCCAACCTGGGTTTGGATTGTAATTGCCATCGAAACACTATTGCTGATCTTCCTGATTATTGATGATGCCCGTTTATGGTGTCCGCTGTTTGGCTGGGCGTTGAACGCCATTTTCCCGGGTGCCTGTCCAATATCCTAAAATATCGATCAGGAGCGGCCAGGTCGGCCGCTCTTTTTTTGTGTTTAATCGTTATAATAACTAAGTTGACCGATCGTCCAAATCCCCGGAGAGAGCAATCCATGTCTGAAAATCAAAATTCCAAATCATCTCCAAAATGGTCGAATAACACAAAATTGGTGGTGGCCTTAACTTTTGTGGCAACCATTGCCCTGGTTCTGATCAGCTTTCGTAATATCCTCGGACCGATTTTGTTGGCAATAGTTTTGGCTTACTTACTTTATCCCATTGTTACAGCGATTCACCTAAGATTAAAGTTCAAATGGCGCCTGGCAGCTACAATTCTTTATGTTTTTCTGCTCCTGATCTTTTTGGGTCTCTTAACCTGGGGTGGATTTGCGATCTTTGAACAGGCTCAAAACCTGATTAAATTTCTCCAAAACACGTTGAGCAATTTACCTGAATTATTGCAACAATGGTCCCATCAAACAATAGCAATCGGCCCTTTAGAAATCGATCTTTCTAAATTTGATCTGACCGCCATCAGCCAACAGTTACTTGGTGTTGTCCAACCCCTTCTCACAAGAACAGGCTCTCTACTGGGATCGGTCGCCTCTGGTGCAGCCACCACAATTGGCTGGTTGATTTTCATTCTGCTGTTCGCCTATTTCACAACCGCAGAAACAGAAGGCTCGCCTGGGCGTCTGATTGATATCCGAATTCCTGGTTATAGTATTGATTTGCAACGAATGGGTGTTGAACTGGGCAGGATTTGGAATGGTTTTCTGCGCGGACAACTGATCATCATGTTCCTTACCATTCTTATCTACACCATTATTTTGGGTATTTTGGGTGTCCGATACTATTTTGGCCTGGCGATCCTGGCTGGTTTGGCCCGGTTTTTACCTTATATTGGACCAGCCATCGCCTGGGTTACCTATGCACTGGTTTGCATTTTCCAGGGAACCACATTTGCCAACCTGACCCCAATTGCTTATGCTATTGTTGTGGTCGCTGTTGGAATGGTTACCGACTGGATCCTGGATAATATAGTTGTCCCCCGGATGATGGGGAATGCTCTTCGGATTCATCCAGCAGCAGTAATGATCACGGTATTGGTCGCCGCTTCCTGGATGGGCTTGATCGGAATTGTGCTTGCCGCACCGGTCTTGGCAACCATCAAATTACTGGTAAACTACTCAACTCGCAAGTTATTCGATCAAGACCCTTGGGAAGGGATCCAAACCATCCCAACCAATCCACCCCTGCCGAATTGGATGAATAGAATTTTGGATCGATCAAAACACATTGACTGGCCCTGGAAGCGAAAACCAAAGGCTTAATTTTTCATAGCTATTTTTAATTGCTCAATAGCGGGGATGGGTGTTGGGTCCACCTCGTACATCATCGCAAGATAATAGGCGACAAAATCACCAAATTGAATGGCTGACCATAGTTGTTCAAGCTTGGTGTTTCCTTGGGGTGTATAGTAATCTGTATTAATCCCTTCCACCATAAAAAGCTGGCGGGTCAAATCTGATCGAAGAATATTCCGCGGGTGAGCTGAAGCAGATCGCAGGAATAAAACTGCCAGATTGGATAATTGCAACGCAGGATTAAGAATACCTGCCAGTGAATTATGATCCATTTCCGGCAGGGCTAAAGCTTGTGCCCAGGCTTTGGCCAATTCATTGATTTGCCCGACCCAACGAACAGCCACCGGGGTCATCAAATCAGTCCCCACAATGCACACCATCCTCCCGAACAGTTGCCCCGCCAGACGTTTGGCCGGATTTCGAGATACTGGGTTTTCCGGTCGCAAGGTTTCCTGTTGTTCAGTGAGCAGTTTGGTAGTCTCTTGAATCTCATGTTCAGAAAGATGAATAAGATCTAGCCTGGTAAGCAAAGCAGCTAACAGTCCAAAAGAGGTGGCAACGGCTGCTCGCGGTTGCCCAGAATGATCGATCGACCAGACGGGGTATCCAGATTTCAAAGCGATTTCTGCTAACTTCCCACCCCGGGTCAAAACCATTAGCATACTTCCAGCATTTTTGGCTTGTTCAAATGCAGACAACGTTTCTTCCGTGTTCCCGGAATAGGATGAGGTTACCACCAGGGTTTCAGGATTCAAAGCCGATTGAGGCAAGGAATAATCCCGGCAAACGCTTATTGGAATTGTAATTGAATTACGAGCAAAGGCAGCCAATAATTCCCCACCAATTGCGGAGCCCCCCATTCCACAAATTACAATTTGCCTGGGTTGGCGCGGCAGGCTTAATTCATTCTTCATCCCTGCCACCCATGCTCGTTCCAATTGTCCGGGCAGGCTATAGATTTGATCTATGTACCTTTCAGAATCAATCTCAAGAAATTTCTCGGTAATGTTTAAATCCATCCCATCCTCCAAAAATTTATGGTATTACCCATGTGGTGTAATCTATTTCTATAAATTTTTCCTGGATCTGCACCTGGAGGATATTCAACATCCCAGGCAAACCAAGGTCAGTCAGATAACATAGCTTTTGATCGACTGGAATCGCTGATAGCAAAACACTGTGATTACTCATAATTACATTCTGGCAATAAAAAAGTGAGGGTTCACTTTCTGCAAGTGCAAAACCAGCTCCGTTAACAGGTATCAAAACCAATTCTCCGGTTTCTAATTGCCGGAGATAAACATCAATCCCTGTTACCGGGTTTTGAAGACCATTGTCCAGGTCAAAACCATCATCCAGAACCATCATACTTCCCCCTGAGCTAAACACCATGGGTAATGCTGTTGGCGTGACTGTCACACCGGGGGTTGGAAGTACTTCAGGCAACACTTTCACACGCACCCAGAAGGGTGAATCACCATTCGGGCCTATTCCAAATAATTCTGACTCTTCATTACTCAACTTCCAATTACTCTGAAATTCACCCGGTTCTACTGGAGCCGTCATGAGGACGTTTACATCAACACTCTCCCCCGGTTTTACTTCCTGCACAAATGGTACTTTTTCTTGTGAAGACATAAAGGTGCCCGAGAACCACATCAAAGAATATCCTGCATCCCAGGCACAAGTCCCAGAATTCACCAGGCGCCAGGTTTTGTTAAAACTCTGACCGGGCAACAATTCCGTACCATCCGGAATGGTGATATCAAAGGGTTTTCCAGCTTCAGCCCGGGCAACACAAATATTTTCGGGTGTTCCGGAGCCCATAGGTTGCCAGGTTTCAATTACACCAGATTCATTGGCTTGAATGGTTTGTGTGAGTGAATTTTCCGTTTGTTCGATATTAATCCCAGGGGTGCTTGTTGACTCTCGAACCGCAGTTGAGGCAACGAAACCTGAACTTGGAAAAATTGAACATGAATTAAGAATTAAACTGAAAAGCAGCATTGCTTGCCCCGCTGCCAAATAGAGATGATAATCATTGGAATACGTAGCGTTGTTTTTCATCCATCCTGCTTCTGCTGGTTAAATTATAATGCTTTTATCAAATTATTATCTTTAGGGAAGGTTAAAAATGACCTTACATAATCCTTGGTGGAAAACTGGAATCATCTATCAAATTTATCCCCGCTCGTTTGCCGATTCTAATCATGATGGCATCGGCGACTTGAATGGAATTTGCTCTCATTTGGACTACCTTGCCTGGTTGGGTGTGGATGCGATCTGGATCTCCCCGATTTACCCCTCTCCTAATATCGACTTCGGTTACGATATCGTTGACCATTGCGCCATCGACCCACTTTTTGGCACCCTGCAAGATTTCGATGTCCTGGTATCTGAGGCGCATGCAAGAAACATCCACATCATTATGGATCTTGTCCTGGCGCATACATCAGACCAGCATCCATGGTTTCAACAAGCCCGGCTGTGCCGTTCAAATCCATATCATGATTATTACATTTGGGCTGATCCTAAACCCGGCCATCGCCCACCGAACAACTGGCAATCCATCATGGGTGGAAAATACTGGCAATATGAACCCAATTGCCAGCAGTTTTTCGGTCATATGTTTTATCCCCAACAACCCGATTTGAACTGGCACAACCCAGAAGTGAAATTAGAGATGCTGAATATCTTTCGCTTCTGGTTGGATCGGGGAGTGGATGGTTTCCGCCTGGATGTATTCTCATCCTACTTCAAAGATCTCCAATTACGTAACCAGCCTTTCATCCTCGGTCGCAGACCTTTTGAAATGCAGCAGCACATCCATGATCACAACCAACCAGAACTGGAGGATGCATTACGCTCCATTCGACAATTGGTGGATCAATACCCTGATCGATATCTGGTTGGTGAACCTTTCCTGCCAAATATCCAGTCCTCTGCCCGTTATGTTCAGCCGGATATGCTCCACTCCGCCTTCCACCTCAAATTCACAGAGCTTCCCTGGAACGCCACTCGTATGCTGGCCTCAGTCCAAGCCTGGGAGGGAGCGCTCCATCCGGATGCCTGGCCTTGTCATGTTCTGAATAATCACGATGTTATGCGGAGTTCATCCCGATTCCACAGTGGCCAGAAGGATGACCGTTTGAAAGTTGCCGCAGCCTTGTTGCTAACCCTGCGTGGCACACCTTACTTGTATTATGGTGAGGAAATCGGTCAAAGGGATATTCAACTTTCACGGAAACAGATTCTTGACCCGGTTGGACGCCGCTACTGGCCGATTTTCCGCGGCCGTGATTTTGCCCGGGCACCCATGCAATGGAATACTGATCGTTTCAGTGGTTTCTCAACTGCTACCCCCTGGCTGCCAGTCCATCCAGATTACACCATCCGCAATGTCCAGGCCCATCAATCCGATCCTTCGTCATTGCTGAATTGGTATCGTCAATTAATCGCTTTTCGCCGGGAATATCCAGCCCTGCATGGAGGGATTTTCCAACCGATCTCGTATGAGCCACGCCACCTATTAGCCTATTTACGACAGACCAGTACACAAACCATTCTAGTCGCCCTCAATTATAGCCGAAGGCCTGTGAACCTGTTCCTGGGTGGAGAATTGATCCGGATGAATTGGAAGCTTCTGGTATCTTCAAACCAAGCCCGAGCAGATGCCAAAATCATCTCTGGCAAATTAAAACTGGCCGGTTATGAAGTTATATTATTGATTGAAGATCCAGGGAATTTGACAGATCCAACTGGAGAGAACCTGGATTAGATATCGAGGTTACTGACATCCCTGGCATGTGCCTGGATAAATCGGGTTCTTGGCGGAACTTCTTCGCCCATCAGCAACTCAAAGGTATGCTCGGCTTTGGTTGCATCCTCAATACTCACTTGTAAAAAAGTTCGGTGGGCAGGAGACATGGTGGTCTCCCATAATTGTTCCGGATTCATTTCACCCAGACCTTTATACCGTTGAATGGTTATCTTCTCAATCGGCGCGCCAAAATCACTTATGATTTGGTCCCGCTCGACATCGGAGTTGGCATAGCGGAATTGGTCCCGGTAAGCAACTCGATACAACGGCGGTTGGGCGATAAACAGATGTCCATGTTCAATAATTGGCAACATATTTCGGAAGAAAAACGTAAGCAACAATGTGCGGATATGGCTGCCATCCACATCCGCATCCGTCATCAGCACGATCTTTCCATAGCGTAAACCATCCAGGTCAAATTGATCTCTGACCCCGGTGCCAATCGCGGAAATTAATGCTTTTACCTCGTTATTGGTTAAAATTCGATCCAGGCTGGCTCGTTCAGTATTTAAAATCTTACCGCGTAATGGAAGGATCGCTTGAAAATGTCGATCCCTGCCCTGCTTGGCTGAACCACCTGCCGAATTACCTTCAACGATGAATAACTCTGCCCGGTCTGGATTGCGTTCGGAACAATCCGCTAATTTCCCCGGTAAAGTCATACTTTCCAAAGCTGACTTACGGATCACCAGGTCGCGCGCCCGACGGGCAGCGTCCCTGGCCTTGGCTGATGTCTGGCACTTACTGATAATTGCCCGGGCGGCAGTTGGGTTCTCCTCCAGAAAATGCGTCAGAGCATCACCAACCACCTGTTGCACTGCCGTTTGCACTTCCGCATTCATCAATTTCACTTTTGTCTGGCTTTCGAACTGTGGATCAGGATGCTGAATACTCACCACAGCAGTCAGACCTTCGCGAGTATCCTCACCAGAAAAACCTGTATCGTTCTCTTTTGCCAGGTTATTCTTGCGGGCATAATCGTTGATCACTCGGGTTAACGCACCTCGCAGACCAGTCATGTGTGTTCCACCATCCACGGTATGAATGGTATTGGCAAAAGTATAAGCCAGCTCTGCATAAGAATCTGTGTATTGGAGGGCGACTTGGATTAGCATGCCTTCCACAGTTTTTTCAACCGAAAAGATCGGGTGCAATGCCTGGCGTCCGCGGTTCAAATATCGAACAAATGATACAATGCCGCCCTCAAAGTAAAAATTAGTCTCATCTCCACTCCGCCGATCTTCCAGCCGAATCCACACGCCGCGGGTTACAAAGGCCATTTCGCGCAACCTTTGTATCAGAATCTCAGCTCGAAAATCAAGCTCCCCCTTAAATATATCGGGGTCATAGCGGAAAGTTGTTCGGGTTCCGGCTTGTCCCAACGGGCAATCCCCAATTTTCTCTACCGGGGAGACAGGAATACCTTTTTCATATCGTTGCTGGAAGATTTCCCCTTCCCGTTTTACCTGAACTTCACACCAGGACGAGAGTGCATTGACTGCAGAAACCCCCACCCCATGTAACCCGCCAGATACTTTGTAACCTTCACCGCCAAATTTTCCCCCGGCATGCAAGGTCGTCATTACCACTTCCAAAGCTGAAACTTTTTTCTCGGGGTGTAGATCAACTGGAATACCCCGGCCATTATCCTCAACACTTACACTTCCATCCGGAAACAGGATCACCTCGATCCGGTCGCACACACCGGCCAACGCTTCGTCAATGGAATTATCCACCACCTCAAAAACTAGGTGGTGCAAGGCTTTCAGGTCGGTTCCACCGACATACATGCCAGGACGCTTGCGAACCGCTTCCAGCCCCTCCAATACTTGGATATCTTTTGCACCGTAATTTGTTTTTAGTGTCATATTGTGGATGATTCTTTCTGGCGTAAGGCTTCAAGCATCACCAGAACCCGATGAATTTGTCGATAATACACGATAGTGGTGGAAAGCAAACCAGCACTCACAATAGCATGTCCCAAAATCCCCAGCAGCAACAACCAAGAGGAAACAGGCGGTGTCATCCATAAGAGGTTCATTCCCTGGCTGGTCAGAAGAACCAACAAAATCAACATTGCAGTCTTCGTAATAAAGATTCTGCCTACTTTTAAGCTTACTAGCGCTGATTTGACTGCCGGAAATCCAAACACAAAGATGCCGTGGTAGGCATAGAACCATGGAACAGTAAACCAAAAAATGAGGAATAAATAAAGAAAAAACGCAAGCTGACCAACAAGAGGACTAATCATGGATAGCAGTGAAATGATCAGCGATCCCGGGATAATAACAAATGCCGAGATGATAAACAGAGCAACTGTCATGATTAAGGATTGCCCAATCTTCCATAGCGAACCTTGATCTGTCTGGGGTGTATTTGCTTCATGGGTTATCCCCGATATTTGATGAAAAAATAGGCTTCCTATGATAAAACCAAGAAAACTCAATGTAAGAAAAATCAGGAATGCTTGACCGACTGAGCCAATTTGAAGTACAAGAGTCTCCCCAATGGGAGTTTGTGACCCGCCCAAACCAGCCAGCAAAGAAGGAACCCCAATTGGGTAGGATCGGATTGCCCCACTCAAGTTGAAGTTTTCCAATATGCTTCTCAGGAAATCTCCCATTAAGACGATTGTCTCTGCGTTGGCCCCACTCATTTGTTCACTTTGGGTCAGGGCTTTTTCCAGGGTTGGCAGCATCAATTGATCAACACGCAGGCGTGGGGTAAACCATAACAAAATGTCAATACAGAGGGGTATGAGGATCACCCAGGCATGATTTGCAACAGAATGAAACCCCGCCATCATTGAGCCGATCAGGCGGGGTTGTTCAAACTTCAAGGTTTCAGGATTTTGATTCATATCTCGGGTGATTTTACCATATCCTCATCAGTTATTCCGTGAACCAAAAAAATTCGCCCATTTCATAGGATTATTAAGGTTCTACCAATCTTCGTAATGATACCAATCGTAAGCTGAAAAATCACATAGCGTTGCCTTCTTACCCACCTTGTAAGCAACCGGATCTTCGCGGATTTCAGATAACTTCAAATTTAACCTCCGAGCCTATACACAGCCATCAAGCAAGGTTAAAATTCACCTATGCACGAGCATGGGCATCTCCCAGAATTGAACCGGCTAAGCATCTTATCCGCGACCATCATGCTTGCTTATGCGCTTACCCCTCTCATCACCTTTCCAGCGCAAGTTATTCCTCTCACCATATTTAATATAGATTTCTCGATCCAATATACATTCTTCACTGTTGTCAGTATTCTGGTAGCGGCTTTGGCTTTTATTGGCATGGCGTACCTTCTTCAAAGTCATCCAAGTTTCCATTCGAAGCACTTTTGGCAATATTCCATTCTCCCAGCTCTCACTGCCTGGGCAATCGGAGTCCCACTGAATAACATTCAAGTTGGCCTTGAATGGTGGGGAGTGTTCTTCTTTGGAGGCGTTCTACTGATGCTGGTCTTTACTTCAGAGTACATTATTGTCGATCCGGACGATGCTCTCTTTCCGCCGGCGGCAGTGGCAATCACAGCATTTTCATTTGCCCTTTTATTTTTGTTATCGGTTGGATCCCGCTCAGGTCAGTTTCGCTTATATTTATTGCTGCCAGTCCTGGTGTTACCAATTTTTTTAATTGTATTGCGCACTTTACACTTGCGCCAAGGCAACCGCTGGTTTTTCCCCTGGTCGATTGGCATAGCCTTGTTTATGGGGGGATTAATATTAAGTCTTCATTATCTTCCCCTCACACCTGTTGAATTTGGATTAATCTTATTGGGTGTTGGTTATGGAGTTACCAGCCTGGCTGGCAATCTCATTTCCGAATTTCCAGGCAGATTATTCTGGGTAGAGCCTCTTCTGATGAGTATCCTATTCCTGGGGCTCTCAATCCTCTTAGGGTAGTGAATCAAGATGCAAGGCCTTCAGATAACAGGGTTTCATTTACAGAAGATATCCAAGTTTTTGACCAGCTGCCTGCCAGAAGAAGGTTGTGGTTTAATGATTGGTCCTTCGGGTGGTACAGTCCACAATTTCATTCCGATAACAAATAACTATCACAGCCCGACCCGATTTCGCATGGATGAAAAGGAATTGATCCGGGCTTTTGGTTGGATGGATTCTCGTAATTTTTCTCTTCTGGGAATAGTTCATTCTCACCCCAATGGACCAGATCATCCATCCATCACAGATTTACAGGAATACCAGTATCCTGAATCACTTATGGTAATTTTCGCCTTGTATGACAAGCGTTGGCAAAGTTATGCGTACCAAATTAATCCGATCGCTCAAACCTACAACAAAGTGGGAATAATTCGTATCTCAAGGCAGGTTTAAAGTGTTTCTCTCATGCGGAGGTTAACCCTTTATGGATGTTTTGGTTAGTATTGCAGCGATCCTACTCAGTTACCTGGTCGGATCAATTCCGTTCGGACTGATTGTGGTTAAGATCTCCACCGGGAGAGACATCCGTTTCATCGGCAGCGGCAGAATTGGCGGCACCAACGTGATGCGGGCAGCCGGATTATTGGCGGGTGCGGTTACCGCATTCCTGGATATTCTCAAAGGTTTTTCTTCTAAGTGGATTGTTGATTGGCTCTTTCCTGAAGCACCTCCCATCGTTCGGGTAATTACAGCCGCCGTTGCCATCTGGGGATCGATCCACTCGATCTTTTTGATGGAGAAGAAGGAAAATGGCGGTTTTCATTTACGCGGTGGCGCTGGTGGGGCAACGGCTGGTGGGGCTGCTATGGCACTGTTTGCCTCTGCCTGGTTATACCTGGTTCCGATTGGCATCCTGGTTTTTATCTTTATAGGATACGCATCTGTCACCACGATATCGATCGCTCTGACCTCGTTAGTGATATTTACAATTCGCGCCATCCATGGAGCATCTCCTTGGGAATACATCATTTTTGGGGTGCTGGCTTTGGCCGAAGTATTGTATGCCTTGCGTCCTAACCTTGCCCGTCTGCGAAACGGAACTGAACGGATGGTTGGATTACGGGCATATTATCATCAAAAAAAACAAGAAAAAGAAAATAAGTAAAAAACAATGTTCCCCTTAAAACGAAAGAAGGCGGGAGCTCCGCCTTCTTTCGTTTTAAGCTTCTTCCTTTTCACTGTTTGACTCAGAAGGTTCGTTGATCACCTGTTTGTACAGAGTCCGAACATTCCGACGGTGAAGCTCAGCAGCCAATCCACCCAAAAAAACCCGGCTCTTTCCACAAGATTCAACATCGATCATAGCCAATGCATCCAGCGGGTTGCGGCGGCGAGCAGCTACTCGAACCGCTTTTCGAATGGCATTTAAATATGCCAGGTTTTCCTTGACTGCCTCCTCAATTTCACCCCGCAGGATGATATCGCCATGCCCCTGGATAATGTTTTCCAATCCCATCTTTCCAATTTTCTTGATGGTAGCAATCATTACATCAATATCACCATCAACGATATAGGGCAAGGGCATGAAGGCATCCCCAGCGAATAAGACGCGATCTTCCTCTACCAACACCGAGATTCCATCCCGGCTGTGGCCTGGAGAATGAAACATGATGAGATTTTTCTTCCCAACCTTTAACGACAATTCGCCATCTCGAAAAACCAGATGGGGCAGGACGATTTTCACCTGTTTGAAAACCGGGTTTTGTTTGCGGGCATTCTCTAGTGAGTTGCTACCCCGCTCCACCATGATATCCCGGCAAAGCGCATGAGCAATTACGGTTGCCCCGGGGAAGAAGCAGTTTCCCCAGGAATGATCGGCATGATAGTGGGTATTGATGACATACCGCACAGGAACAGCCAGTTCTTCTTCAATGAATGAGCGCATGGCCAGAGTTTCATCCGGAGTCGCCAGCGTATCCACCACAACCGCCCACTGCGGGCCAGTGATTACCCCGGCTGTTACTTGTGCATAGACTTCACTTTGAAACCAATATACATTTTCCGAGACACGTTCACGATGCATACATCACCTGAAATTAATTGAATAATCGGGCCTAATGACCACCCTGTATAGTAATAGCATAAAATGACTTATTTGTCAAAAAATGGTCATTTTAAGATCTTCCAGGTGATTTCATATGCCGGGTCACCGAAGAGCAGATAAGTTTGTTTCACATCAATGGATTCAGAAGTTAAAGGCATCGTTTCCCAGACATTTTTTAACATATCGCCAACCCGCTTTAATTGTGGATCACTGATGGCCCTGGCCCATCCCTCAACCATAGGCCATTGGTCGCCCTGAAGGGAAAGGCTGGTTGGCCCAACAACGATGGGTACTCCAGCCTGTAAGAATTCCTCGGAAAGCGAGTTTTGATCTGTCACAACAAAATAACTGGTCAAGCAGGTAAATTGTAAGATCATATCCGGAATATTCTTCCAATCCTCTCTGAAAATGGAAGCATCCATCAAAGTAGGATTTGCCCAGGCCGTCAGGCTGCCGTGACCAAAGTAAACGAGCAGTTGAAAATTTTCGGTCGGTGGTATTTCTGGATCCGCCTGGTTAAATGTGATGTTTTGCGAGGATTGGTTTCCTGCTTCCACTAACCGTCGAAAAACCTCATAAGTCTGGGTAAATGATTCGTCAGAGGGATCAATAATGCTCAAGATCTTCAAATCTTCAGTCTGGCTGCTTTTGGATCCGATGGTCATATTAAGAACTTTTTGGAGTTCACTCTGGTTTTTTACCGGCCAACGGCCAATCGCAATCGTTGGCTGCCCATTATCGTCCAACGAAAATGGATAATCACTGACCGTTTCTCCACCAAATTGTGTGCTAACAAAAAAGGCTGGCAGGTAAGCCCCACTATCTGCTAATTCAGCCGGATTGTAATCAAAATCTCCAACCAACAGGGCATACTTCGGTGGAATCTCCCATCTGTTCAATGCATCTTGCAAGTACGCTTGAATAGCCGATGGATCTACCTGTCCATTGGAGTATCGGTCATAAATGGCATCCAGGGTCGCGATAGTGGGTTTCAATCCTTCATTTCGATAATAATCCGCCAAGGGTTCCAGTGCCAAATGCCAGATGGGAGGGGTGAGAATGATGTAATCAGCCCCCGAAAAACCTTTTTCAAGTGAAGCGGTGGTATGCACCGGGCGTAGGTACCTGGGGTATTTCCATCCACTTTCATCCGCGGTGACATAAATCCTCCCTGGCGTCGTTGTGTACGAAACAACTCCCCCCGGTCCGGCTTGGGCAATCCAACCCTCTCCTCCACTTGTTGCTATTGTGATCGTCAAACCTTGCCAGCCGCCGAGATTTTGAGATTCACTTTCCGCCTGCCATTGCAAGAAATTAATCCCTGGCATCGGTCCCTGGAAATAATGGATTTCCAACCAATCCAAATCCACTACCATTTGGTCCGCATTTTCTCCCCGGACATCGAGTTGAATCGTGTTTTCCTGTTCGAAAAGAAAATCAGTGGGGATTTGCAGGTCGAATTGAAATTCAGGTTCCCCTTCCCAACTCAATTCTTTGACAGACCTGCCGTTGATTTTGACTTCGACCGTTTGTTTATCGACTGCACCGCGTTTTCGCAGCGCCAATGTCACTTGCGCTGGTAATTTTGCTTCTACACCGTTCAGGGTAAAGGAGGTTTGGAAGGGAAGATTGGAAGTGATAGTCTTCCATAAGAAATGAGATTCGGAAGTAGAAAGTGATTCATAAACGAGATCTTCTTCCAATCTTATCCATGTTTTTACCGGTGATTCAGTCGCCCCAAAACCAGGCGGTAACGGTTCAAGCTTTGGTAATGCTTCTGGTACACTGATTAGTTGATATGTATCAATCGGGCTGTATCGGCTATCCGAAGGAGTTGCGTAAAAGACTACACTTCTTTCTATGCCAACGTCCTCCATCTCCAGCATCCATGCCGGGACTTCCTGTCCATTCCAACGCACACTCATCCCCCCCGTCTCCGGGAATCTCACTCCCATTCGCTCTAGATCCGATTCCCGCACAATGACAATCCCCTCTCCCTGGATCTCAATATTCACTGGATTAAAAGGCAACTCAGCCTGGGAGTTGCTGCAAGCTGCCAATCCTAGGATGAGCCATCCAAACAGAAAAAGGGGAAGAACTCGCTTAATTTTCCGGATCATCGGTAAAGAGATCGTCCCCGCTTTGTGCGCCTGATGTTCGCAAGCGGAAGTAATACCAGGTACCTCCTCCGAGCAGGCTCAGGCCTGCCACAATCCCGATAATCCATCCGCCTGCCCCGGAAGAAGAACTAGATATTGACTCGGTTGTAGGTGTGGGCGATCGAAACGGGACAGGAGTTCCCTGGGTAACAAATGACCCTTTGGGAGTTACAGTATCAAGCTCGGGTGTCGTGTTTGTATCAACAACCACCGTTGCATCATCCGGGTAGCCGCTTCCTGAGCTGGTTGTATCAGGCGTAGTCGCTGTTCCATCTTCGGTCGGCGTACCCACTGTGTTTTCCCCCGGGTACCCTCCTCCAGACGTAATGACGGTTTTCAAGGGTGTTGAAGTCATAATTCTTACAAGCGTGCGGGTGGGCACTGCCGTGGCCGGTCGGCGTGTGGAAGTTGGGACACGGGTGTAGGTTCGGGTTGGAGTAATGGTGAGTGTGCGAGTTAGTGTAGCTGTGATAGTAGTTGTACTTGTTATGCTGGTTGTTGGCGAAACGGTTAAAGTGGAGGTAGTTGTCGGAGTCAGGGTTAAAGTTGGTGTAAACGTGTAGGTTGGTGTAAATGTTAAGGTCATGGTCGAGGTTGGTGTAGGCGAATTCGGGATGGTTGAAATGGATCCTGTAAAAAAGGAAGTCAGGTCATTCGTTATGATTTCCAATTTGTAATAAACCGGAATGCCATTCGTCAAGCCGGTATGAATGAATGCATAACTCGCTCCGTAGATACTGGTGCCCTGCCTTGGATAAAAGGCACTCACACGGGAATAGGTTCCAGTTTCAACTAAGCTGGATAAAACATAAAAACCATTGGTATTAATTTCACTGGAAGTTGACCATTGCACCGAAACCTGGGTATCCCCAGGGACAGCAATGAATTGCGTGAAAATTACAGCTGCTTGTGCGGTGGTTGTATTCAGAAGCAACCCGGCAACCATGCTCATTAGGATAACAACTAGAACAATTAATCCAAGAATGCGAATGGAGGCTGACCTATGCATGGTGCCCGCCTTTCCGCAGCCATAGCCTTAAGCCTCCCAGGATCACCAGGATTAATAAACTGGTCATCCACCCACTATTCCTGCCATTGGGGACAACTCCATAATCAACGATTTCCACTGCAGTGGGTTGACCGGGTAACCCAACGACAAACGGCAGATAGTTCATATCTGCCAGGCTTGGACGTTCCGTCGTATCAATATCCACGCGAATTTCGTTCTCTGTGACCAAACAGGCCGTTGTTTGACCGGTACTTCCGGTTGTCTGCCATTCCATCGAATTTGGATAGGATGCGGGGTCGTACCAGTAAAGTGGGTACAACGAGCTATCAGCTGGTTCTGGTTGGGTGCAATACCGGGTGGACGAAATTGTGGCAACACACCCGGAAGTCAGATCGTACTTAAAGAACACAGAAAGGATTGTAGCAGGTGTCAATGATGCGTTTTCAGCCAGGAAAATATCCCAATATGGGCTGCATGGGTTCAGATTTGCCGGGCTGGTGCTGGTAAAAGGTACGTTGATGCTGGATCCTGAACCATGGTTGATGATATAAACATCAAAGGTAGTGCCACCACTTTGCTGAAAACCAACCGCATTGGCGAAATAAACCTTCTGCGTGTCCGAAACAGTCAGCCTGCCACCAATAACTCCCGGACCACTTGTGTTAAGAGATGCCGGAGCTCCCAACCTTTTGGTTTCGGTTACTGTACAGTTGCTGGATGCAGTAGCCGCTGCCACCCCTGCTCCCCAGTAATTATGCTCAACCCTTCCGTGATTATTACATTCCACCTGGGCTGCGGAGCGATTGGCGTACAAGTTGTTTCCGAGCGCTTCCAGATTCCCAGCGTTGGTAGCACCGAGCCAGATAGCATAACCAACATTTCCAGTCACCTGGTTAAATTGCACCCGGACATTCCCGGTGTTCGTATTGGTGACCTGAATGGCATCTTTGCCACCCGTTAGCGTAGAGGTTTCGATCAACACAGGGGATGAACCTTCTATGACAACAAGGTCACGCGAGGTGGTCGAACAACTTCCATCCCGAATCGTCAGATTCTTAAGGGAAGCCCCTCCGGTCAATTTCAACATGGCTGAAGTACAGACCGTTCCGTTATAGGTCAGACTGGAGTTGTCCTCACCTTGGATAATATGAGCAGTTTGCACAAGAACCGAATGATCTTTTATATAGTAATTCCCAAGGATGGTGATCGTTGTGGGGTTGTTGCGGGCATCCACAGCATCTTTTAGACCGGTTCCAATTCCATCGGCTAGATTCACCAGGCTGTTAATATAACAGGGAGAATTCGTACCACAGGTTGTAGCATCATTTGCAACATAGACATTTCCCCCCGTTGGTACCACTCGGACCGATGAAAAGACCTGGCTGCTGCGGGTCCAGACCGTCGCTGACGTTTGCTCGAGTACCCTGACCAAAACCGAACCTGTGCTGAGTGCACTGCCGCCTATCCGAAAGCCGAAACTAAGCCCATCCCCAAACTGATTGGCGGATATTGTAGCTGCGGCACCTCCCAACAGGTTATATCCATCCGGTGTGACTTCAGACGAACAGTAGCTTATTCCAGGTGAGTAACTCACTCCCGTTACATCACCGACATTGGCAATGCGAAACAAATTGGCAGACCAGATAATCGGTGTATAGACACAAACCTGTACATTCGGCGTCAGCGATGCAGAATAAATCCCCAGATCATAGTCCACTTTAAAATCCAGGTTCTGGCCAGCTGCGCACCCGGCAGAAGGACATGCAGCCGGGGCGAGCATCACCACAGCCGCTGCTGTATTTGGGACGGCATCGACAGTGATGGGCGTCAATGAGGCGAATGAAATGACAAACCCCAGAAGAACCATTAATCTCACGAACCTGGCTGCCACTCACGCACCTCCATTTTCAGGTAAAACTGGTCGCTTGCTAAAGAACGCCAGACGGATAACCCATAAAAGACCACAAAAACCTCCCAGTAAAAGGAAGATTCTTCCCAATGGGGTTGTTGTGACTTCAATCATGGACATCTGCTCTCTTGTACCATCGAATCGCAACACTTCAATCCAATAATAATATATTTTTGCAGAACTCACATCCCGATCCAGGAATTCGTAGCGGTTTCCGGTCATTCGGTTACCTGTTACCGGGATGAGCTCATCATTGATTGGTAAAAACGGACCTTCCCTGCTTTCAGCCCGGAAAATATTAAATCCAACCAGATCGGTCTGGGTTGATGTTTTCCAATATATCCGATTCATCATTAATCTTTCCTGAACAACACCACCCGCAATAAATGCTATGGAAAAAATAGCCAGAAGAAATGAGGAAAATGGCTGGTGAGATTTATGAGACATAATTCAATAAAAAATTCGGCACATCTTACAATTTTTTAATTGCCAGAATTTATCCACTGAAGATGATTTTACATTACTTCTCAGGTTTCTAGCCGATCCTTTGGAAGAAAGTTAGATCAATCTATGGATACCTGTAGGAGGAAGTAATCTGGTCAAGGACTTTCTATTGGAAAGGAGCATTTCGATCATGGAATATCGGCCAATTTCCATGCATTGACTTATAATTAATATATTATTAATAATGGACAAATGCAAAGGGAGATGGTGAAATGAACAAAGAAAGTGAATTCTTCCACCTGCCCGAAGATTTACAAAATCGCGCTCAGCTTATCGAGCAGTTCCGCCAATCTGGCGCTATCTTGGTAGCAACAAATTCCATCCTAGAAAATTATGAAAGTCATTATAAGGGTGTGTTTAACCATGCTCCAGTTTCAATTTGGGAGGAGGATTTCAGCCAGGTAAAAATTCGACTGGATGCTTTGCGCACAGAAGGTGTGTCAGATCTGGTGTCCTTCTTTGAGAAAAATCCGAATTTTATTAAAGAAACAGTTGGATTGGTAAAAATTATCTCTGTGAACCAGACTGGCATTTCGTTTTATGGTGCTTCTTCCCACCACGAATTGAACAAAAACCTATCACTCATTGTCCACGATGAAGCCTTGGATTTATTTAAGGGTCAATTACAAGCCATCTGGGATCGTCAGACTTCATTTAATCAGGATGGCATCAATTACTCACTCCGAGGTGAGCGCTTGGATGTGAATGTCCGTTGGAAGGTTTTCCCGGGACATGAACAGACTTACTCACGTATTCTATTGATCGTTCTGGACATATCCAAGCAACAGCAAATCAGCCAGAGCTTGAAGTTTTCAGAAGAACGCTATCAGGCGATTAGTGAAATTACCTCAGATTTTGCTTTTGCAATTTCGCATTCACCCACGGGTTCTTATAATTTGGAGTGGGTCACAGATTCTTTCTCAATCATCACCGGCTACACGATTCAGGATGTTATGGAAGCTGGAACGATGGATGTCTTTACCCATCCTGAGGACCGTAGTCTACTGGTAGAAGCAGGAAAGAAGATTCATCAAGGGCAGACGGTTGATTTTGAAATGCGTTTCATCACAAAATCAGGCGTTACCCGCTGGATGCATTCCATCACTCGCCCCATTAAAACATCCCCCACTTCACAAGGTTTCACCATCATCGGTGCGATGCGAGATATCACCGATCGGAAAACGGCCGAATTGGCTCTTTTTGAAGCACAACAACAGCTCCACCAGCGAGTTGAAGAGTTGGAAAAAAGAACCAAGGAGATCAATCTCCTAACGAAGATGACCAATAACCTGCAACTATGCCGCTCGGCCAAAGAAGCCTTCGAAGTAGCAGGCGAATATGCAAATCTCTTATTTCCACTGTATTCTGGGGCAATTTACCTATTAGCTGCCGATACTCAGGGTTATGTGCAGGCTACTTATTGGGGCGATCCTCCATATACCGCAAAAATATCGCAAGATGAATGTTGGGCTTTGCGCCGAGGAGCTCCTTTCCTTGTTCAAGGAGAACATCGCACATTGGTTTGTGCACATTCCAAACCGATCGCAGAATTCCGCTCCTCTTTATGTATGCCAGTGATCCAACAAGGGAATGTGATCGGCTTATTTTACCTGGAATCCAATTTTGCACAACCTGAAATCGATCAGACAGTCCTCCGAATTCTATCAGCAATGGCCGAACAATTCGGTCTCGCCCTGTCCAACATTCAACTTCGGGAAGGTCTGGCTGAACAAGCCGTTCATGACCCTCTGACAGGTTTATATAACCGTTACTACATGGAAGAATTTCTTGAAAAAGAGATCCATCGAGCTCGCAGAATCAATAAACCAGTTAGTGTCATCATGATCGATATGGATCACTTTCGCGACCTTAATGCCCTTTATGGTCACCCCAATGTGGACATTGCTCTCGGCGAGGTTGGCAGGCTTCTGGCTCATTCAATCCGTGCAGAGGATGTTGCTTGCCGGTATGGTGGAGATGAATTCTTACTGATCTTGCCGGGAACATGTTCCGATATCACCCGTGAAAGAGCTGAACAATTATGTCAGGCTGTTCACTCAGTGTTTGTTCAAAGTGACTCCCGGCCACCTCAACCCATCTCGTTTTCCGTAGGAATCGCTTGTTTTCCAGAACATGGTCAGTCTGTCAAAGATTTATTGCGTGCTGCAGATGCTGCTGTATTCTTGGCCAAAGATCGGGGACGGGATCGAGTCGAAATCGCTTCCTGATTTCAGCAATAATCGTTCTCCTTTTGCTTTTTTTCAAGGTAAAATCAACTTGAATTTTTCTGAAAAGGATGAGCATGTTACGCGCCTTCTTCATCTCCCTTTCAAAAGCAAATTGGGCACAACGCGCCATCACCCGTTTGCCTGTCGGCTGGCGGGTCGCATCACGCTTTATTGCCGGTGAAACCCCTGAGACTGCCATTCAGGTTGTGCGTGAGCTAAATTTAAAAGGGATCAATGCAACCCTGGATTACCTGGGAGAAAACACAAACTCCTCCATAGATGCCAGTCATTCAACTGATGAAGTTCTAAGAATCTTGGATTTAATTAAGGTCAGTGGTGTTCAAGCCAATGTATCTATTAAGCTCAGTCAACTTGGGCTAACCATTGACAAGGATTATTTCCACCAAAACCTGACGAAAATCCTTTCTAGCGCAAGTCAATCTGGAAATTTTATCCGGATCGATATGGAAGATTCATCATTGACGGATAAAACCATTCAAACACTAATCTGGGCACAGGCGCAAGGCTTCACAAACACTGGGATTGTTTTACAAGCCTACCTGTATCGAACTGAAAAAGATCTGGTTGATTTGACATCCAAAGGTATTTCCATTCGCCTGTGTAAAGGCGCTTACAACGAATTAGCCGAGGTGGCATACCCCAAAATGGCAGATGTCAATGCCAACTATGACCATCTTGCCCGCTTGCTGCTGCAAGCCGCCAGCTTGCCTGGTTCACCCAGGCTGAGCGAAGATGGTCGCGTCCCTCCACTGGCGGCCATTGCCTCCCATGATCCCCGGCGCATCGCTATGGCCCGGCGCTTTATTGCCGAATTGAATCTACCGCAGCAAGCCGTTGAATTCCAAATGTTGTATGGCATCCGTCGGGATTTACAGAACGAGCTTGCATCGGCGGGCTACTCGGTTCGGGTTTATGTTCCCTATGGAACACACTGGTATCCTTACTTCATGCGCAGACTGGCAGAACGTCCGGCCAACGTCTGGTTCTTTGTTTCAAACTTATTCAAAAAATAGCGATGACCAATAAAACCTCTATTCCTCCGATGGTTCTGGTAACCGGTGCAGCCCATCGCATTGGCCGGGTAATTGCTGTAGCCCTGGCCAAAGCTGGTTATTCGGTCGGATTACATTTTCACACCTCAGAAACAGAAGCCAGGCAAACTGCAGTCGAGATAGAAAAACTGGAGGTACCCGTCCACATTCTGCAAGCAGACCTGCGTGATCCCAGACAGATCCAGTATCTATTCCAGAAAATTTCCACCTTGCCGGTCGAATTAGTTGGGCTTGTAAATTCAGCCGCATTGATGCCGATCAGTCGGTTGGATCAAACGCAGGTTGAACTTTGGGATGATATTTTTGCACTTAACCTCCGGGCTGCCTGGCTGTGCAGTCAACAGGCAGCCCGGCTTATCCTGCCCAGGAATGGATGGATCATCAACATCACCGATACAGGTGCCCATAAAACCTGGACCAAGTATGCTATCTATAACTTGAGCAAATCAGCCCTGCAAGACCTGACCCGCTTGCTGGCGCGCACTTACGCCCCACAAATCCGCGTCAACGCCATCGCCCCCGGATTGATTCTTCGCAACCCGGTAATGCCGAAAGATGAGTGGCAACATTTGCAATCCCGCTTGCCATTACATGTCTCTGGACAGCCAGAGGATATTGCTCAAGCCATAAATTTCTTGATTCAACAACCCGCTATCACCGGCCAGACCATCACCATTGATGGTGGTTATCATATCCTTTAGAGAATCCATGAATCCAAAGCTGACTCCGCTCCGTTTACTCATCCGAAACGCCAGGTTACTTGAATTGCTGACCGGGGCAATGCTTTATGGACTTGGCGCAGGATTGACCGTCTACCTTGGCGGACAAATCAATTGGATTTACTACTTCCTTGGCCAGGGCTGCATCACCATGCTGCAGCTAAGCCTCAACTTTCTGAAATTTGCTTTTGATCTACCAAATCCATACGAAAAACATCCACGAAAAATTTTGGATGATGAACTTCGCCAGCAATCAGAAGCACTCAACCGTAATACTGTTCTGCTGGCGGGAACCACTTCATTGACGATTGGTGCCGTGTTGACAGTGATCCTATTTTCGAATGGCGTCATCAATCCAGCTACCCTGATGATTTTTGGCCTGGGCTTAGGTCTTGCCCTGGCGTATGCAATCCCCCCGTTTCGCCTGGTTTACTCAGGCTATGGAGAGCTGGTCCAGGCAATTTTACTCGCCAACATAACCCCAGCCGTGGCATTTATCATCCAATATGGCGAACTTCATCGCCTTTTAGCCCCTCTTACCTTCCCTTTAACAGCACTCTTTATAGCCCTGCAGCTGGCGGCTTCATTACGAACTTATGCCCGAGATGAACGCTACCAATATCGCAATGCCATGGTTCGCCTTGGCTGGCAGCACGGGATGACCTTGCATAATTTGTTAATTCTGGTTGCCTATCTTGTTCTGGTGATTTCAGCTCTGATTGATCTTCCATGGTCATTGCTTCGTTCTGGCCTGCTCACACTTCCGATTGGGATCTTCCAGATCTGGCAGATGGTGCGTATCGCCCGCGGGTCAAAGCCCAATTGGATCTTGCTGGATGTGACGGCTGCTGCCACGTTTATCCTAACTGTTTATTTCATCACATTTACCCTGTGGACTTCATAAGCATGTCTGAATTCTTAAGATTGCTGCCCCCGAAAGAAGCTCTGGAAATCTGGTTGGACAACCTGCCAGATTCTAGTCCATTATTACAACCATTGCCCGTGGAAAATTCCCTTGGCCGAATTCTTGCTGAGGATATCCGGGCTAAAGAACCCCTACCGGCTTTTGATCGCTCCACGGTGGATGGTTTTGCTGTGCATGCCAGTGATACCTTTGGCGCTTCTGAAAGTCTTCCTGCATATCTTAATCTTGCTGATGAGATTCCGATGGGACACCCGGCTCTACAACCGCTGTCCATCCATTCAGCTGCCCCCATACACACCGGAGGCATGCTCCCATCGGGTGCGGATGCAGTTGTCATGCTGGAATACACCCAGACAACCGGTACAGGTGATCTGGAAGTGTTGCGGCCTGTCGCTCCGTTGGAAAACATTCTTAAGATCGGTGAAGATATCAAACCAGGTCTGCTCATCCTGTCAAAGGGCAAGCGCATTCGACCTGAGGAAATCGGTGGATTTTCTGCTCTGGGCATCCAACAAATCAATTGCTTTGCCCAACCCAGGGTTGGCATACTTTCTTCCGGTGATGAAGTGGTTTCCCCTGATCAGACGCCACGTCCTGGACAGGTTCGCGATATTAATTCCTTCTCACTGGGTGCCCTGGTTGAAAATTTTGGCGGAATTCCTGTCCGTCACGGGATCCTCCCAGATCGAGAGGAAATCTTTCGTGGGCGATTGCAGGAAGTCTTAGAACACTCCGATTTCGTTATCATCACGGCTGGATCCTCGGCCTCTTCACGGGATTTGACCGCCCGTGTCATCCAGCAAATGGGAGATCCCGGCGTCTTGGTCCATGGGGTTAACATTAAGCCAGGCAAGCCTACCATCCTGGCAGTCTGCAAGGGAAAACCCATCATCGGCTTGCCTGGGAATCCAGTCTCTGCCATGGTTATTGCACGTTTATTCGCGGTTCCGGTCATCCACAAATTGGCTGGATTAAAAAAGCCGGCGATTCCTGCCAGCATCCCGGCCAGCCTGACGATAAATCTTCCCTCCCAGGCTGGGCGGGAAGATTGGATCCCGGTCAAATTGGTTTCTTCCCCCCAGGGCTGGGTCGCAGAGCCGATTTTCTTTAAGAGCAATCTCATTTTCTCTCTGGTTCAAGCGGATGGGGTGATTTGTATTCCTCCCGAATCAAATGGATTGCCAGGTGGTGATCTTGTGAATGTTGTGATCTTATAGGGAATTAACGATGACTGTCTATCTCAAGGATATTCCTTTGAAGCAAGCCCAGGAACGATTTTACAACGCCCTGGTCGAAAATAACCTGTGGAAAATCCTAAGGACCGAATCCATCCCGCTGGATGAAAATGCAGTTGGGCGGGTGTTAGCCGAACCAGTTTGGGCCAGGATTTCTTCACCCCACTATCACGCATCCGCCATGGACGGTTTCGCAATACGTTCTGCAGATACGATTCAGGCCATGCCCACCTCACCGGTTATCCTGCTCTCTCCAGATCAAACTCAATATATCGATACTGGGGATCCCCTACCAGATTGGGCTGACGCTGTGATTCCTATCGAACAGGTCGAAGCGTTGGATCAGCAAGGCAAGCCGGCCAACGAGTTGCGAAAACCTGCCTCCATCCGGATCCGGGCTGCCGCCACCCCCTGGCAGCATGTTCGACCACTCGGGGAGGACATCGTAGCCAGCCAGCTCGTTTTACCTGCCGGACAGGTCCTACGCCCAGTTGACCTGGGCGCGGCTGCAGCCAGTGGTCACACCCACCTTTTCGTGGCAGCCCGACCACAAGTTGCCATTCTGCCCACCGGTTCGGAGTTGATTCCAATTGGTCAACCACCAGCCAGGGGAGACATCATCGAATACAACTCAATTGTTCTCGCCGGGCAAATTCGTCAGTGGGGCGGAGAACCGACGCGCCATCCGATAACTTTCGATGATTTTGATTTAATTTGTCAGCGCGTCCAGCATGCAGCTGAATCCAGTGACTTAATCTTGCTGAACGCTGGTTCTTCTGCTGGTGCTGAGGATTTCTCCTCCAAGGTGATCGAGCACCTGGGTGAGGTACTAGTGCATGGGGTTGCTGTCCGTCCTGGGCATCCAGTTATTTTGGGTTTTATCCATCACAAGACTTCCGGCGGAAAAATCCGGATAGTTCCGGTTATCGGAGTTCCCGGTTATCCTGTCTCGGCAGCACTCACAGCTGAGATTTTTATTGAGCCCATTCTGGCGCATTGGCTTGGTCGACCGGCCTGGGATCCAGCTGTGATCCAGGCCAACCTGACTCGCAAAATCACCTCTCCTGCTGGGGATACAGATTATGTCCGGGTGGTGGTCGGCCAGGTGGGGGAGAAAACTCTGGCTGCCCCCCTGGCGCGTGGCGCTGGTGTAATCACTTCGCTGGTTCGGGCAGATGGTATTACCATCCTCCCAGCTGGCACGCAAGGTCTGGAAGCTGGTTCCACTGTTCAGGTACGTCTATACCGCTCCGCGAATGATCTTTTTCAGACTATTTTTGCAATCGGGTCTCATGATATGACTCTGGACTTGGTTGCCCAGTTCCTGACCGGACAAAGCCGGCGTTTTATCTCTGCCAATGTTGGCAGCCAGGGAGGTTTGGTTGCCTTGCGCCGCGGAGAAGCCCACCTGGCAGGCTGCCATCTATTGGATCCGACAACCGGCGAATATAATGTTTACGCCATTCAGCAATACCTTCCGACCATGCCAGTCCGGTTGATAACCTGGGTCAATCGGGAACAGGGGCTACTCATCCGCAAAGGCAATCCGAAAGGTATTGTTGATCTGACCGACCTGGTTCGATCAGATATCACCTATGTCAACCGCCAGCGTGGTGCTGGCACCCGGCTATTGCTGGATTATCATATCTCACAGCTTCATCTTTCCCTGCCCAACATAAAAGGCTACACGCAAGAAGAGTACACTCACCTTGGCGTAGCTGCCGCAATCGCCTCTGGTCGGGCGGATTGTGGGCTGGGAATCCCAGCTGCCGCTCGCGCCCTCGATCTGGATTTCATTCCGCTCTATCATGAGCGATATGATTTTGTCATTCCACATAGCCATCTTTCGGGCGACCTGCTCAATCCCCTATTCGACCTTATACAAAACCCGGAATTTCGCTCGGCAATTTCATCACTTCCGGGGTATGATATATCTCAGATGGGTAACATCATTATTCCATAAAAGATTCGGAGGTATTTATGCCAATAGCCATTGGTATTCCTGCTCCTGATTTCCAATTGCCCGATGAAAATGGGAGTCTTCGAACACTGTCAGAATTCCAGGGAAAGAGGGTTGTTTTGTATTTTTACCCAAAAGATGACACCCCCGGTTGTACGACAGAAGCCTGTGAATTTCGAGATGCGTATGCGGACTATGAGAAAGCCGGGGTCGTTATTCTGGGTGTTTCACCAGATGCCCCAAAATCTCATACGAAATTCAAGGAAAAATTCAATTTACCTTTCCCCTTGCTGGCCGATAACGACCATACCGTCTGCTTGGCTTATGGCGTCTGGGGTCGCAAGACATACATGGGACGCGAGTACGACGGCGTTTTTCGCACAACCTTCCTGATTGGATCGGATGGTACTATCCTAAAAGTGTTTGAAGGTGTAAAACCTGCCGGTCACGCAGCTGAAGTACTGGCAGCAATCTAACGATTGAGGATCCTATCAGGCAAAAAAACGGCCGCTGTTTTGAGCGGCCGTTTTGTGTTTACCAAACCTTGAACCCTGGGGAAACCAGATTGATGTTTTGGAACATATCCGTCAGGATTGGCCCATACCCAATAATGACCAGGACAATTGCCAGTATGATCCACAGTTTCCAGTTATCCAACCAGGCCGGGGTGTGGGATGGATCGATTTCCGATTCAGCCTCGGGGGTCTCTAGTTCGCTCTCTAATTTCTGCTTCCCAAACGCTGTCCCAAGCACCACAATGAAGAACAAGATGGCGCCAACCAGCAGAATTGACCCACCAATGGCCGTCAGAATCTGGGGTAACCTCCAGGTTGGGTCTGAATATGCTGCAATGGAGAATGGCACACGTCGGGGAGCTCCCAACAGTCCCAGCCAGTGCATCCCAAGTCCAAAGAATATCATCCCCACAAACCAAGTCCAGACGTTCCATAACGCCAACTTTTTAAAGCGCAGAGGTTTGTTCGTCAGAAAGGGGATCAGCCAGTAACAAATCGCCATGAAGGTCAACGTTGATGCTGTTGCAACCGTCAGGTGAAAATGGCCAGGAATCCAGGCGGTATTATGAATAACCAGATTCAGTGATGCAGAGGCATTGATAATCCCGCCAATGCCGCCAAAGAAGAAAATCACACCCGCCAAGATCTGCCCGGCAACCGAAGGATCACTCCATGGCAATGTTTTTATCCAACCGAACAAACCCTTTCCACCTCGCACTCGACCAGCTCTTTCCAAAGATGCAATGAGTGTGAACGCAGTCATAAATGACGGTATGACCACCAGGAACGTCAGAAGGGTATGGATATATTTCCAGGTGACCGGCACCCCCGGATCCGCAAATTGATGATGAAAACCGACTGGAGTGGAGAAAACTAAAAAGCCCCAGAAGGAAAGCCTGGCCAACGAATCGCTGAAAAGTTTTCCACCCACCTGCTTGGGAAGCATCGCATACCATGAGACATAGGCCGGCAGCAGCCAGAAATACACCAGGGGATGGCCGGTAAACCAGAATAATACCCGGTTCAATAAAACATCTGTGCCTTTCACCAATCCAGTGGCCCAGGGGATTACCAATACCAACATCTGCACAGCGATACCGAGGGTGGAGAGCTGCCAGAGTAAGACATTAACAGCCGATCCCATCGCCATAATCGGGGTGCGTTTTCCCGGGTTTTCCTTACGCCAGGCAGCCAATGTCGCCAACTGGCTCCAGCCAATCAACCAGGAACCGACGATCAAAATCGTCAAACCAATATAGAAAATCGATGAGGCTTTCATAGGTGGGTAGAACGTGTAAAGAACACTTGCCTGATTCAGGAACATGGTCACGCCCGCCATTACCATTCCAGCCAACATCAGACCATAACCAACCACAGCTAGGGTGAACCACTTCAAGGGTCTTTTTAGACCCCGCAAGATAGCAAAGGTGTGAAAACCCGTTATGAAAAGGGTGGTGAAAACCAATGCATTTAAGACACCATGCAGCGTCAGTCCTTGATAATAGGTCTTAATGATCGGTTTGAGAAAAGGATAGAGGTTAATGTTGGCGTGTTCCAGGGCCTGAAAGGGGCCAAAAAAAACACCAACAGATAGAGCCGCCAGGGCAACCCAAATTTGAACAGAAATGAACCGTTTTTCTCGCAGTAACATGTGATTTCTCCTCTAGCCGTTTACGGTGCCACAATCACCTGGCCAAACATTGCCTGGTGTCCGGTGCCACAATATTCATGACAGTAGAAGTTGTAAGTTCCGGCTTTTTTGAAGGTGTGTGTCATCTCTGACACTTGTCCTGGAATGATCATGACGTTGACATTCGTGCCATCCAGCAATAAACCATGGGTTACGTCGACACTGGTGATTCTAAAAGTCACCTCAGAACCAACCGGAACCTCAATTTTCGCCGGGTTAAATTGCCAGGCGCGGGCTATCATGATAACCTGGTATTTCTCGGGTGCTAATTCATACACACCAGGTTTATCAAATGGTGGTTGCTCAACCAGTTTCCGCGGATCCAAGGTACCTGCGTCACCGGGTAATTGCACCCCTAAGCCAAATCCGGCAAGGGCCAGCGCTACCAGCATCACAATCAATGCTGCTACAGAGATGCCAATCCACAACCGTTCGTAAGGATTCACTTCCATAGCTCACACTCCTCCCCGTTCGAGCATCAGCAGATACACTCCAACCCAACTCAGTAGAATAATTACAAGATAAATGAGCAGGATAACCAGTGTGCCACGCGGTTGATCATCTTTTTTCATTGCCGTCCCTCCTGTCAGGAATAAAAAGGAACTCCATCAAACTTTATCTATTATTACATTAAATTTGTAATTTGTTTCCAAGCAAAATTGATGTAAGCTCGATTTACACCGAAATTATCCTGGCCCTGGCCATTCCAGCTCGCTGACCGTTTCCATTTGCATTTGAACTGGCTCAACTTGAGATAGTTGATCCAAGGAAATTCCGCCAAAATAAAATACCATCTTCTGCTGCAGATCATTCCAAATATGCAAAGGTATTTTCTCTGGAACCGGGCTGGATTCGTTTACAGAAAGGGGAGATGGATATAAATCAATCACACCTTCCAATGCCTCAACAATATTCAAAAGAGAAATCAACTCCGGCTGCCGGCCTAACCGCACACCCCCTTTTGGTCCGGGCAGTGCTTTAATCAATCCGGCTTGCATCAGGGCATGCCCAATTTGGTGTAAGAAAGGCAACGGGATGGACAGGCGTTCAGCCAATGTGGCAGTTGCCAGAGGTTGATTCTCCGTTTCTCTTGACAGGGCAACCATTAATTGCACCCCATAATTTAACCGCTTACTGATACGAAACATGCTTCACCTCTAAATTTGTTTCCAATAAAATAACGGATAATTTCTATCTAGGATAGTGACAAATTTCCTTTTCTTTCTGGTTTATTGTCAAATATTGACAATCTGGATAAACATTGGACAAAGCCCTTCTCTCTCTTTTGAATTGGGGATATAATCTAATAGCAAGATTAAAATTAATCGGAGGACTTTATGAAGAAGTCAATGTTTGTTCTGCTCAGTGTGCTCGTTGTTTCCGCCTTTGTGCTTTCAGCCTGTGGCGGTGCATCGGATGGTGGTTCGACCACCACTTCTCGACCGGAAACTCCAGCAGAGTATGCCAGCCTCTCCAACCCACTTGCCGGAAGTGCAGATGCCGTTGCGGCTGGAAAAGCTCTCTACGATGCCAATTGCGCCAGTTGTCATGGCGATAGCGGTCTGGGAGATGGTGTCGCTGGTGGTTCGTTGGATCCCAAGCCAGGAAATTTGGTAACAACAGCCAAGGAAACGACCGAAGGCTACATGTACTACCGAATTCTCAAAGGTGGCATGATGGATCCGACCAACTCTTCCATGCCTTCGCAGGAAGGTTTGCTGACAGAAGAACAAATCTGGCAAATTGTTTCCTACATTAGCTCCTGGAAGTAATTCCATAATCGTCAATCAAACCCCGCACTAAAGTGCGGGGTTTTTTGTATTCACATTTACGATTGAATCTTTAAATCCCGAGTACAATCATTATCAGGATTTAATAATATTTTGTTTACTTGGAGGCTTGATGAGCGAATCATCAAAACGTGTTCGCGTCATGGTGGTGGATGATCACACCCTTTTTCGCCGTGGACTTATCAGCCTTCTCTCAGAATTTCAAGATCTGCTGGTCGTGGCTGAAGCCGGGGATGGCAACCAGGCCATTGACTTGATCACCCTCCAAAAACCAGATGTGGTGTTACTTGATTTAAACATGCCCTTTATGGATGGTATTAGCACGCTTTCGGCGATTCGCGCCCTTGATTTACCGGTTCATATTCTGATGTTGACAATTTCGCAGGCAGACGAAGATCTGATGGGTGCTATTCGAGCTGGAGCGGATGGGTACTTATTAAAAAACACCGAACCGGAAGAATTACGAAAATCCATCCTGCGTGTGGCGTCCGGTCAGGCGGTTCTGTCTCCAGAAGTCACCGCACCGGTCATGCACGCCCTTTCCAGAAAATTCACTAATCCTGCGGCAACCCTGATCAGTGAACGCGAACTGGAAGTGCTGGGGTGCCTAACCGAAGGCTTGACAACCCATCAAATTGGATCAAAACTGTTTATTTCAGAAAATACCGTGAAAACCCATATCCGCCACATATTGGATAAATTGGACGCCTCCAATCGAACTGAAGCCGTCAGTAAAGCCGTCCAACTAGGATTGATCAAGCGGAAAAATTAATGATCTTCAGCTAATATTGCAAATATCTTCTCCGGAACTGGGGTTAAATTAAAACAAAAACACCAGCTTCATCAACAAGCCGGCGTTTGATAGGTACATGAAGACTCACTGCATTTTTATCAGGATTTTTCCCTTTTCCCATAATTGTTCCAACCGGTAATAATCCCGCTGGTCCGGCGAAAAGAGATGCACGATTATATCTCCCAGGTCCACCAGCAACCAACCATCACTGGCCCGGCCTTCCACCTTGTAATGATCTTCAGTTAGCCTTTCGGCAGATTCTACCACCTCACGGGCCAGTGCGTCCAACATGCGATCACTTGTGCCATTACAGATGATGAAATAATCTGCGAAATTCGCAATTTCACGAATATCCAAAAGAAGGATGTTTTCACCTTTCTTTTCTTCCAATGTCGTTACCATGGCACGCGCCAGATCTAATCCGTTCAGAACTCACCTCTTTTACGATTTGATAGTCATATTATTTTAGCATGAAAAGCGAAGAACCGACAAAGGTGAATAGATTGGGCCAGCCGGAGTGAGCACACTTTGGATCAGGGTGACGGCATCCACCTGGATGGTCCCCAGTTCAGCTACTTGCGTTTTATGCAACATCTCACGAATCAATAGAGCTTGCTGTGGATTGGCCGATTGCGAAACCCGTCCCAGGGTTAAATGGGGGGAGAATCTACGGTTCTCCCGTTCATAGCCCTGGTTAACTGAGATCGATTCGACTTCATTGGCAATTTGCTCCAGAATTGGTGGAGCCTGCACCCCAACCCAGATCACCCTGGGGTGACCGGAGACAGGAAATGCTCCCAGGCCGCCAACCCTGATATCAAAAGATGCATAGGTTTGCAGGCATGGGAGCATGGCATTCTCTAATTCTCGTAGTTGATCCAGTTCACTTTCGCCCAAAAACTTAAGGGTCAGGTGAATATTTTTTCCGGCAACCCAGCGCACTGGTAAATTTGCTTTGCTTCTTAAGGTAGTTACTACCTCCTCAAGTTTGGCCTGCATGGGTGCGTGTAAGTCGATTGCCAGAAAACTCCGGATCAATGCTTCTTTCATGGTTCTTTAACAGGCACATCCATAATGATTTGCCCAGCTTTTTCAAAGTTCAGTGTCAACTTCACCGAATCACCCGGTTTCAAATCTTTCTTGATATTCATCAACATAACATGCAGACCACCCTGCTTAAATTCCACATTGGATTTTGAGGGGACGGGTACGTTTTCCTGGGGAGTCATTTTCATTACACCGCTGGCATCCATGGAGCTCATGTGTAGTTCGGTCATCATTGAAACATCTGTGCTTGCCGTCAACAGTACGTCCTCTTGATCTGTTGGGTTATCAATAATGAAATAAATGGCAGTCGGATTTCCCTGGAGGGCAGAGCGAGCCCAGGCATCTTTTACAGTAAGGGATGTGCTTTCCACATCACCCTGGCAGGCCACTAACAAAAACACCATCACAGCCAGAAATACCATCGAGATTTTTTTCATTGTGTCATTCTCCTTTTTTTCTTTATTCTATTGAATTCTTGTTGAAACTGCAAGCAAATTCATTCGTTTGCAATTTTCATCACCCATCTGATGCATCCCTGGATCACCCCACTTGACGAATTTGTAATCACCTTTTCACCCATTCCATTTTGTGGTATAAAAAAGTAACCCTGCTGTGTTCGTGATGCTGCACTCCCGGTTTTGAGCCAACACTCTTTTCATGGGACCCTCATACTTGGCAGCAACGCGATAGACTTCGGTCAAGGCGACGCTTCCGTACAAGGTCCCAACCTGCGCTTGCAGGTTCAAAACTTCGCAACACACGGCATGGCGGGGCTTTTTTTCTAGCCTTCTTTTTCTTCCCAAGGAGCACATGATGGAACCCGAAGTTAAAACCACCACACTTGCTGAAACCGATGAATACCTCGCTTGGAAGGCTGAGGAACCGGATAACGAAACCACCTACTATCTTCAACTGAACAATGTCACCATCAACTTCTACGATGAAGAATGGCGCAGCTTCATGGAATTTATCAGGCTGCTTGTCAAAGAAGGTGATAAACGCGGTTAGCCAATCTCCGCATTCACACCGCCCGGCGCAATTTGCCCGGGCGGTTTTATTTTCATATGGATCAAGGTCGGATTACAAGCATCAAGAACAAAATACTAGCAATTAACGTTCCGATAAAAATAATCGCCGGTGTCGGGTTATTCTGCTCCACCGATTCTTTGCGAATTTCCTCCAGCGAAGCAAATCCCATCATTCGCATCATGATCCACACCAGCAATCCAGTAATCGCTGCGATGATCGGCCCCCAGAAGGCAATCATACTCACGATCACTGGCACCCGATTTAAAAATGCCGACCAAGAAGCAGGAGCAGCGAGGTACGAGATCGCTTGTCCAAGCGTCAAAGTGACAATAATGACAATTACCGGAATCAACCACCCACGCATTTCTCTTTTCATATCTTCTCCTATGATTTAATAATTTCTGAAATGGCGTAACCAATCCAGACGATATCCTGGCCTCCGCTTTCATAATCCTCCAACACCAAAGCCCGTTGACCCTCACCACTGGCGTGAATAAAGCGGCCCACTGCGCCTGGTTGTGCCTGGATTCCTTGCCCCTCCACGGAATTTATTATAAATTTACCAATATCGACCATCCTCCACATGACTGGTGGATAGGCGAATAACACCTCGGCAGTCTGGTCTGATTGGGCAAATTTACGAGCATGAGGGGCAAAATCCCGTTGGATCTCGCCATCTGAGAGCCTTACATTTTCATCCAGCAGGTACAGTCGATTCTGCCATTCCAACACAAACAGGTTTGCTTCCAGCCACAGGCCAATAAATTTGTTGCCAGTCGGCACCCACGGACTTTGAGCAGTTCGACTTTTTTGCCAGAGCTCGGAGAAGGTCACCCTCCCCTGCACAAAAACAGTATATTCACCTTGAACCGGATGCTCAACCCGGATCCGATCACCGATATGATAGCTATTTAACTTCGAAACCGTTTGGACCATACTTCCCTCATCTCGATTTGAGTTGCTGGCATGCCGCACACTCGTCATTTGCCTGGGGTCATTAGGAATCAGCCGGTCCAGGGTTTGACCCAGGTGTTGGGGATTGTGCTTTGTATCATCAAAGGTTGGGCGGGATTTCCTTTGATTGATCCATATAACGAATCCAATGAAATAAAACAATAATGCCAAGGCGATCAGGCAACCGGACATGTCACCACCTCACCACGACCCGCTATCGGAGCCACCGCTGTCAAAGCCCCCTGAATCCCAACTACCAGAGTCGGAACCACCCCAATCCCAAGAACCTGAATCCGTGCCCGTGTCACCCCAATCCCACGAGCCTGAGTCGCTTCCAGAGTCTCCCCAGTCCCATGAATCAGAGCCGCTGTTACCTGTATCCCAGCTATCCGTTTCGGTTCCATCCGTCGTGCTATCATTCCCGCTATCTTCGCCGCCTTCCCAATTCCAACCTCCGGTATCCGCCCCACCGGAATCTGTGGAACTACCATCATTCCAGATCGGCTGGTCCACTGGTTGCGAACTGCCAACCGGAGGGTTGATTGCCAGGCATAAGCCCAGGCATAGAAAAATCGTCCCCAAAATAAACCAGACTGTTGCTCCACGCAAAAACTTTTGCATCATGCCTCAATAAAGCCGAATGGATTGCCTATATATATTACTTTAACAAAAACATGTTCACCTGTCAATTAAAAATAGGAAGCCCCGCTTTCCTCGTTCCGGCTAAGCCGGATTGTTGAAAACGGGGCTTGATGAGATCGGTGGATTCCCCTCAAAGTACTCACCGATAGTAATGGTCATAATCGGTTATTCTTCCAGTGTGTCAATTTCTCCATTTTTTCTCTTACCATTAAGAAATATTGCATTCGGATTGTTCCTCAGATTATCAAGAATTCTAGTTTTTAACTCATCCCAATCATTGAAATAAAAACTTACTCCATTCTTGACAACTTCTACCTTGCCAGCAACTTCATTTACAGTGGCTGGATCTGCGATGAGTGTGATGATAAAAGATGCTTTTGTTCTCATAATCATTTCTTAATCTATCTTAGCAAAAACGGCTGACAGATGACTGACACCTGAGCCGTTTTTACGACATTTTTTGAGTTGATTTAAGTTGGAGTTTTCGAGATTATTCTTCGCGGATTTCCTTTACGTAGGCAATCAGTTCTGGTCGAGGGGTGAGCTGTAAATCTACCTTTAAACGCTTTTCTAATTCTAGAAACAACCTGATCGCTTTCGGTTTATCCCCCAACCGAATGTGCGCTTGCATACCCAGCAGGATAGCATCCTCATTCCAGGGATCTTGATCAATGATTTGGCGAATTCCTTGCGAAACCAATCCATAGTCCCCAGAGTTCATCCACATCTGGCATAAGGCCAGCATACCCAGGATATACAATTCATTGAGCTGTGTACGTTTCCTCAAGCTCCATGTAGAATATTGATCCATTGGGAAAAGTTCACCCTGGTAAGCTCCAATAACCCTTTGTAACCCCTGAGGTTTTCCCGCCTGAATGGTAAGTGGAACCTGTGTTTCAAAGTATTCAAAGTCAAGATATGAACCAGGCGGCAATCGAAGAAAAATCCTTTCCCCTTCAATCCGTAAGTAGCGCGATGGGAATTTTTCCGGCAAATCTGGCTCCAGAGTCCTACGAATGGTAGAAGTTGCCTGATGCAGCAAGTCCTGGGCTGTCTCTGGATCATTCTCACCCCAAAAATCTTCCAATACTTCTTCTTTACTCGCAGAATATCCACGGTGTATCAAGAGGTAGCGCAATAACTCGCCACTTTTCCTTCGATTCCACATGGGATCCGGAATCAGGCGGTTGCCAATCCAGACAATAAATTGCCCCAAGCCTTTAACTTTGATGGGCGGAGGCGCCAGGCGCTCAAGACTATTCAATAGCATTTCAGCTGCAGCTCGGGAGTCAGAATTCTTGGAGTGAAGAAAATGTGCGATCAAAGGATAAGTTCGGCTTCTCTCCTTTTCAATGATGAACGAATAACCGCCATGGATCACTTGACGGGCTGATTTCAACCAAAGCATTTCAAGATTCGGGTTATTCGTCTCAAGATATAAACAAGTCAGTAATATTCCTGCAACCGCTAAATCGTATTCCGCCCGTAGTTTCTCTAACCGTTGAATGGCTTCCAGTAGGGTCTTCTCAGTTTGAACCAGATCACCTTGCAACCATTCAACTTGCGCACGTTCAATTAATGCCTGCCCGAGCAGGTGGTCACTGCCTGTTTGCCTGGCGTTTAGGACTGCATTTTCCGCCCACCCGGATGCAGAAGCAACTTCGTTTTTAAACCTGAATAAAATGCTGCTGGCAATCCTGCTCCACACCTGCAAGTGCGGAATGCCAGTCTGGGTAGCTATACGTAACGTCAGGCGCAGATATTCCTCTGCCTGAGTCAGGTCACCTTCATCCAGAGCCAACCGACTCCACAGGTAATAATACACACCTGCCAACCGGGTTCCTGGACGGGCAAAGCACACCAGCTCGTCCAACGCCTGCCGTAGACGGATCCGATCTCCTGAAATTTGATAGACATATCCGCGTAGGGTTGGTAATCCCCAATGTTTTTCACCAAGTTCTTCAGCAATTTGCTGGGCTTCTTCCATGGCAGCCAGCGCCAGACTAAATTTTCCCCGAATGAGGTGAATGGAATTTGCTAGATTGTGTAAAGCGTTGCTAAGACCCGCTTTATACTGGGTGTATCGACTGATATCCACAGCCCGTTGTAAAAGTAGCTCCGCCTGGCTTAATTGATTGGTTTCCGATAGACAAGTGGCTTTCACAACCAGAGCATCTACCGCCTCCGGAGTCGCCTGACTTTTTACCAGAATCCATTCTGCGTGAGAAATGGCCTCAGCGTACCGGCCTAGAATCATCAATATCCAGCCCAACCTGGAATGTGATTTTAGGATTAATTCTTGAAGTTGATCATTCTCTGCGTGCTGTAACGCTAAATTTGCCTGCTCCAGTGCAGGCAGTAGATCTCCAACCTTTTCAAGCTTTACGCTCTCTTGTAGTAAGGATTCAATGTCGCTGGCATTGGCCATTTCTCACATTTTCCGGGAAAGGATCCCTGGCTAATATCGCCCACGCACTTGGCGAGCTTCCGGCAAACGCAATTCATTCTCCTCAGCCGGGATTACCCGCACAGCGCATGCCTTATATTCTGGGATTTTTGCCAACGGATCCAACACATCGATGGTCAATTCGTTGGCTGCTGCTTCTGCAAAGAAAAATGGGATGAAAACCACCCCAACCGTCGATTTTTCGGTTACCTTGGCTCGCAAAACAATTGAACCACGGCGTGAGGTAACCCGCACCGCTTGCCCATGTTTGATCCCCAACCGACTGGCATCTGCTGGGTTGATTTCCACCAACGCCTCGGGCTGCAGGTCATCCACCCAGGAATGGCGGGTCAATGTACCACCATGCCAGTGTTCCAACACCCGGCCGGTGGTCAGGATCAGGGGATATTCTTCATCAGGCAGTTCCGCAGAGGGCGTGTATTCCAACGGATGGAATTTGCCTCGACCGCGCGGGAACCGCTCACTAAACAAGAACGGCGTGCCCGGATGGTTCTCATCAGCAACTGGCGTTTGCAGCCCCACTTTCTCAATTCTCTCATAGCGAACTCCAGCATAATCCGGCACCGCCAGGCTCATCTCAGCCAACACCTCAGAGGGGCGTTGATAATCCCAAAAAACCGAATTGGGGCGTCCCAGTCGTATTTCCAGTCGCCTGGCCAGGTCGCAGATGATTTGCCAGTCCGGTCGGGACTGACCACGAGGCAGAATAGCCTGGCGAACTCGTTGCACCCTGCGATCGGTGTTTGTGAAGGTACCATCCTTCTCCGCCCAGGAGGTTGCAGGCAGAAACACATCGGCAAACGCACCTGATTCATTGATAAACAAATCCTGCGCCACCACAAATTCCAATTGTTCCATGTGTTTGCGCGTCAGGTTCAGGTTCGGCTCCGACATCATCGGGTTTTCACCCATAATATACAAAGACCTGACGCCCCCTTCGTGAACCGCACTCATGATCTCGGTAGTGGTCAACCCAGGCTTGCGGTTGAGACCTCCCGGCTCAATGTTCCAAAGCGCTTCAAACTTCAAGGCTGCTTCCTCGTTATCCACTCGCTGGTAACCCGGATAATGCCAGGGCATAGCGCCAAAATCGGAGGCGCCCTGGACGTTATTCTGGCCGCGTAACGGATTCAACCCGGTACCCAACCGGCCGATTTGCCCGCAGAGGAGCGCCATGTTGATTAACGACAGGGCATTTTGAGTTCCATGAGAATGTTCCGGGATACCCAGTGCCCAGTAGATTGCAGCGTTTTTGGCATTGGCATACAAACGAGCTGCCTGAATGATCAGGTCACGATCTACACCTGAAATTTCTTCGGCGTATTCAGGCGTAAACTTCTCCATCGAATCGGCGAATTCGATGAAATTCTCAGTGCGGGTATCGATGAATTCCTGGTTATACAGCTCTTCTTTAAGAATCACATGTGCCATTGCTGAGAAAACTGCAACATCTGTGCCGGGTTTTTCCGGTAGCCAAAGCGTTGCAAAATTCACCATTTCAATCCGTCTTGGATCTACCACAATCAATTTAGCACCATGTTTTTGGATCGCTTCTTTCATCTGCAGGGATATGATCGGGTGATTTTCGGTCACATTGGATCCGGTAACGATAAATACATCGTTATAAATCACCTCCCCCGCGGTGTTACTCATGGCTGCCGATCCCACTGCCATTTGCAAAGCCACCACACTGGCAGCATGGCACAGTCGGGTGCAATGGTCAACGTTGTTTGTCCGAAACAGGGAGCGGTACATCTTCTGCAGCAGGTAATTATCCTCATTGGTGGCTTTAGCGCAGCAATAGGTTGCCATGGCGCCGGCACCATCCCGCTGGTAGATTTCCACCAGGCGGTCCGCTACAAATTCCAAAGCTTCCTCCCAGCTCACCGGACGCCACTCAGCCTGATCAAAAGCCTGGGTGCGAGCGCCGGGTTTTTGCGGGATCCGGCGAATCATCGGCGTAGTTACCCGCTGCTGGTGATAAATAAAATCATAGCCAAACCGTCCCTTAACACACAAATTGCCATGGTTAACCACTGAATCAAATGGTGATGTCACCCGATAAATAAAATCATCCTTGATGTGCAATTGTAAATTACAGCCAACACCGCAAAATGGGCAGGTGGTTGGAACGATGCGATCAGGTTTTGTCATGCCAGCATCTCCTTGGTTTGGTCTTCCACCTAACGTCTCATCCGTCGGCGTCGTTCGCCACGCGTCAGGGACATAATTTCATCCGGTGTATAACCCAGTTCCAACATGAATTCACGCTTTGGTTTTAACGCCCCGGTCGGGCAGACGCCCACACATTGACCACAAAAAACACAGGTCGTTTCAGGCAAAGGAAGGTCAAAAAAAGTGCTGATTTGTGTTTCATATCCCCTGCCTGAAAAATTGATGGCAAAGGTGTATTGAGCATCTTCTGCGCAGACCTGTACACAGCGCCAGCAAAGAATGCACTTCGAATAATCCCGAATGTACATCGGATTGTCATCGATCACCGGCATCTCCCGGCGCTCAGCATCCGGAAAACGGGTCGAACTGGCTCCATATTCCTCAATCAGCCCTTGTATGTCATCCGCCTCAGAAAGGTCCACCGAGGCAGCCAGCATTTCCAGGATCGTTTTACGTGCCTGAAGAACTCGCTCGGTCTGTGTCAATATTTTCATCCCATTGCTAACCTTTGCCACACAAGAAGCCACCAGGGTCCTGGAACCTTCAACTTCCACTACGCAAATCCGGCAGAGCGCATTGGCTGTGCAGAAGTCGTGATAACAAATCGTTGGGATTTGGATGCCAGCCTGTAAAGCTGCCTTGTGAATGGTGGTTCCGGCTGGCACCTGAATCGTCTGGCCGTCGATCGTCAGGGTAATTTGGTCTGCCATGTGATCCTCATGCCCTTTCAGCTACAAAGAGTTCTGGCCAAATCTTGATCGCACTGAGTATTGCGCTGGCTGCTGTCTGCCCCAGTCCGCACAATGAAGCATCCGTCATGGTCCATCCGACCTGCGTCAGGCGATTGATATCATCCGGCAAAGGCTTACCTTCCGCAATTCGCTGCATGATTTCGTACTGCCGTTGTGTACCCATTTGACAGGGGTAGCACTTCCCGCAGGATTCTTCAGCAAAGAAATGGGTCAGTCGCAACAAGATTTCTTTCATAATCCGGGTATCATCAAACACGGTGATTACACCGGATCCTAGCGGCAACCCAACTGACCGTAAATCTTCAAAGGAAAGCCGGATATCCAGATGCTCTTGGTTCGTAAAAGCACCGGCTGCCCCACCCACCAGTGCAGCTTTGAAGGTGCGACCCTCCCGCATTCCACCTGCCAGGCCAAAGATCAGGTGCCGCATCGATACGCCAAACGGCACCTCATACAGACCAGGACGAACCACATCCCCCGAAACGCAGAATAACTTGGGGCCTGGAGATTTCTCTGTGCCATAATAGCGATAGGTTTTTGCTCCGTGCTCCAGGATGAATGGGATGTTCGCAAGAGTTTCTACATTATTAATAACAGTAGGCATGCCGAATAAACCAGATGTGGTTGGGAACGGCGGTTTGACCCTTGGGAAACCCCGCTTGCCTTCAATCGATTCAAACAGGGCGGTCTCTTCCCCGCAGATATAAGCACCAGCCCCGCGGCGCACTTCAACATCGAAGTTAAAACCTGTGCCGAGGATATCTTCCCCCAGAATTCCAGCAGCTTTTGCTTCCTTGATGGCTTTCCCAACCACCTGGAAGGAATATGCATACTCGCCACGAATATACCAATATCCTTTGCTGGCGCCGATCGCATAAGCGGCGATCATCAAACCTTCCAAAATCCGGTGCGGATCATCCTCCATCATTACCCGATCCTTAAAGGTTCCTGGCTCGGCCTCATCAGCATTAACCACAACATATTTCTGGTCTGCGGTTGCTTTAGCCGCTCCTTCCCATTTGGCACCAGTGGGAAAAGCTGCCCCACCCCGCCCCACCAATCCAGAAGCTTTCACCATTTCGATAACATCCGCCGGATCCATTTTTATTGCCCGCCGCAAGCCGGCGTAACCACCCCTGGCCTTAAATTCATTCAAGTAAGTTGTATGCCCGTGCCCGCAATTGGCTGTAAGGATGGAGATATCCCCACCGACAATCGAATGGGGTCGCCGAGACCGCCCTTCGGCCATCTCTTCCCAGATTCTCTGGCTTGCCTGGCCCACTGCCGCCCCCTGCACCAGCATGGCTGGGGCATGCTCACATAAGCCCAGGCAGGCACTGCGCTCAACGGTGATGGTCTCCATCAATTGGCCGTCCAGAATGCGTTGTTCCACTTTTTGATTGGCCATTTTTAAAACGCTATCGGCTCCAGCCATGGCGCAGGCCGGGTCACCGCAAACATGGATGATCGTTTTTCCGACCGGTTCAGCATAGAACAAAGTGTAAAAGTTAACCACTCCGTATATGTCTGCCAGAGGCACATTTAGCACTCTGCCCACCTCTTTGAGCGCTTCTGGATGGGCATATCCATACAACTCCTGAACAGCATGGATGGCCGGCAGTAAAGCTGTCCGCCCGAGGCCTGCCAACTCATCCAACCTGGGTTTCAATTGATTCAAGTTGATTTCATCCATATACGGAGTCTCCTGCAAATTTTAAAATTCAGACGAATTCAGTATAATTATAGTCATGAAAACAAGCCTTGCCATTCAAGCTGGCGGCCAATCCTCCCGCATGGGCACCGATAAAGCTCTGATTCTTTTTAAAGGACAGCCTCTCATCGAGCGTATCATCCAGCGGCTTAAGCCTATTGCAGATGAAATCCTCATCACCTCTAACCAACCTGAGGATTTATTATTCCTTGGGTATCCGGTTTACCCGGATCTTTACCCAGGATTGGGCGCCTTAGGTGGCTTATACACTGCCCTGTATTATTCACAAAACCCCGTTGTTTTGATCGTTGCCACTGATATGCCTTTTCCAAGCCTGGCATTATATCAAAAGCAAATCGAATTCCTGGTTGCGCAAGCGATGGATGTGGTCATCCCAGTGTCTCATGAGGGTTTTGAGCCATTCCATGCAGTCTACCGAAGGGAAGCTTGCTTACCCACAGTTAAGCAAGCTTTAGAAACTGGCCAAAAGCGAATGATTTCCTGGTTTCCAGATGGTAAGGTTCGAGTTTTATCAGTTGAAGAAGTCAAGACTTACGATAAGAGAGTTCGGGCATTCATCAATATCAATACATTTGAAGAACTTACTCAAGCTGAAATGCTGGATGACGAAGAATCCACCTGAGTCAAGTCATGTATGGGGAATGGTTGTGCAAATTCTGCCAATCGCTCGGGGTGGGAATAAACTTGAAATTGATCCCGGCGGGCATACCCGATCAGTGTCACACCTTGTCGTCTGGCCATTTGAATGGATAGGGTAGTTGGCGATGTGCGTGAGATGACTGCGATGGCGCCTAACCGGACAGATTTTTGCAACATCTCCGAACTTACTCGTCCGGTGGTAAAAACCAAAATCGATTGAGAGATCATGGGAGCCAGTAGAATCATACCAGCCAGTTTATCCAGCGTATTGTGCCTGCCAATATCTTCCGCAATGTAACTCAAATGATCGCCATCAAAAATTGCCGAACAATGAATGCCTCTGGTTCGACGATACAACGTTTGAGCCTCTAGCAACTGGGTCATCCCCTCCCACACCTGCTTACCACAAAAACCTCCGTTCAAGGCGACCCTGACAGCCAAATCAGGTTCCACCATCGAGACACCTCCTGTACAGCCTGAGGTCCTTCGCCATTGGGTTGGTTTCTTGATGCTGCGATCCAACCAGATGTCCACATTGGTGCGATTGTCGCATACAGTGATGGCTTGGATTTCAGCAATACTTTGGATAATACCTTCGTTAAATAAAAACCCCACGCATAGTTCTTCTAAATGCGTGGGGGTACAAGTGAAGATCAACCAGAGCTCTCCGTTTATTGTCAACGAAACATTCGCCTCTTCAATGACACGGGTTTCCTGAGCTTCCCACCCTCGAGCAGAATACCGATAAATTCGGATGGGTTCATCCAATGATGGACGCATTCACACCTGCCTTCGACCGTAATCAGCAATTGATGGTGTGATTATTTTACCGCATTTGTCCAATTTATCCAAAATAAATAAAGGTTTTCGTTAGATCCACTTCAAGATCCCGGCAAAGACAACTAGCAAAAGGATGTTTAAACTCGCCAAGCCAACAATAAAGCGGATCCGGATCTTCTTGGACCAGTCAAAGGCAAAAAAGGCTGCCAGAAAAAATGGGATATAAACGGTAACGAATACCGGAATGGCTCCCCACCATCTGTACACCCAGACAAAAGCCGGGGTGGTTGCCAGGAAAATTTCGATCAGGGCAAAAAAAGCCGCATTGCCAATGGCAAACACCACGCGATTATTCATACCAAGAATTTTCATCTTCGGATCTGCAGGCAATAACTTACTCATCACCAAACCTGCTACCGAAAACATCAAGCTTAATTCCACCCCCACCCCCACCAACAAGAGGTATGAAGTCCCAGTCGGCACGGTCCACAGGGCATGCCCGCTGAAATGTTGGATGAAGGCATTCAATATTTCATAAAACCAGTGAACAACATATAATGCTAGTCCGGCTGCCACCCCAGCCCAATTCTTTTTTGAAATTTCATTGCCATAGATATAAACCACAAAAGCCAGCAAAGGAATTACATACCACTGAAAGTTGGCACCATCCCGTAAGATATTCAAAGCTTGGCTGGTTGCATCTGGATTGTTCATCAATTGCTCCTTTTTCCGATTTTCAAAGAATGTTCAATGGAAACTTGTGTGTGGGCTCAAAGGTGTTTGGTATTTGCTTAATTATACGAGAGATCTTTCAACAGGTTCTACGAAAAACAGCTTCAAATCCTTGCACCTGCTATGTTTCTATGCTAAAATAATAACGTTCTTAGCGTAATAGTCGTGCATCGGAAAGTGGGCAACCCCCACTTTCTTGCGTATATAACCTTACGAGAAAAAAGTAGCGGAGTTTTTAAGGGATGAAGAACGAATTCGCCCTGGCCTTCAACGAAGTGCTAGAAGAGAAACAGCTGCCCAAGGAAGTTATTCTCAAAGCCTTGGAATCAGCCATGGTTGCTGCCTACCGCAAAGCGGTAAACGCCTCTGCCCAGCAGCAAATTGAAGCCCGCATTGACCCGGAAACTGGCAAAGTTACCATCTTTGCTGAAAAAGAAGTGGTCGAATCTGTCGACAATACCCTGACAGAAGTGTCACTTGCCGAGGCGTTGCGCGCATCACCTGAAGCGCAGATTGGTGAGACGGTTATCGTCGAATCCACTCCGCACGATTTTGGTCGTGTGGCAGCCCAGACTGCGCGCCAGGTCATCCAGCAGCGCATCCGTGATGCTGAACGCTCTGCCCAGGTTGAATATTACGCCAAGCAAGTCGGCGAAATTGTCAGCGGTGTCATTCAGGCCATCAACGCATCGGGCATAACCATCGGTTTGGAAATGCGGGCGGAAGGTTTCATGTCCCGCAAAGACATGATCCCGGGTGAACGCTTCCGCAATGGTGATCGAGTGCGCGGCCTGGTGGCAGAAGTCAAGGAAAGCAACCGCGGTCCTCAGATTGTTATTTCCCGCACTCATAAAGATTTCCTGCGCCGCCTTCTTGAGAATGAAGTGCCCGAAATTTATCATGGCGTGGTTGAAATTCGTTCCATCGCCCGCGAACCCGGCGAGCGCGCAAAAGTGGCCGTCTCCTCTACCCAACCCGGCATCGACCCGGTGGGTGCCTGCGTCGGTATGCGCGGCGTCCGGATTCAAGCCATTGTTGGTGAACTGCACAACGAAAAGATTGACGTCATTGAATGGAACCCGGATCCTGCAGGTTTCATCGCGAAAGCCCTCAGCCCGGCTAAAGTCACCGGCGTTTACCTTAACGAGCGTTCTGCCAATGGAAAAACTGCCACAGTGATCGTGATGGATGACCAGCTCAGCCTGGCCATTGGCCGAGAGGGTCAGAATGCCCGCCTGGCAGCCAAGCTAACCAATTGGCGGATCGACATTAAGAGCCTGATCGAAGCTGCTGGCGACGCCATTCACAAACTGCAAACCGACGAATCACTTGTTTCTTTTTCTGCGTCTGAGACCGACAATATCCCGGTCATCGAAGATATGCTTGCTCGCAAGGCGGAAAACCGCCCCTTGATGCCAGAAGAGTACGACCTGATGGTTCGTTTTGTGGACCGCGTTGAGCGGCGGATTGCCTACCGGCCCGCACCGGAAAAAGCTCCCGAAGTAGTTTTGGCAGCTTCTCCAACTCTCAAAGATCGCGTATCACCCGAAATTTTCAATCAAAACATCCTGGATTGTGGCTTGCCGGATCATGTGGCTAATCTTCTTCAGGGAGCCGGGTACGATACCACCGGCGCTTTACTGGAACAGATGGCCTCCCAACCGGATAAAATCTTGGGGCTGCAAGGCATCGGTCCGCGCTCCATGAACCAGATCAAAATCCTGGTAGAACAACTTCTGGCTGTTCCTGAAGAAGCTCCCGCCCCCACGCCGGAACCGGTTGTTGAAGTCCCGGTTGTTGAAGTCATTTCACCGATTGAAACCGTTACCACCCAACCGGACGTTGTGGAGGCAACCGTTGCTGTAGTTGTGGAAGAAGCCTCAGGCGAAAAGGTTCCAGAAATCATTGATATGAGTACATTTGATGAAATCGCCGGTCATCTGGCTGCCTTCACTCCAAGTTCGGCTGATCTTGGAGAGGATGAAGATGAAGGCGATGTGAGCAAAGTGGAAAAATCTGGAAAGAAGAAATCGAAGAAACACAAACCCGTTCAGATCGAATATGATCCAGATCGTGATGTCACCATCGTCCGCAAGATACATCGCCGCGGTGAAGGTGGAGACGAATGGTAGATCGGAAATTGAAAAAAGAGAAATGAAAGGTGGCTAAAAAAAAGCCCTCAAGACGGATCAAGCATATTCCACAACGCACCTGCGTGGGATGCCGTCAAACTCTTCCAAAACGCAACCTGATTCGCATTGTCCGCACTGAAAATGGAATTTTGGTTGACCCTAGTGGAAAACTTGACGGCCGGGGGGCCTACCTGCATAACCAGCGCTCGTGCTGGATACGCGGCTTAAAAGGTGCGCTCGGACATGCTCTTAAAACAGAGCTTACGGAACAGGACCGCGCAACTCTTACTTCATTCATGCTGACCTTGCCGGATATTCCCGACAATCAACCTGACGAAGAGGTGCCGGTAGCATCAAGATGAAAGTAAATCTGTTCTTTATTAAAGATTAGACGGCTAGACCTGGCCTGAACCATGCACTCTGTGCAAGTTCAACCTGGCACCAGCCATTCACAGGTTTCTTGCCCGGAGGTATTGTATGAGCGAAAATGGCCAAAAGAAAATTAAAATCCCCGGCTCTATCACAGTTCGTGACTTGGCTCAACTGGTTGAAACCAGTCCCATTCAGATTATCAAAACCCTCATGTCCATCGGGGTGATGGCATCTATTAACCAAACGATTGATTATGATACAGCGGCAGTTGTTTCTTCTGAACTCGGATTTGAAACATCACTGGATATGCCTGAAGAAGAGGAAGTCAGGGAAACTGGCGAAGTTCCGCTTTGGCGTCAACTCATCGCCAATGAAGATCCACGTCATCTGGTTCAACGGCCGCCTGTTGTCACCATCCTCGGCCATGTCGATCATGGGAAGACCACCTTGCTGGATGCCATTCGGCACACCAATGTTGCCAGCGGAGAAGCAGGTGGCATCACCCAGCACGTTGGCGCTTACCAAGCAGAACACAAAAGCCGGTTAATCACCTTCCTGGATACCCCGGGGCATGCAGCCTTTACTGCCATGCGGGCACGTGGTGCCCAAGGCGCGGATATTGTGATCCTGGTGGTTGCTGCCAATGATGGCGTCATGCCGCAAACTCGCGAGGCAATCGCACATGCCAAAGCTGCCCGGGTACCAATCGTGGTCGCCCTCAATAAAATTGACCGCCCGGATGCCAACCCGGATTTCGTCAAACGCCAACTGGCCGATCAAGGCCTGGTTTCAGACGAATGGGATGGCGATACGATCATTGTTCCAGTTTCCGCAAAACAAAAAACGGGTATGGAAGATTTATTGGAAGGCATTTTGCTGGTAGCGGATAGCATCGATATCAAAGCCAACCCCAACGGTAAAGTACTCGGCACAGTCATCGAAGCCCAATTGGATAAATCGAAAGGCGTCATCGCCACCCTGCTGGTGCAAAACGGCTCCCTTACGGATAACGATGTAGTTGTGGCAGGCAATGCCTATGGTCGCATTCGCGCCATGTTTGATTACCGCGGCCGCAAGATCCGCAAGGCAGGACCTTCCACACCAGTCCAAATGATGGGACTAAACGACGTACCCGAAGCCGGAGATTTGTTCCAGGTTTATCCGAATGAACGGGAAGCGCGTGTGGTGATCGAAGAGCGCCGATTGAAAGCCAACGAAGCGGCCGCTTCGGCAATCACTCATCTCTCCCTGGAAGAACTCTTCACCCGCTTCCAGGCCGGTGAAATCAAAGAACTGCGCCTGATCGTTAAAGCAGATGTCCAGGGTTCCCTTGAACCAATCGTCAATTCTCTCAAAGATCTCAATAAGACAGAAATTGGTATCAACATCCTGCACGCAGGAACGGGCAACATCACCGAAAGCGATGTCATGCTGGCCTCTGCCTCCAAGGCTTTCATCGTCGGTTTTAACGTCCAGGCAGATACTGCAGCCCGCCGCCTGGCAGAAAGCGAAGGCGTCAGCATTCGCATGTACGATATCATCTACCGCCTGACAGAAGATATTGAAAAAGCTCTGACCGGTATGTTGCAGCCTGAATTCAAAGAAAATCATGTTGCAAAAGTCGAAGTACTGGCCGTCTTTTCAATTTCCAAGCTTGGCAATATCGCTGGTTGCCGGGTGCGCGAAGGTGAAGTGCGCCGAAGCTGCAAAGTTCGCGTTCTTCGTGGCGGTCAGACAGTTTTTGAGGGCGAAATCTCTTCGCTCAAGCATGAAAAAGATGATGTCCGAGAAGTTCGCCAGGGTCTGGATTGTGGCATAGGGCTGAAAGGCTTTAATGAATTCCTGCCTGGTGATATTCTGGATTGCTTCATCATCGAACGCAATGGATAACAGTTGGCTTGCCAACCAGAAGGAGTAAGACATGCCTTCCAAATTACGCTTGGATCGGATTTCAGACCGCATCCGTGAAGAACTTTCTGAACTAATTGTCATGCGGGTAAATGATCCCCGCTTGTCTGGTATTTCCATCACTGGCGTGAAAGTTGACCGCGAGTTGGCTTATGCTGAGGTTTTTGTCTCTGCCATCGAAGGTCAGGAACGCAAAAAAGATGTTCTGTCAGGCCTGGAACATGCCAGCGGTTTTCTCCGTCGATCCCTCGCCCAAACCATCGAATTACGAGTGTTTCCGCGTCTACGCTTTCATTGGGACCCAACCCCGGAACGAGCGGATCGGATTGAACGGGTTTTGGCATCTTTGAGGGATGAGACCCAAAATCCACCGGCAAACGATGTCCCTGCTGATGAAGAGGATCTGAACCAAGAATGATTCCGGCTCCTGATGATCGGATTCGCCAGTTTTTTTCTGACAAACAACGCTTTGTCATCATCTCCCATATCCGGCCGGATGGTGATGCGATTGGTTCTCTGCTCGGATTGGGATTAGCCCTAAAGAACGCCGGGAAGGATGTCCAGCTTATTCTCAGCGATGGCGTCCCTGCCTCTTTTCGGCATCTACCCGGACATGAGCTGATTACACGCCGGATCAAGAGCGACTTTGATGCTGCCATTATTTTGGATTGCTCAGACCTGGGACGGACTGGCGGCGTCCTGGGATCCCGCAAACCCGATTTAAATATTGATCATCATATCACCAACCTGGAATTTGCCGAATTGAACGTGGTCCACCCCGAATCTGAAGCCACCTGCGCCATCCTGGCTGAAAAACTGGGGGATTGGGGGTTGGTCATTTCCCAACCTGTCGCCCGGGCATTACTGACCGGCGTGGTGAGCGACACAATAGGCTTCCGAACTTCAAACGTCACTGCTCATACCTTACGCCTGGCTGCAAAGCTTATGGATCACGGTGCAAATCTGGCAGAGCTGTACAATCGCGCCTTGGTGCGTCGTTCCTTCGAAGCAGTACTATACTGGGGCCAGTGCCTGGTTAAACTGCAGCGGGAAAATCGTATTACATGGGGAACGCTGACCCTGCAGGATCGCCAGGTTGCAGGATACACTGGCAATGATGACGCAGATTTAATCAATGTCCTTTCTGCTGTTGACGAGACCGATATGGCTGTCATTTTCGTGGAACAACGGGAGATGAAAGTGAAAGTCAGTTGGCGGGCACAACCAGGATTGGATGTGTCTAAAATCGCCCTGAGTTTTGGCGGTGGAGGTCATCCGGCTGCTGCTGGTGCCGAAATTCCAGGTTCCCTTGCAGAAGTTCAGGCTCGAGTTTTACAGGCCACCCAGGCTGCTCTGGTCGCTCAAAAAACACAATCTGGTTACGGGAATGGAAACGGCAATGGCAGCCAAAAATGATGGGGAGATAACCCACTCTCGGGTGTGAATCTTTCCTGGAAAATTGTTCACTCATTTCTCATGCAATTTTTTCAGTATTTGGTAAAATTAAAATAAGTCAGGGATAAATCATAAAAAGGAACAGGGGAGAATACGATGGAAGATAATTTTGATATGAAAAATGCAATTTCCGGCGTTTTGGTAGTGGATAAGCCGATCGGTTTGACCTCCCATGATGTCGTTCAAATCATCCGCCGGGGTACCAACATACGACGGGCTGGTCACACCGGCACCCTGGATCCGCGCGCCTCAGGCGTGCTGGTCGTGCTGCTTGGGCCGGCCGTACGGCTTAGTGAATATGTTTCAGCCTCCGACAAACGCTATCAGGCTATCATTCGCCTTGGCGCTACGACTGACACATATGATGCAGATGGTACCATTACCGCCTCTTCGCCGGTCACCATTGCAGAAGAACAATTTGAGAATTCATTGAAGCAATTCGTCGGCGAAATTGAACAAATCCCGCCACCCTTCTCGGCGATCAAGGTCAAAGGCAAGCGGGCTTATGAAATGGCCCGCGAAGGCGAAGAAGTCGATCTGGCTCCCCGCAAGATCACAGTCTACAACCTTGAATTGTTGGAATGGGCTCCCCCGGAAGCCGTAATCGATGTTTATTGCTCCAGCGGCACGTATGTTCGTTCACTTGCCAATGACTTAGGCACAGTTTTGGGTTGCGGAGCTCACCTGGTTGGCTTGCGCCGCACCAAGAGCGGTCGTTTCACCTTGCGGGATGCAATACCCATGCGCAAATTACGTGAAGCCTTTGAAGCTGGTAACTGGTATCAATATCTGATCCCTGCTGCAGAGGCCTTGTCCGATTGGCCAGCCGTGGAGGTCACCCATGAACAGGTGGAAGCGTTGCGGCACGGCAATCGCATTCCGGCTGCACCGGACAGCCCGGAACGAGGCCGTGGTATCTCGGAAGCCGGTGAATTGGTAGCTTTGCTTGTTCTCAACGCAGAAACCCAGGAATGGCAGCCCAAGAAGGTGTTCTTCTCTTGATTGGCTGATTAAACCATGCAACATCTCTCTTCATTGCGGGATCTTCAAGCCAGAGATGCCTGGGTAACAATCGGATCTTTCGATGGTGTCCATCTCGGTCACCAGAGTATTATTCAGAACATGGTCGCCGGAGCGCATCGAAACAATGCTCCGGCGTTTGTTATTACTTTCCACCCACACCCGGCCGTTTTTCTACGGAATATTCAGGAAGCTTATTACCTGACCTCTCCGGAGGAACGCGCAGAACTCTTGACTGGAATGGGCGTGGATGGGGTAATAACACTGCCTTTCGACCAGGAGCTCGCAAACCAATCAGCCCGAGAATTCATTGAGGGCTTGGTTGGTTCCACCCAATTGAAACAATTGTGGGTCGGATACGATTTTGCCCTTGGGCATGGCCGAAAGGGAACACCGGAAGTCTTGCGCAGTCTCGGCCTGGAATTTGGTTATCAATTACACGCTTTTCAGCCGGTGGAACAGGATGGTATGATCATTTCCTCCAGTCAAATTCGACAGTGGGTGGCTACCGGTGAAATGCAGAGAGCAGCCAATTGGCTGGGTCGTTGGTATTCGGTCACCGGTCAGGTGATTCATGGAGATGGACGCGGCCGGCATATTGGCATCCCCACTGCCAATCTCAAAATCTGGCCGGAGAAACGTTTGCCTGAACCGGGTGTGTACGCCGCCTGGACCTGGGTTGACACCAAACGCCTGCCATCAGTGCTGAACCTGGGTTACCGACCTACATTTGATAAAATTTCAGAGCCCCGGTTGGAAGTCCACATCCTGGATCTTTCTGCAGATCTGTATGGTCAACAACTTCGCCTAGAGATGATTCAACGGCTGCGATCGGAGCAACGTTTTGCCTCTGTCGATTTATTAATGGTTCAAATCCAGCAGGATATCCAACAAACACGGGAGGTCTTGGCCCATGTCCCCTGATCGACAAGTCTATCTGCTTGACCCGCAAAAGCTTCCACCAGAAACGATTGCAGTCACTTTTGCTAAAACCAGTCGTTCACCGCAATCTTTCCGGGAGATTGCAGCTGAGCTAACCGAAGAGAAAAGCGCGGAGTTCCACGAAAAATGGGTGGTCGGTTATGGGCATGCGTCGGTAGCCGAACATGCAGTACTGCACATTGCAGTGGAAAATATTTCCCGGTTGGCAGTGGAATGCCTTGAATCCAACCGCCTGGCATCCTATACCGAAAAATCCACCCGCTATCAGAAATGGGGGTTGGATGATTTCTACGTTCCCGAGGAATTTCGCGGCTCACTCTTCATGGATGATTACCTTACCACCATCCGTATGCTTCTGGCAACATACCAAAAATCTATACCCCTGGTGAAGGATATCATCGCGATCGATCACCCGCGCCAAAGTGGCGAAAGTGAAGCAGCCTGGGAAAGGCGCATCCGATCGGACTATATCGATGTCTGCCGTTACTTTTTACCTGCAGCGTGCCTGGCCAATGTTGGCATTACCATTAATGCACGAGCTCTGGAACACGCCATCACCAAAATGCTTTCCCACCCACTGGCGGAAGTTCGGGCAGCCGGCGAAGAAATCAAGCAGGTAGCCCGTGAAGTTGTGCCGACACTGGTTAAGTATGCAGAGCCTTCTTCGTACATAAAAACATCCCAGGTTGATTTACAGAATTGGATCTCACATATCTCTCCGTTGACGGACCCAGGCGATTGGTGTTCCTGTCAATGGATGGATCCGCAACTGGAAAATCGGCTTCTGGCAGCACTTCTTTTTCCTTTTGCCCCGGCTCAATCCGATTATGCACAGCTCTTTAAGCATGTCTGTGGGCTCACGGAACAAGAACATGCCACTCTGTGTCAGGCTGCTCTCGGCTCTCTGGGTAAATATGATATTCCGGCACGAGAGTTGGAACACTCTGCCTTCACCTTTGAGGTGATGCTGGACCAGGGCGCTTTTTTTGAATTGAAGAGGCATCGGATGATGACCCAATCTGTCCAACCCTTCTCCCCTGACCTTGGATTCGCCATTCCTTCCGCCATCACCCGGGCTGGTTTATCAGATGATTACATCCAGGCAATGCAGGCTGCTGCAGAGACTTATCGGCGCCTGGCTTTGGTCTCTGCTCATGCAGCGGCTTATGTACTGCCAAACGCCTTCAACCGCCGGGTGCTGCTCTCCCTGAACCTGCGCTCTGCTGAACACTTGGTCAGCCTGCGTTCTGCACCAAATGCTCACTTTGCGATGCGCCGTGTTGCCCAGCGCTTATCAGAAGAAATCCGCCAACGTGCTCCGCTTTTGGGTGAATATTTGCGGACAGATCCAACGGAAACCTGGCAGCAAATTGAAATTCGATATTTTACTCAAACAGCATTTTCAAAAAAGGGTTGACGATAATTGCGAAGGATAGTAAAATAATCGCCGCTACAAATGAATAGAAATCATAACCGTTGCGGGTGTAGTTCAATTGGTAGAACGTCTCCTTGCCAAGGAGAAGGTCGTGGGTTCGAGCCCCATCGCCCGCTCTAATCTTTCCTTCGGCGACGTGGCCAAGTGGCAAGGCAAGGGTCTGCAAAACCCTCATCAGGGGTTCAAATCCCCTCGTCGCCTCTCAATTTCCGAACAAAAGGCAGCTTGATAGCTGTCTTTTTTTCTTATTGTGAAAGGGGTTCAAACTCCCGCAAGGGGAGCGATGTCCCCTCGTCGCCTCTCAATTTCCGAACAAAAGGCAGCTTGATAGCTGTCTTTTTTTCTTATTGTGAAAGGGGTTCAAACTCCTGTAGTGGGACCAATCAACCTTCTCAAGCCGATAGGCAATCATCTTATTGATTCCAGAATTTTGATTTAATAAAAAAAAGCCGCCGGAGAAGGGCGCTCCGGCGGTGGTATTGAGGCAACTTCCAGGCAAGACTAATTACGCAATAGCGTACGCACATCAACCCGGTCAAGACGAATCACTAAGTAAAACGAAATCAACATCCCGAACAAGGATGTAATCATATAGACATAATCTGCTACTCCATTTTTGGGGAGTGAATTATTAAAAAACATCATCATTCGAATGATCACATTCATACCCTGCAATAGAATAGTGAATGTTAACGCCAAACTATCTCCACGAATAATTCGAAATCCAAGAAACAAGACCATGGCTAATACCAAAACCATGGCAACCCAACCACCAATAATGGTTTTCGGCGGATAGCTGATCAGTGCCAGTGTCGGTAACACGAATAATAAAAGGGCTTTCAACCAGGTTTTCATTTCATTTCTCCTGTCCTAATGCCCACCCAGGTAAGCTTCGATGACCTGTGGGTTCTCCATCAAATCATGTGAATCCCCTTCCAGGATCACTCGACCGGTTTCCAGAACATATCCTCGATCAGCAATCGCCAGCGCCATCTGGGCGTTCTGTTCCACCAGCAAGATGGTCACACCCTGATCATTGATGTCACGAATGATTTCAAAGATCTGCTCAACCAAAATTGGGGCCAGACCCATCGATGGTTCATCCAGTAACATCAATTTTGGATGTCCCATTAACCCGCGCGCGATTGCCAACATTTGTTGCTCGCCACCCGAAAGCGTCCCACCGAGTTGTGAGCTTCGCTCCTTCAAGCGTGGAAAGCGAGTGAATACCATCTCAATGTCCTTGTCAAACTGGGATTTATCATTGAGCAGATATGCACCCATTTCTAGATTTTCCAATACGGTCAAGGTCGCAAAAATCTTGCGACCTTCTGGTACCTGGACAATACCACGCCGTACGATTTCCGGCGCTGGCACCTGGGTGATTTCCTCTTCCATGAAAAGGATGCTACCCGTACGCGCCCGCAGTAAGCCAGAAAGCGTATTGAGTGTGGTTGATTTTCCTGCCCCATTTGCCCCAATCAGCGTAACAATCTCACCTTGTTCAAGATGAAAATCAATCCCTTTCAGAGCATGGATGGCGCCATAATAAACTTGGAGGTCTTTAATTTGCAGCATCATCGGGTTTTCTTCCGTTTGAATTTTTCTGCCAGCGCCGAAGCACCTGGACCAAGGTAAGCTTCAATCACCCGAGGGTTGGACTGAATTTCAGCCGGGTCACCAAAAGCAATCCGTTCGCCAAAATCCATGACTGTGATCATCTCACACACACCCATCACAACCCGCATTTGATGTTCGATCAATAAAATGGTGAGATTGAAACGCTCACGGATAAAATGGATCAAATCCATCAAGGCCACCGACTCATTTGGATTCATTCCTGCCGCAGGCTCATCCAGAAGGAGCAACTTCGGATAGGCTGCCAGGGCTCTGGCAATTTCCAGGCGGCGCTGTTCACCATAAGGTAAATTTTTTGCCACCTCATGAATACGATCTTGAAGGTTAAACACAGACAGGAATTCTATGGCCTGATCAGTAAGTTCGTTTTCCTTGGCTCCATATTTTTTTGTCTGGAATAAAGCATCTATGAAGCTGTAACCTGCGTGAGCATGATAGGCTATGCGAACATTGTCGAGTACTGAAAGGTTCGAGAAAAGGCGAATGTTTTGAAATGTTCGAGCTATACCCATATGATTGATTTCAAAAGGCTCGTACCCATTGATCGGTTTGCCATTTAGAAGGATTTCTCCACTGGTTGATCCATAGATTCCAGTGATCAAATTAAACACAGTTGTTTTTCCAGCACCATTCGGTCCGATTAAACCATAGAGAGCGCCCTGCGGAACAGACATTTCCATATCCCGAACAGCTCGTAAACCACCAAAATTTTTGGATAGGCCATGAAATTCCAGCACGGGAGTTGCTGCAGTCAGATTCTTGCTCATGGCGTCACCTCCGGCGTTTCGGAGTTGGGTTCTACAGCCAATGTTTTCTTTACCTTCTTTCGAAATGGCAACAAGTCGCGCAGATAAGCAATTTCGTACGTACCAAAAATACCATTCGGTTTCAATAACATCATAATCAACAGCAGGATCGGATAAACAACAAAACGCCAGGTCTCAAAACCTTCCGGCAACCACAGCCGAAGAAAGCCTTCCAACACCAAAGCCCAGGCAAAGGAAGCTACCACTGTGCCGGTGATACTACCCAGACCTCCAAATACCACAATGATCATCGGGTCAAACGATTTGATGAAATTGAACGTGTTTGGATGCAGGAAGCCATTGACATGCGCATAAAGTGCTCCCGCAATCCCAGCCAGGAAAGAACCAATCACAAAGGTTAGGATCTTAAAATTGGCAACATCGATACCCATCGCCTTCGCCGCAAGTTCATCTTCACGCACCGACTTGATTGCCCGGCCATAAGTAGAATTCAACATATTACGCACCAGGATAATTGAGAGCACAAGGAAGAGGGCCACCCAGAACCAGGTGGTGACTTTGGGAATACCGATCATCCCGCGGGCGCCTTTCATTTCCTCAAATCCAAGCAAGGTGTCAGAGTTATCCAGCAGCACCTTGACAATGATCGTAAACCCAAGTGTAGCGATACCAAAGTAATCCGAACCAAGGGTTAATATTGGTAGACCGAAAAGGAAGCTTATTTCGGCTGCTATGATCCCCCCTAGAAAAACGGAGATGACAAAAACAATCTGTACCGCTATATCCTTTGGCAGAGCCACCAGCAGGCTGGTGACAGGACCAGCAAGGAATTTGCCCAACAAAAAACCAACATAACCCAGAGCAATGGTTGCTGCCAGATAGAGTGTGAGTGCTGAGAGAGGGTCCAAACCACGAATTTTGCTCACCACCATCCGGGCCAGAACCAATCCGATTGTGGAGAATATCGCCACCATGAGTAACACAGTCAGCCCATTGGCATTGTTGAGCTGTGAAAATCGATACGTTACATCCGCTGCGGAGTAGGCCCCAATGGCGTAAAAGCCCCATTGACCCAGCGAAAACTGACCATTGAAGCCATAGATGAGATTTAAGCCCAGGCTGGCAATTGCCATGACAGCCGCAATTCTCAAAATGGTCGTCCAGAATGGATTAAGAATACCAAAAGTGATCAGTACTTGAACAATAACAAATACGCCAACAGCGCCGGCCAGAAAGTATATTGTGCTTCGATCTAGTTTCATGGCCGCCTCACGCTTTCTCGCGACTTGCTTCGCCAAAGATACCTGTCGGGCGAACCAATAGTACGATGATCAAGATACTGAACGAAATGGCATCACGCATTGGAGAGGAGATATAGGCTGCGCTGAGAACTTCCGCCTGTCCCATAATCAGCGCTCCCACCACCGCTCCAGGAATAGATCCAATTCCTCCCAGCACAGCAGCAACAAAGGCTTTCAGGCCTGGAATAATCCCCATCCAGAAAATGATCGACGGAAATGCAATGGCATACAGCACACCGGCTGCACCTGCCAGAGCAGCGCCAATCATGAATGTCGTCGAAATGATCGCATCTGTGTTGATGCCCATCAACCTGGCGGTGTACTTATCATAAGCCACGGCGCGCATCGCCTTGCCGACTTTGGTTTTTTTCACTACATATTGCAAAACTGCCAGAAGTAAAACAGAAGTCAATACAATGATCACAAAAATATTCGAAAAAATGACACTTCCTTCATTAATGTTCGACCCCTGTTGTAAAACAGAAAAACCCTCTTTGCCAACCTGCCAGGTAGTCACTTCAAAAGGTCGTTTGTAGGTGATGAAGTTAGGGGTAAAAACAAAGTTAAGCGCCCCGAAATATTCAAGGAAGAAAGAAACACCGATTGCCGTAATCAACAACGAGATACGGGGAGCATCTCGCAGCGGTTTATAAGCAATTCGCTCAATCGTGAACGCCATCAAAGCACAAGCCAACATTGCTAAAATAACGACTGTCACGGTTCCAACCAGTAAACCGAGGAACTGCGGTATACCAGGAAACAACCGGATCAGCCAGGTATGAATCTCAAAGCGACTGATGGCAAAAAAGCTAACAAAAGAACCAACCATGAATACATCGCCGTGAGCAAAATTGATCAAGCGGACGATTCCATACACCATGGTGTACCCCAGGGCAATCAGGGCATACACAAAGCCAAGTTGCAAACCGTTAATAATTTGCTGTAAAAACAATGTCGGTTTAGCAACCAATTCTCGTCCTAATGTGTATGCAGCAAATAATGCTATCAGAATCAACAAACCCCGACCAATCCATTTGCGCTCGATGATACGCGCGAAAAAGCCGGGGGATTTCGGTGCTGTTGCGGTAAGTTTCATGTTTGAAAATCCCTGCTACCAGGATAAGCAGAGGGGCGGTGAAATTACCGCCCCTCTGCAACTAAGTTATTGGTTACGGCGCAACTGACTGAACGAACGCGATCTTTCCATCAACGACCTGCAAAACTGCAGCAGCCTTAATAGGATTGTGGGAAGCATCAAATGTGATCTTGCCGGAAACAGTTTCAAGCTCGATCGCAGCCAAAACATCCTTTACCTTCGCCGGGTCATCCACACCAGCCTTCTCGATTGCAGCCAACAAAAGGTTGGTCGCATCGTAGGCCAGGGTCGCCAGGGCATCCGGTACGACACCGTATTTGGCTTTGTATTTATTGACCCATTCAACTACGATCGGACGGGTATCCTCAGGAGAATAGTGGTTGGAATAAAAACCACCTTCAGCCGCGGACAGGTCCAGATCGGACGAATCCCAACCATCACCACCCATCATCAAAGCAGTGACGCCTTTTTCCTTGGCCTGAGCACCAACCAGGTTGACAATGTTGTAGTAATCCGGCAGGAATAGTACCTCAGCCTTGGTTTCTGCAACCTGGGTCAAGATGGCAGAGAAATCAGTATCCGAAGCAGTGTAGGTTTCTTTGCCTACAACGGATCCACCTAATTCAGTGAAGGATTTCTCAAAAGCTTCTGCTAGACCACGCACATAATCATTTCCCTGATCGTACATGATGAAGGCAGTTTTGTAGCCTTTTCCAACCGCGAATTTGGCCATCACCAGTCCCTGGAAGGGATCAATGAAGCAAGCGCGGAAGATATAATCCTTAACTGTCACACCATCTGCCTTGAGGGTCAGCATGGTATTGGTCGAGGTGGGGGAAATCTGAACTACGCCCTTTTCCTCGGCGATTTCGGAAATCGGAATGGAAGCACTGGAGCAGACTTCGCCGACGATGTAGTGCACATTATCCTGACCAATAACCTTATTGGCGGCGTTGACAGCCGGATCAGGGGAGCACTGGCTATCTTCCACAACAGCCTGGATCTGTCTGCCGAGAACACCACCCTTGGCATTCCACTCTTCAATGGCGAACATAGCGCCATCCCGGGTCGAAGCGCCAAAGGTTGGAACAGCACCACTCAACGGAGCCAGAATAGCTACTTTGATTGGTTCGCTACCAGTGGTTGTGCCACCGGTTTGGCAGGCTGTCAGCATCAGCACTGCCACGATTAAGACGGACAAAATTTTATAGGTTCTCATCTCTCTCTTTTCCTCCAAAACAGGTTGGGAACAATGGGCTTGATAACCCTTACTCCTTAGGTTGCACTGCGTTTTCCTGTCAGCCATCACCTCCTTATACACTTCAATAAAGCATGATTAATCTCTTAATCAAAGTTATGGTTGGAATCTGAAGTTTAAAGGATTTACCAGGTTAAATGAAAGTATTCAGCGTTAAATGCAGGTTGAATAAGTCTTGGGGATTTGGCTGAAACAGGGTTAATACGATTCGTCTGCAGCATGAAAGAATATTAGCATAAAATCACTTTTTGTCAATGACTAAATTCACGGATGTCAGATATTTGACAGGAAGAAAATAGAGACGTAAATGACATTTATTTTATCTTGACTTGCACCATGGAGTATGATAATATTTTTGCCGTTCGGGGGCGTGGTGTAGCGGCCTAACATGTGGCCCTGTCAAGGCCAAGATCGCGGGTTCAAATCCCGTCGCTCCCGCTAGAGGCTCTTCTAAAATGAAGAGCCTTTTTCATTACGCCATCCGGGTCAAATAAGGATCATTCCCCTCCCGCAGTCGCATAAAATGCGGCATAATATCTTTACTACTTTATGGAGGGTTGGCTTATGGATCTTCATGGTACGTTTATCGCAATTACCACACCATTCGATGAGCGGGAGGATATCGCTCTCGGTCATCTGCAACACAACTTGGATCGCTGGCTGGCTGAGGCTATTGACGGTATTGTGGTCACTGGCACCACCGGAGAAGCCGTTTTTCTTTCTCTGGAAGAACGCAGCCGGCTTTGGAAATTCTGCGCCCCACAATTGCTGCAAGCCGGCAAACGCTTCATCGCTGGAGCTGCGGCAGAATCCACCCGGGCTACCATAGAAATGGTCCAGGTTGCTGTGGAATCCGGGGCTGAGGCTGTTCTTGTTTTGACGCCCTCCTATTTCAAGCCTGGACCAGACGCCCTGGTGAGTCATTACACAGCCATTGCGGATGCCTCTCCCATCCCGGTTCTGTTGTATAACTACCCGGCTTTCACGGGCGTGGAAATCCCTTCATACACCATCCTCAAACTGGCTGAGCACCCTAACATTCACGGCCTGAAGGATTCCTCCGCCAGTCTTCCGCGCCTGGCCACCGTGCTGGCGCACCGTCCTGATTTCCAAATGCTGACCGGGCTGGCTTCCGGGTTGTATCCCTTCTTGAGCATGGGCGGCTCTGGCGGTATTTTTGCCCTGGGGAATATCATTCCCGGGTTAATCGCCCAGCTTTACCGTGCCTTCCGATCCGGCAACTTGGTGGAAGCCCAACGCCTTCAGCTCAAATTAGCACCCCTTTCTGAAGCCCTGGAAGTGCGCTATGGCATTCCGGCCATCAAATTTGCCATGGATCAGATTGGTTTATGCGGAGGAACCCCTCGAAAACCGTTGCAAAGACCATCGGTTTCGATCCAGAATGAAGTGGATGAGCTCCTTTATCTTATTTTCAAATCTGAATAAATTTTGAGAGGTATCATGCAATTTTCTAAGCGCGTCCAACCCTTGCACGCTGAAGGCGCCTATGTCGTTTTAGCCAAAGCTCAGCAACTTGAAGCCCAGGGACGAGACATCCTGCATTTTGAAATCGGTCAGCCTGATTTTGCGCCTCCTGCCCACGCCACCCTGGCCGGGTTGCGTGCCATCGCCAATGGCCAAACCCGTTACACCCCACCCGGCGGCATCCCGGAATTACGAACTGCCATTGCCTTGGATGCCGGACGCCGCCGTGGATTAGAATTCTCAGCCCAACAAGTGGTTGTCAGTCCGGGTCTCAAACCCAACCTGTTCTTTGCGATGCTGGCCTTGTTGGAACCAAGCGATGAAGTGATCTACCCGGATCCGGGATATCCCAGTTATGGCGCTCTGCCTGGTTTGGCCGGCGGGGTAGGTGTACCCGTGCCAGTCCTGGAAGAACGTGATTTTTCCTTCGACCTGGATGCTTTTGACAAGTTACTGACTCCCAAAACCCGGATCATCCTGCTCAATTCGCCGGCCAACCCGACCGGTGGAGTCATGTCCCGCTCCGACCTCGAACATATCGCGAAGCGAGCCATCGCCAACGATTGCTATATTCTCTCGGATGAAATCTACTGCCGACTGGCGTATGACGGGTTGGAGGTGCCTTCAATCGCCACTCTGCCCGGCATGGCTGAACGGACGGTAATTTGTGACGGTTTTTCCAAAACTTACGCCATGACTGGCTGGCGCCTGGGCTACGCCATCCTGCCCCCAGCCCTGGCAGAACGTGTCGAAGTTCAATTGATGCATGTCATCGGCTGTGCCGCCCAGGCCACCCAGTTAGCCGCCCTGGCTGCCTTGACCGGTCCCCAGAAAGAAGTTGACGCCCATGTCGCAGAATACCAGCAGCGCCGTGATCTGCTGGTGAACGGCTTAAATCAAATCCCTGGCCTGAGCTGCCAAAAACCCCAGGGCGCCTTCTACGTTTTTCCCAACATCCGTTCCTACAGTCTGTCTTCGGATCAAATGGCAGATTATCTGCTGGAAAAAGCGGGGGTAGCCGTGCTGGCTGGAAATGGTTTTGGGGCAAATGGGGAAGGCTACATCCGCCTATCCTATTGCACCTCCGAGGAAAATATTAAAAAGTGTCTTGAACGCATTGCAATAGCCCTCAATCAACTGCCATTCAAGGGCTAATTCGTCTCAACACACTTCCGCTATCAATCGTCTCCACGTGGACGGATCCATTGGTCATCTCGAGGACCTGCAATTGAAATTGCTGTAAATACTCCGGCAGGACCCTTGCAGTCAGGGTTACATCCGCTTCAAATGTCTCTTCGATAATTTCCACCGAAAAGGCATCGGCCAACCGGCGCATGCGTTCAATATAAGGGTATGGATAAACCGAAATGATCGTATGCATCCATATTTTCTGTGCCCGCGGGACAATCTCCACCACGTTGCGCACCGCATCGCTATATGCCTGCACCAACCCGCCTGTACCTAATTTGGTGCCTCCAAAGTACCGGGTCACAACCACGCACACATCACCCAATTTACTGCCTTGCAGCACCGCCAGCATCGGCCGCCCGGCTGTCCCGGAGGGCTCACCCGCATCGGTACAATGGGCAGTCTCGCTTTCCCCATGCCCGATGATAAAGGCCGGCACATTATGGGTCGCATCTTTGAATTCATCCTGGATCTCTTTGATAAAATTCCGGGCTTCTTCAACAGAAAATGCTGGCGCTAGGGTGGCAATAAATCGCGAATTAACCACCCGAGTCTCCACTCGAATACGCTCAGCAGGAATTTCGTAGGGTTTCATGTCCTCATTTTATCAAATCCCAACAAATAAATAGTCCAAAAATAGTCCAACGCGCAAGGATTTTGTCTGCTTTAATAGTATGAATATGGTCTTTATATCACATATTTTGACCATTCATTCAATGCTTAGGGAGAGGGAGAAATGAAGCGTTTTCGATTGTTTTTATTTATCATACCGGTGCTCGTCATTATCGCTGCACTGGCCATCGTATCCACCGCCTCCACTTCATCTGAAGAAGGCAAAGCCCGCGTTTGGGTAGAGTTTGCTCCTGGCATGAAAGGTCAGGTTCAACGCTCCCTGAACGCTGCCGGTGCAGAATTCCATTATGAATTTGATGACCTGAACGCAGTGGTAGTCAGCGTTCCGGAGCAAGCGCTGGCTGGCCTTTCACGCAACCCGAATATTATTTCCATTGAAGAAGACGCCAAACGCTACTTAAATGCGGACGAGGTTCCCTTTGGCGTAGATATGGTTCAAGCCCGGGATGTCTGGGATACTGACAGGAACTTGGTGGTTGATTCTGGCGCCCCCACCGGAGCCGGACGCACCGTTTGCATTATTGACTCTGGTCTCTTTACAGGTCACGCGGATTTTGCCAGTGTCAATATCCTGGGTGGTTACCCTAGCAACTGGAGTACTGATACCTGCGGCCATGGCACGCATGTTGCCGGTACCATCGTTGCTAATATAAATGGGACGGGTGTGGTAGGCGTTACCCCTGGTACCACCTCCCTCTATATCGTTAAAGTTTTTGGCGATAACTGCGCCTGGACCTATGCCTCCACCCTGGCGGATGCCGCCAACCGTTGTTCTGCCGCTGGAGCGAATGTCATCAGCATGAGCCTGGGCGGTGCAAAAAGCAATACCATCGAGAAGCGCGCTTTTGACACCCTGTATTCCAAAGGTGTCCTGTCCATCGCGGCTGCCGGCAATGAAGGCACCTCGGCTTTGAATTACCCGGCTGGTTACAGCTCGGTCGTTTCCGTTGCTGCCATCGATTCGACCATGACTGTTGCTGATTTCTCCCAGTTTAACTCGGATGTTGAACTGGCTGCCCCTGGTGTGGGTGTCAAAAGCACGGTGCCTTATGTTGAAACCAATACAGTAACCGTTAGCGGATCAACCTACACCGGTGGACATATCGAATATGCTCCTTATGGCACCGCTTCTGGCATCCTGGCAGATGGTGGACTATGTGATGCCACAGGTGCCTGGGCCGGCAAAGTTGTCCTCTGCCAGCGCGGCACAATTGACTTCTACACCAAGGTTATGAATGTCCAAACCAGTGGTGGAACAGCTGCTTTGATTTACAACAATGAACCTGGTAACTTCCTCGGCACGCTGGGTGAGGGCAATTCTTCAACCATTACAGCCCTCAGTCTCAGCCAGGAAGATGGACTGGTTCTGGTTGCCAATAGTCTCGGCCAATCAGCAAGTGTCTTCTCCGAAATTGCCTGGGGTGTTAGCGGGTACGAGTTCTATGACGGCACTTCGATGGCCACCCCGCATGTCTCAGCGGTGGCTGCTCTGATCTGGAGCAAATACCCCACCCTGACCAATGTCCAGATTCGAAATGCCATGACCAGCACGGCCATGGACCTGGGCGCAGCCGGCAGGGATGTCTATTATGGCTTTGGCCTGGTGCAGGCCAAGGACGCCCTGGATTTGCTGGGTGGTGGTACCGGTGATTATGGTCCTTTATCGGTCATAGTTACAACCGATAAAACCAACTACCTAAACAAACAGACTGTTTATATAACCGTGACTGTCGAAGATAAATTAGGGGATCCCGTGAGTGGTGCAGCAGTTACTGCAACTTTGACTACTGCTAATTCAAAAAAGATCACATACTCCGGAACCACCAGTTCAACTGGCGTAGTCACTTTCACCCATAAGGTTGCCACACGCACCTATGGCACAGGTACATACAGCATAACTGCTACGGCCACCAAGGATAGTTATACTGCCGGAACCGGTACAGTAACTTTCACCGTTCAGTAATATCCTGATGATTTAGAAAAAGCCTTGCAGGTTTAACTGCAAGGCTTTTTTGATTTAGCAGCACCTTAATCATTCCATAAATTACATCTAAAAAATCCCTTGTTTGGAACTAAGCGGATATCTTCGTTTTCAGAAACAACCTGTTCACGACCAGAGCCAGCCCAAGAATGACCAACCAGTAAAACATCTTTTCAAAGCAGGCAAAGGCCAGCACCGCCCAGGGGTTTGCCCCCTGGATGATCGGTGGCTTGCTGACCACGCCCCCCACCCAGATCGCCCAGGCATGCGTGACAATCCCCTCCAACCCGCCCAATGCAGCCCAGACCAGCAAAGGTTTTCTGAATCGTTTTGCCACCCACCACATCCCCCACCCCACCAGGGCGTACGCCACGCCCCATGCCCAACCCATGTCTTTCATCCACATGGGAAAAACGTACACGTAAAACCAATCCCAGCCCCAGGCAAGCACAATCGTCCACACAACCCCGAAAAATAAACCGGAAATCACCAGGATAATCACCCCCAACTGCCGAAACAAATCAGGCCGCATGATTTGATAAAGCACAGCTCCAACCAACATATCCAAAACTAATGCAACTCCAAGGGCTTGCAGGAATAACAGGCTTGTCATCCGAACATCATCTGGCATGTCATTATTGTCGCGCAAAAGCCAAACCTTGATCAAGTTTTTTGACAGGCACAACTTTTTCCATTACCATTCCACGCATGGAAAACAATCGCAAAACAAACTTGCGTCTGCTCCGCATCCTATTGCATAGCTTCAGCCTCTTGCCAATACTGGTGCTGGTTGCTGCCTACCTGACAGATAATCTGACCGTCAACCCGATCCAGGCGGCCACCCAGCGCACCGGGGATCTTGCGGTGATCCTTCTGCTTTTATCCTTAACCTGTTCACCCTTGTACAACTTAACTGGTTTCTCCCCCTTGCTTAAATTTCGCCGTCCGCTGGGTCTGTACGCCTTCCTGTATGCTTCCTTGCACTTCCTTCTTTTCGTTGGCCTGGATTTTGGTTTTGAATTAAGTTATTTGCTACCCGAATTCCTTGAAAAACGCTATTTATGGGTTGCCCTCCCTGCATTTATCATCTTGCTGTCTTTGGCTATAACCTCCTTCAAGAAAACCATGCGCTTTCTTGGGAAAAGCTGGAAGAGATTACATCGGTTGGTGTACCTTGCCCTGGGTCTGGTCGTCCTGCATATTGCCTGGGCAATCAAAGGCGATTTTTTTAGTTTAACGGGAGATATCTGGAAACCTCTGGCAGTGGGGAGCATTGGTTTCATACTTTTACTGCTGCGCATCCCTCCCCTGTCTCGTCTGGTGAAAAACCGCCTTAAACCTAACCGATAACCTACAAACTTTTCTCAAGCTCAAAGATTTGCTTGACCCATTCGCATCCATCCATTATCATGAGTTTGGTTGAATTTATCCGAGGAGGAAAACGATGGGACAGGAACTACAAACGATCTCCAGTAGAGATTTTATTGCCCAGCCTGCATCTTTGTGGAGCGAGCAATGGTTTTTGTTGACGGGTGGTAACCTGGGAGCTGGAAAATTTAACACGATGACTGTCTCCTGGGGCAGCCTGGGTTGCATCTGGAATAAACCTTTCGCCATGGTGGTTGTTCGCCCAAGCCGTTACACTTATCAATTCATGGAGGAGTTTAACACCTTCACCCTGTGTGGATTTCCAATGGACAATCAATCCGCCATGCGGACATTGGGTTCAAAATCCGGTCGGGATGGCGATAAAATCTCCGAATCCGGTCTCACCTTGGTTCCAGCCACTCGTGTGGCTGCCCCGGCTTATGCTGAAGCGGAATTGATCATCGAATGTCGGAAAATGTATTTTCAAGATCTGGACCCATCTCACTTCCTGGATCCTGAAACCATCCAAAATTATCCTCGGCCGGATTATCATCGTATGTATTTTGGGGAAATTATGCACATCAGTGGCATTGCCAAATACGCAGTGCTTTCTGGACGATAGGTTAGCCTTTTTCTATCCGTGATGATCGATATTTCCAAACTTGCCGAGCGGTTGGAGCAGGTGGACCATTTTCGCGATCTCCAACCTGGTGAAGTCCAGACTATCGTCAAATCTGGGCGTATCCTAACGTTTCGGCCTGGTGAAGTTATTTTCACGGAAGAAGAGCCCAGCGCAGGTCTTTGTGTCCTGCTCTCCGGCCGGGTCCAGCTTTGTATGCTAAGTCCGCAAGGCCAAATCTCCATCCTGGCCATCTTCGAACCAGTAATCATGTTTAACGAAGTCTCTGCCCTGGATGGCGATCCCAATCCCGCTACGGTAATCTGCCTCGAACCAACAATCATCTGGAATATGCCAGCAGCCGATGTGAAAAGATTATTTCTGCAATACCCTGCCATTGGCCTGGGCATTGCTCGGGTTCTGGCCCGGCGTAATCGCCGCCTGGTCCGCCAGTATCAGGATCTTTCATTTCGCTCAGTCCTTGCCCGTTCTGCCCGCTTATTATTGGAACTGAGTCAGAACGGACAGCAGAAAATTGATCGCCGTCGTTATCCCAACCATCAACTTGCCGCACAGATCTCCACCGTCCCGGAAGCCTTCAGCCGCAGCTTACGGGTCTTCCGTTCCGGCACAGATATCCACACCACCGACCAAACCATCGAAGTTTTACATCCATCCCGCCTGTTGGAAATTACCCAAATCGGCCCACGATCCAATTCCTCCAATTAACAAAAGTCAATGCTTTTCGATGATGATTGTGATATATTGTGCAAAGAATTGACGATGGTTTATTTGGAGGTTTGATGAATTGGTTATCTGAACGCCTGTCATTCCTTTTTCGCTCCACCAAAGGATTGATCCTGGTTGCAATTGCATTAATCTCCCTTGTCACCGGTTTCTTTGGCTTCCTCTCCGGTCCAATGGAGGAATTTGGGATCAAGTCTTTCATGATCAACAACCTCGGGCTCGACATGCAACCGGCTGAACGCGAAGGCCGGATTATCATTCTTTATCACACCATTGCCATGGCCGTGGTTGCCATTGAGACTTATCTCATTACGGCATTTTATAAAATCAAACCAGAAGCACAGACCCGCATCAACGGAACCATCACGGTCGGATATATTGTTTCCTTCATATTTGGTTTGTGGTTTGCTTATTTCGGTCACAATTTTATCTTTCATGGCTTATTCATTGTTGGTCAAGCAATCATTTACTTTGCGGGAATCCAACTGGCAATCGAGATTTGGCCATGGAGAAAAGAGCATCGCATCCAGGATCCCGAGCGCGCTCACACCCGGGGAGGTGTGGATTTGGAAAGGGTGGCCCTCTTTGTAATGGCGATTTCCACACTGGGTTCAGTCCTCTTTGGAGCCATACCGGGCTCCCTTTTCGGTAATGGCTTTGAATCCTTCCTGGCAGAAGATATCATTCGCCAACCGGTTAAACCCCCGGTAGATCGGGCGATCGTTGGCCACCTCCATATCATGCTAACCCTGATCGCCGTTGCCCTCACCTTGATTCTTTCCCGTTGGGTGGATTTCCGTGGCAAGCTGCAAAAGTGGGCCATGCCGTTTATCATCATCGGAACCATCATTATCACCATTGGGGTCTGGATGATCATCCCCTACCAACCAGCCGCCCACATCATCATCAATGTTGGCTCCATGCCCATGCTTATGGCATCTGTTCTGCTGGTCTGGTTTGGCTGGCGCAAAGCCATCCGCCAACGCCTGCAGGAATTAAGCATTGAGAAACCATCATTTTTCCAAACGCTACGCGCCCTGCTGCACGATCCGTTAAAATTTGGCTCGATGTGGCAAATGATCTACATGAATTTTGTGGTCACCTTTGTTGGAATTTTTATGGCGGTCAAATTGGATGAAATCATCCGTCAATGGCCTGCCCGCGAGGAACGCGTCGCATTAACTGGGCACTGGCACGTCCTGGCCGGGATCATCGCCACCATTCTCCTGTTAATTTATGCAGATTTATCCGGAATTAAAGGTCGCATGCGTCAATGGTTTGGCTGGGGCGTCATTCTCTTTTCCGATCTTGCTTTTGGCGCTGTTGCTCTCTATGAAACCAAGCGGCTGTATGTAACGGAACTCAACCAACAATCCCTGGTCAATGTCACCATCTTGCTGACCGATATCGGGTTGGCGGTTGTCCTGACCTTGCTTGCCGCCCTGATGGTCTGGCGACTTGGAGATTTGCTTAAGAGGAAAGGGCGCTGGCATAAAGAATTATATCAACCCGGGATGGATACCGAAGTGGAAGGTGAATCATGAGACACCGGTCTTTCTTCATGGTCCTCCTGGTAACAGCGCTACTACTTTCCTCATGCACCTCGCAGGCAATCCCACAAAGCACCGAGCCATTGGATACCGGGATTGATTTCGCCGCCTGGGTGATAATCCCTGCTGGTGAATTTTCATCTGGACAACACCCCAAGTTAACTGCTGTTGACTATGATTATCAAATCATGCTGACCCTGGTTACCAACCAACAATTTGCAGATTACCTCAACCAGGCATTGGCAGCAGGAACAATCAAGCAGGTTGGTCAGCAGATCGTCGCTTATTATGCTGGAGAACCTTTTCAGGGGATGAAACACGAAGAAGAAATCAAGGCCGGTGATTGGCTTCATTTGAACATCAATGCGGAAGGCAGCCGCCTTCAATTCGATGGTTCCAATTTCACCTCACTCCCCGGTTATGAAAATCACCCCATGACCATGGTTACCTGGTTTGGCGCCCGCGCCTATTGTGAAGCCATTGGCGGACGACTTCCAACCGAAATCGAGTGGGAAAAGGCTGCCCGCGGCGACCAGGATGATCGGGCTTATCCCTGGGGAAATATCCTCGAGCGCAACCAGGCCAACTATTACAGCAGCCAGGATATCTTCGAGAAAATCCTGGGTAAGGGCGGCGATACAACCCCCGTTGGTTTCTTTAACGGCCAAAAATATGGAGACTATCAAACCCTCGATAGTGCCAGTCCGTATGGCCTTTATGATATGGCAGGCAACGTCTGGCAGTGGATGAACGATGATTACGAAGGTGTTCATTACAAATTCCTGCGAGGTGGCAGTAAAATAGATTATGGGTACAATCTACGCATCTGGACTCGCAATAACGTCAAACCCGATTACACCAGTCCCAATATTGGATTCCGTTGCGTAAAAACATCAGAATAAAGAGTTCACACGGATGAAATCAGACTCCCTTCCTCTCTCCATCTCACACACCGGGGCGTTCCAAAAACTCCTGGGGAGATTGTGCGCCTACTGGCTGCTAACCAAAGACCTGCAAACAGGTTTATTACTGGTAACTGCAATCGCTGGCTATGCTTCTGCCTGTTGTTCGAATATGATTAGCGGCTCACTGGCCAGCCTGATAGGAACGCTTTTCCTCACGGTTGGCGGTAGCACCGTTCTTAACATGGCATTTGACCGTAACATTGACGCAAAAATGTTACGCACCGCCAATCGCCCGCTGCCTGCAGGTCGTATCCATGCACTGGAAGCCTGGATATTGGGCGGACTGATGATCGGCTTCGGTCTGCTTTGGGCAACGAGGTTGAGCGGGTTGTATGCCGGTATTGTTGCAGCCGGTGTTTTTCTGGATGTAGTCGTCTATACCATCTGGCTCAAACGTCGTACGCCCTTCGCCATTATTCTGGGTGGGTTGTCCGGCGGCATGCCAGCCTTGGCCGGCCGGACACTTGCCCTGGGCCAGGTGGATACTCTGGGCATCCTGCTGGCTCTTGGTATCCTGCTCTGGATACCCACCCACATCATGACCTTCAGCATCAAGTACCAGGCGGAATTTACAAACGCTGGTCTGCCAACATTTCCCTCTCTGTTTGGAGTCAAAATCACTCGCTGGATAATTGCCGGATCCACACTGCTGGCAGTCGGTGCGATGGGAACATTTGGCTGGTTGCTTGATTTGCCCCATCTACCCCTGGCGTTTCTACTCGCTCTGGGCGTTTGCCTGATGTTTCTGGTTTTTCTCAGCCTGATCAAGCCAACCAAAAAGCTAAATTTTGTGCTATACAAGGGCGCATCCATTTACATGCTTTTTTCAATGCTATTGATCATTGCCGGTGGATTTTAACCTGGTTCGCACTTCATAAGCTGGTCGGGCCGTCGCCGACCAGGCAAACGATGTCGTCATGCTGAACGCTGTGAAGCATCTAGACTAACGCAATCAGATTCTTCGCTTCGCTCAGAATAACAATCTATCAAATAGAGGAAAAAATGACAAAGCCCGCCTTCATATTTCGTTTTCTGCAAACGATTGCACTCATTCTCCTGTCACTCACCATTGTGATGACCTTATTGGGTGGAGCTGGCACAACCTGTGTTGCCTTTAGAGCTGAAAACTGGGATAGCATGGCTTCCCTTGTCCCAGTAAAACCTGTTTTCCAGGTTTTAGTTTTTATTTCCATTATCGCTGGCATTGCTGGTTTTTTTGCCACGGTTCGCCTGGCCAAAGCCCGCAAGAATGCCTACGCCCAGGTTCTGCTTTTCTTGCTGATTGCAGGAATTTCTTCGGCAATCCAGTTTTATTTCTCCGCCACCCTGCGTGGCAAAACTGCCCCCAATAATATGCGTTTGTACATCACCCTGGTCACATTGTTGTATTTACTGATCTTGCGAATCCCTGGAATTTGGGGGAAGATGCCATTCAATCAGCCTTCAAAACATGTCAGCGGGTTGAAAGGCGGCGGACTGGCAATGTGCCTTTCTGGCCTGGTCACCTTGACCACCCCACTCTGGGCTGCACCCACGCATATTATGGATGGCTACAACACCGTCAATGAACTATTCATTCCTCTAATGATCACCAGTGGGATTCTTCTCCTCGGAGGTGTGTCCATGCTCCTTTCATCCAGAAAGACAGAGCTCACTATAAATCAGGCTTTCAAAGTGAGTGCCTGAAAACACCTCCAAGCGCTCCAGATTGCTCTGGGGCGCTTGTTATTTATCCCACACACGCTATAATTAAGTCAATCCAATCAGGAGGAGGGTACCGAATGTTCACCATGTCTTTCTTTCCATTAGCTGCAGCAGCCACCATTCAGTGGTGGGTCTGGTTACTTCTGATCATTCTCATCATCCTGCTAATTCTGTTGCTGTGGTGGCTTTTTAGCAGGGATCGCAGCGAGACACCCCCGCCCATTGAGCATGCACCTGAAACACCACCTGTACCTGAGTCCCGTGCCGAAACAATGCCAGCTGCGCCTGCCACCCCGGATGATCTCAAGATCATCGAAGGGATCGGCCCAAAAATTGAGAAAATGCTGAATGTAGCTGGCATCTCCACCTTTGCAGCCCTGGCATCCACGGAAGTGTCTCGCCTGGCGGCAATCCTCTCAGCAGCCAACCTGCGGATTGCTGATCCAACCACCTGGCCAGAGCAAGCCCGGCTGGCAGCCGGGGGCAAAATGGAAGAATTACAGGCCTACCAGGATCAACTGAAGGGCGGCCGAAAAGTCTAAGGAAGGTCAAATCGACCTTTGGGATTGGCCTTCCGGCCAATCCCTTTTTTAACGCTATACATTCCCCTCACAGCCAATCATTTTTCTTGCAAGGGGAATGCAAGTTGGATATACTCAGTAAAGAAAATCGTATTGAAATAATAATTCATGAATTTTTTTCTTAACCAAAAATTGGAGGAAAAATGGTTTTAGCCCCTACCCTCATGCATATTCCGGATGGTTTTTTGTCAACCTTAATTTCGGTCCTGGCCTGGGTTATTACAGCAATAATTGTTGCTGTAAGTCTGCGCCGTACAGGGAGGGAATTGGGTGAACGTGATGTTCCCTTAATGGGAGTTCTGGCTGCTGCCATCTTCGCCGGGCAAATGCTCAACTTCACCGTCGCCGGGGGAACCTCAGGCCACCTGATGGGAGCAGCCCTGGCCACCATCCTGCTCGGCCCCTGGCCAGCCATCCTGGTGATGACATCCGTGGTCAGTGTTCAGGCATTACTCTTTCAAGACGGCGGTCTGCTAGCACTCGGCGCAAATATTCTGAATATGGGAATTATTGGCGTAGCAGTCTCCTATGCTGTTTTCCAGTTCGTGCAAAAAATCGCCCGTGGAAAGAATTGGGGAATTTTTACCGGTGGATTTTTGGCAGCCTGGTTCTCAATTTTTATTGCATCTTTGGCGGTTGGCATTCAATTAGCTCTCTCTGGAACCTCACCCGCCAACCTGGCCATCCCTGCCATGGCAGGCATCCATGCTCTAATTGGCGTTGGCGAAGGTTTGATCACAGCTGGTGCCCTGACTTTCATTTTCGCTTCACGTCGGGATCTACTCAAAACTGAAAGCCCCCAATCCGGCGGCAATAAAGTGATCCTTATCGGCGGTCTGGCAATCGCGGTATTCTTAACCATTCTGTCTCCATTGGCTTCTGCCAACCCGGATGGATTGGAATGGGTTGCAGAACAACAGGGATTTATCAATTCCGCTCAATCCCCACTGGTCAATATTATCCCTGATTATGTCGTTCCAGGCATCTCCAACCAAACGTTGGCAACCATCCTGGCCGGAATTCTGGGTGTGATCATTGTATTTCTGGTCGTATTCCTTTATGCCCTCGGGAAAAAGCGGGCATTGCACAAGAATAATCTGTGAGCAATCTCGCAGCCTCTCTCGATCCTTATCTGCCGGCAAATAGCCCGCTCCACCGGTTGGATGCCAGGGTAAAATTGCCTTTTACCCTGGCCTTGATCCTGATGACCAGCCTGCTTCCGGTTGGCGCTTGGCTGGCCTATGCACTCGTCTTCATCATTCTCTTGTCCCTGGCAACCGTTTCGACACTGGGCATCCCTCTGGTTCTTAAGCGTGCTTTGTTGGCAGTTCCCTTCATCCTGGCTGCTGTACCGATCCTTTTCACTGGTCCAGAGCCTAAAATCACCCCTTTCTCTATCCATCAATGGGATTTCGTCATCAGTCAGCCTGGACTAATTCGCTTGATCAGCATTGGATTGAAATCTTGGTTATCGGTTCAGGCCGCCATCATCTTATCCGCTACAACACCCTTTTCTCAAATTGCAGTAGCATTGCGGGCTTTGCACTTGCCCAAACTTTTCGTAGGTGTACTGAGCCTGATGTGGCGTTACTTATTTATGATGGTGGATCAGACAGGCCGTTTGCTGAGAGCCCGTTCCTCCCGATCCGGAACCATTCCCGGTCAGCCTGGGCTTAAACCAGGTGGCACTTTACGCTGGCGGGCCCGGGTGACCGGAGGGTTGGCAGGTAATCTCTTTCTCCGTTCCTTGGAGCGTAGTGACCGGGTCTATTCAGCCATGCTTTCCCGTGGTTATGACGGAGAGCAACGCAGCTTAGCCGCACCGCCCTTATCCAGCAAGGATTGGATAGTGCTTATTGTCAGTTTTTTCCTCCTATTCCTGATCACCATCGTCGGTCTACTGACTGGAGGTTAGTTTGCATCCCGCCATTTTAATCTCGAATTTATCCTTTCTTTACCCTGACGGCCACCCTGCGCTGAATGATGTCAATCTTAAGATTGAAAAAGATGAACGCGTTGCCCTGGTGGGGCCAAACGGAGCCGGTAAATCGACCCTCTTACTTCACCTGAATGGGATCTTATCCCCTGTAAAAGGTAGCATTTCCATTCTTGGGATTGAATTAAACAAACACAACCTGGGTCGCATTCGGGCACTGGTTGGTCAGGTCTTCCAGCAACCGGACGATCAATTATTTTCCCCCACGGTCTTTGAAGATGTTGCTTATGGGCCAATTTACATGGGACTGCCCACCCTAGAGATTGAGACCCGGGTTAAAAACGCCTTGTCTGCAGTTCACATGGATGGCTATGCGCAGCGTATCCCGTATCATCTTTCCACCGGTGAAAAGAAAAGAATTTCCATTGCCACCGTTCTTTCAATGGATTCTCAAATCCTTGCCCTCGATGAGCCAACGGCTGGCCTCGATCCACGGGCGCGCAGCGACCTAATCTGGCTCCTGGAAGAATTGGGGCAAACCATGCTGATTGCTACCCACGACCTGGATTTTGCCAGGCAGACCTGTGGCCGCACCATCGTTATGGACCAGGGGCGAATCGTGGCCGATGGACCAACTCAGCAAATCCTGGATGATCAAAACTTGCTAATCAAACATGGCCTAATTATCCAGAAGAAAGACCATTCCCATCGTTTCACCAGCAGTGGATAACTTACGTATCCTCAAAAACTCGTCGAGAGGAAATCCCCAATCAAAAAAACACCTCCATTTTTGTATGAGAGGTGTTTTCTTATTCTAAGATGGTCTTTGGACTTTTTAAGTTACTCGCACATTCGTGGAACACGTAAATTGATGTCCTATTGCTGAGCGGATCGATCGCACAGCATCCCCCTCACGAGATCCTACGCTGACGCTAAGGGTGCTGAAACATTAAAAAGTTATATGGAACAGCTGAGAAAATTCTAGGTAAGGTGGTTCACTACGATTCGAACCCCAATAAAAATCAGAATCAACCCGCCGAAGATTTCCATCCGTTTTCCAACGATTTCGCCAAGTTTTTCACCGGCCGTCAAGCCAAAGATGGATAGGGCAAAAGAAACCACTGCAATGACAATCGATGCAAACACAACGGGAGTGTTGATCATCGCCATGGAAAGCCCGACTGCCATGGCGTCAATACTGGTGGCCACACTCAGAACGACCATCATCCGACCTTTGGAAGGATTCATGGTAAATCTTTCTCGATTCTTGTTGAAGCCGTTACGGATCATGGAAATACCTACATACCCCAGTAAACCCAGGGCCAGCCAGTGATCAAATTTACTGATGTAACTGGCAATAGTAGTCCCAGCCAACCAACCCAGAAGTGTCATCCCACCCTGAAAAAGCCCGAAATGAAATGCCAGTCTCAATTGAGATCGTCGGTCAGTAACTTGTTGTCCAGTTCCCACACCTACTGAAACCGCAAAACAATCCATCGCCAGGCCAATTGCAATTAAGAAAGCTGTTATCAGAGTGTTCAACAAATTACCTCAAATCGGACAGTTAAACAAGACCACCTTGACGAGAGTCATGGTGGTCTTGCTGAGCTCAAGCATGAGTGGGTTGCCGGGATTTCTCCGTGCTTGTCGACAACCATCCTGTAAACACAGGCAGCTACTCCCCAACCGGCTTGTATCATAACCCTCAGGGGAACAGACGTCAAGGATGTAAGCTGTAAATGTAAGCTGAAAATATAGAATGTCCAACCCTTGCTGGAAGCTTAATTTTTCCAGGCCAAGATATAATCACTAGTATCACAGAGACCGAGGATAAGCATGACCAGCAAGGAAAAATCCCCAGAAAACAACCAGGAACTCGAAAAACTTTTCACAGAGGCAGTTTCAGCTTACAAAAAGCGCGACTTTCACCAAGCCCGAGAATTGTTCAAATTGGTTGTAAGCCAAGATCCGTTCTTCGCTTATGAGAATCGACGAGCCAGCGACCTTCTGGCCGATGTCGAATTTCAATTGGCAGAAAAATCCTCCACCCGCCGGAAAAGCCGCATTCTGGGCTGGGCAACGATCTTTCTGGGAGGATGCACCATCATGCTGTCAATCCTTTTCGTGATTGCAGCCCTGAATGCCAACAAGCTGCAAGCTGCCAGTGCAACCTCCAACGCCACCATGGCTGCGCAAACCGGGTTATTGCACTCAGCTTATACCACGGTGACTGCGGTTAGCCTCCGGGCTGAATCTGCCCAGGCTACCATGACAACCATGCGCCAGAACCCAGGGTCTGCCCAGGCCACCATTCAGGCATACGAGAACCTGGCTTCAGCCGGTCGACTTTCCAACCAGCCAGTTTTTGGACCGATCTCAGGCGAATTAATCCATACAGATTCTAATTTTGTAATTTCTGAAGGCGCAGGCGTGAACTTAAAGAATTTGATCATCCAGGCACGCTTCTTCAACCCTTACGGATCAGACGAGAATGCCTTCGATTATGGATTTTTCTTTCGTGATACCGGAGGTGATCAGCAATACCGATTAGCAGTCACTTCCGAATCCACCTGGATCTTTGATTTTGTTGAGGATCCAAACTGGAATCAAATTGAGAAAGGTTCGTTGAAGAATTTTGATACCTCGGCTGGCGGCAGCAATCTGCTCAAGTTGGTCGTCCTGGATGACCGGGCATTATTTTATATCAATGACCAATTCATTTACACCTTGCCAACTCAAAATAAATTAATTGCTGGTGACGTGTTTATCGTGACCGCCTCATACGAGGGTCATGAGATTATCGGCAGTTCCACTGATTATGAAGATTTCACCATCTGGCCTTTGCCCTAACCCAGTTTCACAAATCAATTCTCAAGATTAATTCATCTGGACTTCTCCCATTAGTAATTTTCACATTTTTATGTTGTGCGAAACAAAAAACAGACTGTTTACACAGTCTGTTTTATTAAAAATTTCCCCAATTTCATTTACGGAATTACAGGCAAAAGCCAATAATCCGATCCATCCCCTTCTGCAGTCCAGCCCATAAGACCGTCCGTTTTTCGGACCTTCCACCACACCCAATCATTGGAACAACCCGGGCCATCAATAATTTCCACTACTTCGCCAGGTTGAATCATCCCTAAAATTTTTGAAGTGATATTGGCCTGCTCACGAACCCGGTTCGGCAACGGTGGTTCTTCAGAAAGTTTAGCTCTCATCCCTACCCGTAGATGCGATAAAAAAGCATTCGGACAAGCCAGCCAGGCTGTGGGCGTTATGGTCGGCGTCAGGGAAGTAATAACGGTTGCCAGAGGCTGCTCGGTTTTTGTTACCAGTTGAAACTGGGTGGGTGACTGGGTGCCAGTAGGCTGAGCAAAAGGTGAGCCAGATTCCACAACCAATGGGGCTGAGGTTTCCGTTATAACCGGATCCTTGCTCGGTGTGCTAACCGGTGATTGAAGGATGGGCGAGAGCAACATCCAACTTCCAATACCAATCAGCACCAGCCCAAGCAATCCCAGGCTGGCAAATAAGATTATCTTGCTGAGAGATGCAGAACTCATATCCTTCTCAATTTATATCCTACGAAACCAGCTCCCGCCATGCAGTCCTTTTTTGATGTGTAATTTTTTGGCATCCAGACCGGCAGATTCTACTGCTTTCAAAATGGTTTGGTGGCCGATCAGCATCAATCCTGTCAGATCGTCCTGGCTGAATTTGTTCGGGTGTTTGATGAAGAAGGCTAAACAATTGCCCTTCAAGAGAAATCCAGCCAAGGCTGCACCCACAATTACCGGGAACAACCAGTTATAAAAACGATTTACCCAGGAAAACAGGAACGAGATGAAATTGACACCCAGAATTCCAGAAATCAGTGTGATAATGAGAGTCACAGCAGCCGTTCCACCCAACAAGATAGCAAGGTAGATCAGGTTCAGCACCGGTTTGGTGTAAGCGTCCCAGGAAATTAGCAAATCCTTTCCCTGGGCGCTAAAGTTGACCAGCATCGAACCGCCCCTGGAATTTTGCAGCAGGTGAAAAGTCCGGCCCACAGGCTCACCATCCACTGTCATTTCCTTACGTGTCACAACTACATCAGGTATTTTACGCTCTTCCATTAAGCGGTCAAACTCCTCGGAAACAGCTGCACCTTTTTCAGCCCCATTCTCAATCACATCCGCCCAGGCATCGATCACGATCCCGAGTTGGTTAATTTTCACTCCCAACGGTTTTGCAGCGACTGGCAATGATTTGCCAATGCCTGTTGTCGGCTGGACATATCCAGGTTGAACCGGGGGATACTGGGGCTGTTGCGCCGGGGGGGGTGCTTCAGGTCGGACTGCCTGGATTGGCGCAGAAGGCTGAGGATACACTGGGGGTACCGGTGGATATTGCGGAGCAGTTGTAGGAGGCACACCGACAGGCTGGAAGGAAGGAGGAGTAGGTACCCCTGTAACCGGTGTAATTGGTGGTTCAGCGACAGGCTTCACCGGTTGTACGGGTTGTACAGGTGTTGCTGGCCGCGCAGCAGTTAACGGTTTTCCGCAATTTTGACAGAACAAATTCTTGGCGGAATTTATGGAGTTACAATTTGCACAGACAATCTGGTTCTCCATTCTACATCTCCTTTTCGTTTCTTAAATATTTTCCAGAAAAACTCGCTCTTTTCGCTTGGACAAGCGCATTTACACGATTTTTTAAAGACAATCATTCAATCCCATTCTTCACTTGCTAAGTACCCGATGTTTGCCACAATTTGGGCAATAGATTGCCTGAGATGGAATCTCAACCTGGCAATTTTCACAATAAGCCATTCCAGGTGAAGGCAATCTAATCGGATAGGTATCATCACGATCTGATGTTTCTTTGCTTTTCCTCGGTAAATTGGTCAATCCAAAAATGGAAACGCCCAGCAGAATAACACCAAGAGCGATCATACCAAAAGCAAACCAGTTGAGTCCTCGGGGTTCCTCAAGGGTTGCTTGCATCATCCCATTTGGATTGACCCAGTAGGTAGTCTTTTGATCAAAGGCAGTGCCGTTGGTCGCCAGGATTTCACCGCCTTGAACTGTGTAGCGCACCGTTTGCACCTGGGCAAGATTGATCTGAGGTGCCATCGAAACCACAATCTGGTTTTTATTGACCACCTTTGCCAGGGAAAAGGCTCCCGGCTGTTGTAAGACAGACCGGTTCAAGAGCTCAAATCCCTGTCCAGAAAGGTTCATCACAAACACTGCACTGCCAGCTGCCCCCCTTTCATCATCCCGTGTCCAACTTGCTTCCACCCCTTGCGAAGCCAGGCCTTGAACGGCCTGGTTCAGCGTTTGCTCAATCGTCGTTAGATTTAAAGCAGCATCCTGTTCAAAAAAAGCCACCAAAATTTCGACCGTCCAGGATTGATTGCCCTGTAATTGGATAGTCGTATCAACTGAAACAACCGGCGCACAAGCGGAAATTACCACCATTATGCAAACAAGTATTATGGCAAGAAACAAGATTGACGTCTTCATACCTTCTCGATCGACCCCGGTTTACATACTTTCATTAGTCATTACTTTACAACAATCTTTTCAAAAAAGCAATTCACCCGGCGTATGGGAATTCGTAGCAGTAGATTTGTCTCAAGAGGGCATTGAGAAGGCTTTTGACGCATTTTGTTCGCTTCGCTACTTCCGTCAACCCAAACCTGTGACGATTAAATGCTCCAGTGGGCAAAAAGAGCCATTCTAAGCAGTT
>JBGSJZ010000007.1:0-20174 GCA_041741455.1 Anaerolineaceae bacterium | reverse complement strand
CAGTTCGAAAATTCTAAACTGGTTGCCAAAATGCGCCGGATCCCAGTAACTGATCGGGCTATGGAAGCGAAAACTCCAGTTTAGTGGCCAGAAGAGTAATGGACCATCATTAAAATGCGTCAAAATATCTACACTGGCATGAAGCGCACAACTTACGAAGAACCAGAACAGCCAATATTGGACTTTACCCGGTCGGGCACGCCAACGCCACATCAACACCAGGTATAACCCCAAAGCCAATGGAGCATGCAACAGATGGTGGGCACTAATCCAAAAAGGATTGGTGAAATATAGCGGATGAAGCACGGATTCCATCAGCCCAGGTGATTGATTCCCAAGAATCTCGCGAAAATAAAATGTGGCGGCAAAAGAAAGGATACCCAGGGGGACGTCTGGCATGAAACTACCCAAGAAGACGGCCATCCATGGAATACTTTCTGTGCGGTTCTTCCCTGCACTCTTTAATGCCAGGTTGATCAATACATGGGAAGGAGTGTTCATGATTTTCCACAACTGTTCAATTTAATAATTCCTTCTCTTTATTTTTACCGATGCCCTTTGCTTCACGATTCCGGATCCACCGAGACAATAATATGCTCACGGCAAACATCAACCCAGAAATGATCACCAGGTTCAGATTGAGCGCTGTTGTCGCAACGGAAAACTCGCCATCCAATGTTGCTCCGATCAAAGTAAATGAGATCGTTCCAGGGATACTGCCCAAAATAGTTGCCAGTAGAAACCCTTTCCAATTAATTTTTAGAAAACCTGAAAAATAACTTACCAGATCGTATGGCAAGAAAAGGAAGCGCAACGTCAACGAGGTTTCAAAACTGTTGTTTCGCAGGCGGGTTGCATACCGGCTGACGAGGTCATGTTTACTAAATTGATCTATCAATTCACTCCCAAAAAACCGGCCAATCGAATAAGCCACCAGCGATGAAAGGTTACTGGCGATCATTGCAAAGAGAACCCCTAAGAATGGACCATACAGGTACCCGGCTGCTATGGTAACCAAGGTGGCTGGGAATATAAACAATGGTCGGATTACATACAAGAGAATATAGAACAAGATACCAAATGGATTGCCAGCCAGAAATCCGATTACTCTTTTCATCAATTCAACAGCGGTGAGGTTATGTGAACTGGTGTACCACCAATATAGGATGACAACTAATACCCAGGCGACGCCTGCGATCAGTCTTTCTTTTGTAAAAAAGGGGCCGTAATGCTTATTGTGTGGTTGATTTTTTGATTCCATATCAGAGTCACTCCGGCCTGCTTCCTCCCTAGAAGGAAACAGGCCAATTCCAGCGGATTGCTAAGGCCCTTCTCACCAGGCCATTAGCATGATCTCAGAGCATATGTTTGATCAAACCAATGGCCGTAGACTAATGATCCCAAGCGCCAACAACAGACGATTTAGTCATTCAAGAGCCATCGAACTGTTCTTTGAGGCGCATAACAGGAGTCGAACCCGCCGGAGGCTGCTTTGTAAAACCTGGGACTTTAAGCTGCCCTAACCAATAATAGAATGCGCAGCCAACACAGAAACCGCCAAACGCATTCAAAGCTGCCAAAACAACCACCAACCATACCAGTCCCCAACCGAACCCAGGCAAACCAGTATACAGACTTACCGCCCCAGCTGTCATAAAAACGCCACACAACAACTGGGCAAAACGATGGGGTTCGGGGTGATCGTCAAGAATATCTGGCTTGACCAATTTGGCTGGCCGCAAAGCGTATTTGTAAAAAAAATCAAAGCCTGGAGCTTTCCTGATAACACCTGCCAGCATTACTTCCGCTGCCAGAATCACAATTCGTAAAGCGTTGAAAATAAAAGCTGAGATGCTCAGCACAATAATAGTGATCTGATTCATCTTTAGTGCGCTGTGATCAATTTTTCGCAATGCATCCTCTGCCATATCGGCAATCCTCTTCGATCGGTAATCTCCTCCTATGATGCACCGAAGGTTTGGATTATTACCTTTATAGATCAAGCTAATTACTGAAAAACCAGATTCGCAATGTCTGATTTTCTGTTCCAGCACCAAAGGCTAATTTTCCACGCGCAATATTGACAACTGCCAGATTAGTGCTAATTTTTCCCCCAATGCTTGCATGCCATATCGGCATCACCTTATTTTCTTGAAATTGAAGCGCAGACAGCGACAATTGTGATTGATCAGGGACCACCAACTCTATGGTGCCATCCCCGTTTAGGTCCGCAGCAAATGCGCTGTCCAGGTTACGGGATCCAATTTGATGGGAACTGTAACCGCTAATAGAATATTGAGCTACAAGTCGGTCATTTTCCAGGCTGTATATTTCGACAACCCCTCCAATATGAGGAGTTCTTATAGCCGCGATCTCCAGTGAGGATCCTTGAATGAATTGGGCTACTGCTAACACGTGAAGCCAACGAAACCCCTGCCCGATAGGTTCGCCTTGGGCAAAAAGGCTTCCGTCCTCTCGGTAAACCACAATCCTCGATCCCAAGGCCTGAGTGCTCTGGGTAACGATGATTTCTCGACTCCCATCGTCATCTATATCTACCCAAATCGGGGCGATACCTTCTATGACTTCCCCACCCGCAATCTGAATATTATTTGTCGAAAAGGGATGGAATAGGGTATCCACCAAAGAAATTTTTGTTGCTTCGATTGCATCACCTAGAACACCGTGTGGGTAGGAGGTAGTTGGTCCAGAGAGAAACAGTAAACGGCCATTCTCATCCGATAAGATTCGAGCATCGGGCAAACTCTCACCTGGAAGAACCGTTTCAACATCCGCACGGATTAGGTGTACTTGTCCATTTTTATCGATGAATGCTACCGTTCCGTCCTTAAGTACGAAGGGATGCGTGATGGTCGACGAGTCTGGCATTAGTGGAATAAGTGCTACACTATTTTCGCTAACAATAAGCCCAGGCGGCATGCCAGGAGGCAGAGATGCAAGACTGGGTTCTACCTCCAGCACACTTTTTCCGTCCAACTGAAACGCCTGAACTTGTCCATCCTCGAGAACAACGTACCAGATACTTCGATTTTCAGAAGGAACGGAAACCACCCAACGGGGTACCCCTTTGAGTTGAATATCAAGATATTCATTGGATGATCCACCCTGCCCATCAATCAATCGGTTCCCATCTAATCCATAATAAGTAAGTCCCAATAAACGATTGGTCTCCGGAGCTGGAGCTGTTGCCGTTTCAGTTGGCACTTGCTCGAACTCTGGAGGCGGGGTAAAAGTGGAAATGGATGAGGCTGGCGTGGGTGTAATCAGAGCTGTTGGACTTGGTTGGCAGCCTGTTATAAGCAACACACCAACGATCACAGAACAGGTAATTTTAAAATACGAAAATCTACCCCATCCCCTCCACAAAATTAGTGAATTCATGGGCTTCCATAAAGCGGGATACGTGCCCCATTCACTGTGCCAGCCTCGTCCGAACACAGATACAAAATGGTGGCAACAATTTCCTCAGGGGTTGTCCAGGATGCCGTTTTCGCAGATGGTTGGCGCTCTCGCTCGTGATTCGTATCAATTGTTCGCACCCGCAAGATATTGGCCGTTACTCCGGTTCCCTTGAGTTCTTCAGCCAGGGTCAAGATCAACGCTTCCTGAGCAGATTTTCCAACTGAATAGGGCAACCCATTTGCCGGCGGAGTGGCCGCACTTGGGGAGGACACAACCACAATGCGCCCCCAGGCATTTGCCGTCATTTGGGGTCCAAAAACTTGAGCCAGGTAAAATGTCGTCCAAACGTGCTGCAGCAGCATCGAAGACAATTCTTCTGAAGCGACCTGTGGAATCGGCTTTCCGCCAATCCACCCGCCAACGAAATGCAAGAGCATGTCAACGCGACCAAAATTAGCCAGAGCCGCATCCAAGACAACCTGAGCTGCATCAGCATGACTCAAGTCGGCAGCTACAGATAGCCATCGCTCTTGGGGTAAATTGAGTTCTCTGCTTAGCAAATCCAATTTATCTGCGTTTGAGCCCACCAGCACCAGGCGCGCGCCGCTTATAGCAAGGCTTCGAGCAACGACGCGACCTAATCCACCTGTAGCGCCCGTAATGACTGCGATCCGATTTTCTATGCCCATGGTTTACACTCCCGCCATTGAGTCTTCGCCCTGATGCAAAGCGCCAATCTGTTCTATGGTCATTCCCTTGACAATGGGCCGGTCAATTTGTTCAAGCAATCGAGTTTCGTTCCCAAAAGTCATCATATGGCCTGACTTTGCGGCTTTGGTTCTTAAATAAAACTCATTGTATGGATTAGGCGGAATGATCAGCGGAATCCGATCACTGATTCTGATTCCGTATTCGATCAGTTCGTTGATCTTCTTCGGATTATTGGTCATCAATCGAATGGATTTGACTTTCAGTGAGTCGAGCATGTGTGCCGCAGCACTGTACTCGCGTTCATCGTCGCGAAAGCCTAGGGCAAGATTGGCTTCGACTGTATCATAGCCATAATCCTGTAACCCATATGCCCGGATTTTATTAATTAATCCGATCCCGCGCCCTTCCTGGCGTAAATAAAGCAAGATTCCATTTTCCATTTCGCCAATTGTTTTAAGCGCAGTTTCCAGTTGATCTCGGCAATCGCAGCGTAATGACCCAATTGCATCCCCGGTCAAGCATTCCGAATGAATGCGTACCGGCACATTCTCAGCGCCTGAAACATCGCCGTGAACGAAGGCAGCATGATCTTTCTTGTCGCGATTGTTCCAGAAAGCCACCACCTGGAATTTGCCAAAACGGGATGGCAGTTCAGCAATGGACGCAATCTGTACGCAAACGTGATCTTTTCCGTACCCATCGCATTCGTGTGTGCGATTCTCATCCAATATCTCTTTGATTTGCAGATGATTCAATGGCATATGAAATCTCCTTTTAGTGATCCGTGTTTTCTGTTTAGACGTTCTTCAAAACGACATACCGTAAGACCATTCCACCATCATTGTACGGATAAATGTCCGATAATTTCAATTGTTTGGCTGCCTCTCGTTCAAGACCGGGGCCACTCGCAAAAGTCGGGGCACTGGCCCCACCAAAGATCATCGGGGCAACATACACATTGATTTCATCCACCAGGTCTTGCATAAGCAATTCTTCGTTCAGAGTTCCTCCACCTTCCACGAGCAAATTTTTCACCCCTACTTTTCCCAACTCATCGAGTGCAGCCACAAGATCAACTCGTTTTTCGCCAAAAACAACAACCTGCACATTTCGTTTGCGCAGTGCGTCGATTTGTGCTTCGGATGTCTGGCTGGTTGTGAAAATAATGATCCTGGCCGGTCCATAATTCAAAAAACGGCTCTCCAGAGCCAGGTCAGCCTTAGTGACAATCGCAACCTTTATCGGGTTCTCACCCATACCGCGTTCGAGCCGTTCTTTACGCAGTTCTGGAGATCGAACCACAAGTCTTGGATCGTCGCCCAGAAGCGTATGCCCGCCCACCATGACCGCATCACTAGAAGCACGTAATCGATCCACTCTTTCTTTGTCTAACTCCGAAGAAATAATCGCTCCGCGCCTGGCGATGGTGTCCGTTTTTCCATCAATGGTCATTGCGACATTCAGAATAACATAAGGGCGAAGGTTCATCTTTCAGATCCATGACATAAGATTTACGAGACAATGGGGGCGTCATCATCCATCCGTAATAATAAACCACACGGTCTGTTTGGGATGAATTTTTTTGTAAGGGCACTTTCATTGTTCCACGAGCTCAGATGCAGTTAGGGCGGAATTTATTACTAAATCGGTTTGTAAATTACGCTTTTTGAGCCGTGATCAACGAATATGATTTGTGGCCAGGTTGCATAGCTTTTGCATTGCTCTAATTTATCGCGACAGATAAACTTCAATTGCTTTTCCAAGATCGGAAGGATTAAATCCATAAGGCCCTAATCCGCCTGCATAGGCTACCATCCCGTCTTTACCAATCAGATAAAGACGTGTTGGATGGGCTGCGTAAGTCTTATTGACAGCATCATCCATCTCATCTACATAAGTATGAATGCCATATTGCAGAGCAACTTCACAATTTCCTGCCACAGCTCTTCTTTCCTGGATCGTTTTTGGATCATAAACATCCAACGCCGCTTTTGACCTTGAGAGTTTTAATACTGAACCTGGAATACCTCCTCCCAACCACCAACCATCTACTGGATGCGCTTCGCGGATATAGATCAATAAAAACTGCACACTTTTGTGGTGTTTCCGATAAAGATCTGAGAGACTGACCGTCCCTTTAACGAAAGGTGGTCAGGTAAAGCTGCCAAAAACTAAGGCTACTGGTTTGCCACCACGAAAATCAGAAAGCCGGACAAGATTTTCGCCATTGAGGTCATAAAGTTCAAAATCCGGCGCCAAGTCTCCTTTCTTTGGTGCAAGAGCATCATACTTTTTCTGCCACGTCATGGCCTGGTTGCGGTACCCCACAAAATTGAGCATGAATGTGTCCTTTTCTTAAAATTATTTCGGGCTCTTTTTCAAATGACCATCGATTGCAGTCAAAAACGTTTTATCCCTGCTTGCATAAGTGTCCCCCTGTCCATCGAGGGGATGCTGGTTTTGGGCCCAATGATCGTTCCATGCCGCACGATCGCATTTTTGGGGATAACTACGATTCCATCTCGCACGACCCAATTATCTTCGTCAATGTTTGTACCCAGCGGAAAGGGTTGGATATCTACTTTCTCTCCGATCCGCGCATTTTTATCAATAATTGCTCCTTTTATTGTACACAAGCGACCGACGCCAATGGGGATATCTTGGACATTCAGGTCCTCGTCGTTGGGGCACGACATGTCGTAATAGTCGGCGCCCATCATGATCGTGTCTTCAATCTGGCATCCTTTATTAATCTGACTCCTTAATCCAATGACAGAATGCCGGATAACCGAATCCTGTATGCGCGAACCTTCAGCTATTAACACATTATCCAGGGTGCTATTCTCGACAACTGCACCAGGTAAGAAACGTGCTCGTGTGTAGATGCGCCAGTTAGGGTCAAAGAAATTGAATGGAGGGTTCGGAGATGCCAGGGCCAGGTTCGTATCATAAAATGAGCGAATGGTTCCAATGTCTGCCCAAAAGCCGTCAAAATCATACCCCAACACCCTGTGAGTGTTGATCGCGCTCGGGATAACATGTTTACCAAAATCGTGAAGATTACCTGACTCAAGCAAATCGACAAGAACTGAAGTATTAAATAAATAAATGCCCATCGACCCGAGCAGAGGTCGAGCCGGGTCATTCCGGCAAACAAGCGACCGCAACTCATCTGGATTATTGGGTTTCTCGGCAAATCGAGTGATGCGGAATTCCGGATCGCGCTTGAGAATCCCCAATCCTGGTGCCTCTTTAAGGGGGACAGGCTGCACCGCGACAGTGATTTCGGCTTTCTTCTCCCTATGGAACTGAGCCATTTTATTGTAATCCATCTGATATAAATGGTCGCCTGCCAGAATCAGCACGTAGGGGGTACGGGCGGCGCGGATGTCATAGAGGTGCTTGCGCACAGCATCAGCGGTCCCCTGGTACCAATCGTTCGTAAGCATCGTTTGCTCGGCTGCCCAAATCTGAACCCACCCAGGGTGAAAGGCGTCAAATTCATAGGAGCTGGTGATATGGCGGTTCAGTGAGACCGAACTGAATTGAGTTAACACGCCAATATGATAAATTCCAGAATTGATGCAGTTGGAAATAGAGATATCGATCAGCCGGTATTTTCCCGCCATTGGGATGGCCGGTTTGGACCGCTGTTGAGTAAGAGGGTAAAGACGGGTCCCTTTCCCACCTCCAAGGATCACTGCAAGAATATCATCTGGTGACGGCATGGCTACCTCTAAAGTCCAAAATTGATAATTGAGAGCATTGCAAACCGTTCCAAGAATTTAATCCAAGAAACAGTTTGCCAGACTCTGTATTACTGTTTTTTTACTGCGTGGCCCCCGAACTTATTTCGCATGGCCGATACCAATTTGTCAGAAAATGGTTGGTCTTCTCGCGAACGGATCCGTCTTTGCAGCGAAAGGGTTATGATGGGTGCCGCCACATTCAAATCGACGGCTTCAAATACCGTCCAACGACCTTCTCCAGAATCCGGGATCCAGGCCTTGATTCCCTTCAACTCTTCATCCTCAGCTAAAGCACTGGCGGTCAAATCCAACAACCAGGAGCGAACAACGCTGCCATACTGCCAGATCTCAGCAATCTTTGACAGGCTTAAACCAAATTCCTTTTTGGCTTGCAGAATTTCAAAACCTTCCGCATAGGCCTGCATCAATCCATATTCGATGCCGTTATGGATCATTTTCACAAAGTGGCCTGATCCCGCTGGGCCAACGTGTCCCCACCCCTTATCCGGAGCAGGAGCTAAGGTTTCGAAGATTCTGCTATGGCGTTCAATGATTTCTTTTTCCCCACCGATCATCATGCTGTAACCTTCTGTCAAGCCCCAAATTCCACCGCTCGTTCCAACGTCGATGAAGTGAATGCTTTTCGCGGCTAATTCAACAGCGTGCCGCTGGGAATCCTTGTAGTTTGAGTTGCCACCATCGATGAGCGTGTCTCCAGGTGAGAGTCGATCCGCGACTGACCGGATGGTGTCATCGGTAATCTTTCCTGAGGGTACCATCACCCAAACCAACCTGGGCATGGGTAGCTTTTGAGATACTTCGTCCAGGGTGCGCGCTCCAACCGCCCCGGCTGCTTCGGCTGCCTGGATAGCAGACTCATTGATGTCATATGCCACAACCCTATGTCCACCCTTCAGCAGGCGAGCTACCATGTTGGCGCCCATTTTTCCTAAACCAATCATTGCGATGTCCATTGATTCCTCCTAAAACAAAATTGATTTCTAAAATTCTTTGCGTATGCTTTCGTTCAAAGCTGCCAGGTTGTTGGCAATCGAGTTGTGCTGATTGAATACGCTCGAACCGGCAATAAGAACGTTCGCGCCGGCCTTCACGACAAGATGCGCAGTTTCAACATCGATTCCGCCATCCACCGCAATCAGGATGGATCTCCTGTGCTCTTGCAGCATCTCATTCAGCCGGCGGATTTTCGATATTTGACTGTGCAAAAATACCTGCCCGCCAAAGCCTGGATTTACGGTCATGACCTGCACCAAATCGACCACATCCAAGACTTCTTCAATAGCACTGATTGATGTACCCGGGTTAATGGTCACACCGGCCTCAATGCCCAATTTCTTTATAGATTGTAAGGTGCTGTATAAGTGAGAACAGGCTTCCTGATGAACGATCAAACGGTCTGCGCCCGCATCTACGAATTGCTGCAAATATCGTTCTGGTTCAACTATCATTAGATGCACATCTAGCTTCATTCTTACCAGGGGGCGTAATGCTTTTACTAAACCTGGGCCAAAGGTTAAATTCGGCACGAAATTCCCATCCATCACATCGATCTGGACTACAGTAGCACCCGCTGCTTCAACTTCTTGCGCCTGATCACCCAAACGCGCGAAATCAGCAGATAAGATAGATGGCTCAATGACGATCATTTAAAAATACCCCTTGTCTTCATGCTTTGTTTCTCGTGATATGACGGCATCTATCTTTGCCAGCAATGATCACATCACTCGCCAATCCAATAAATAATCCGTGTTCAATAATTCCGGCGCGGTCAGCCAGTTGAAAAGCAAGTTGGCCGGGATTCGATATCAGGCCAAAGGCGCAATCCAGGATTAGGTTGCCCTGGTCAGTTTTGAAAATGGATTTATCCTGGTTCTTCCGCACGTCCCAGCGTGCACCCAGTGCTTGCAAAAATACAGCCTGCGAACCCCATCCAAACGGGAGCACTTCCACCGGGACAGGCCATCGGGTACCAAGGGTTGAAGAAACCTTCGATTCATCTACAATGATGATCTCCCGCCGACTTGCCTGGGCGACAATTTTTTCGCGCAGTAAAGCACCTCCACCGCCTTTGATGAGGTTTAGATCCTGATCCACTTCATCGGCCCCATCAATCGTCAGGTCGATGACCGGATGATCTTCCAGCGTAGTGAGTGGAATGCCCAGGCGAACAGCCTCCTTTTCGGTTTGTTTCGAACATGGTATTCCCAGGATATTTCTTAAGCTGCCATCCTTAATTTTTTCACCCAAGCGCCTAACAGCCAGAATCGCCGTGCTGCCGGCCCCCAGCCCGACGACCATGCCCGATTGAACACATTCCACAGCCAGAACAGCCGCTTCCTGTTTTAGATAATCAACATCGGATTGCATATTTAAACCAGTAGGTCTCCTCCATATTTTGAACGAACCTGGGATTGGTACACGGCGTTGCCTAATAAATCGGCAAACTAGGGTCCACTTCGCTGGCCCAGGCATTAATTCCGCCTTTCAGGGTTTTTACTTTCTTAAATCCCGCACCTGCCAGTAATTCCAAGGCGCGTGCTGAACGAGCACCGCTCTTACAAATCAACACGATCTCTTGTGCGCTATCTAATTCGGAAAGGCGAGAAGCCAACAGCCCTAGCGGGATATTTTCTGAATTCGACAATGCTGAAATCTGCAATTCGTGGGGTTCTCGTACATCGATCAAACGCAAATGATTTTGCTTGATCCGCTCAGCCAACTCGGGCGCAGTGATATCCCACGCCGTTTCTTCAGAACCATCTCCATGGTCATGTCCGGGAACTCCGCAAAACTCCTCATAATCAATCAGCTCAGTGATGGTTGGATGCTCACCACACACTTTACATTTGGGGTTCTTTTTGAGTTTGACGGTTTGAAAGGAGGTATCCAGGGCATCATAGATCAATAATCTCCCGATTAATGGCGTGCCAATCCGGAGCAGCAGCTTGAGTGCTTCTGTAGCCTGGATGGTCCCGATCGTGCCGGGCAACACGCCCAACACACCACCTTCAGCGCACGAAGGAACAAGGCCTGGCGGAGGTGGTTCGGGAAACAGACAGCGGTAGCACGGACCTTCTTTGGCATAAAAGACACTGGCCTGTCCGTCAAAACGGTAGATCGAACCGTAAACGTTCGGCTTGCCCAGGAAAACACAAACGTCATTCGTCAGGTACCTGGTAGGGAAATTGTCAGTTCCATCGATCAGAACATCATAATCAGCAGCAATCCGCAGGGCGTTTTCGGATGTGAATGGTTCGTTATAGACGTCAATTTGAATGTCCGGATTCAAGTCGAGCAGGCGCTGACGGGCGGATTCCACCTTTAAAATCCCAATCGTACTCGTCCCATGAATGACTTGCCGTTGAAGATTGGAGGAATCTACAATATCATAGTCCACCAATCCAATCCGCCCGACACCCGCGGCAGCCAAATAAAGCGAAACTGGAGACCCAAGGCCCCCCGTACCAATGATCAGCACAGAGGATGCCTTGAGCTTGCGTTGACCTTCAAGCCCTACCTCAGGAATGAGCAGGTGACGTGAATATCGTAAAATTTCTTCGTGAGTCAGTTCTGGCAACATAAATTTATCCTCCAGCGATGCTTGGAATGATCATTAACCGGTCAGGCTCAGCCACCAGAGTCTGGAGACCCTGAAGATCGTTTACGTTGTCCTCGCCCTTGAAAATGTTTACAAAAGAACGCAGGTCACCGTCGTCCTTAAAAAGGTGTGGTTTTAGCGCTGGATAACGAAAAACCAGATCGGTAATTGCATCTCCAACGGTCGTTCCAGTGGTCTGAACTTCATTGTCGCCGTTCGTATATACCCGCAGCGGGGTCGGAATTCGTAAAGTAGGCATCTTTCATTTCCTTTCAAATTTTTGAATTTGTTCTAGTAATTGTTCAGCGCGAGTAACACCATGATTGACATACCGCGCTTTGCCTCGTGGGTCAATGACAAAGGTTGTGGGAACAGACAACACTCCCCACTGTTTGGCTAACTCTGGTCGCTGGCTTGCGTCTACCTCAATCACTTGCAAGCCGTCCCCAAGCGTTTCTTGTAGTTTCCGAAGTGCGGGTCGTTGGACAGTTTTACAAGGGACGCAGTCAGGGGTTGTAAAGTACAATATCGCCGGTTTGCCGGAAAGCGCTGTCGGAAGTTGGCCAGTGCTTTTCGCAACCCGTCCTAAAATCACCTGATTCATGATCTTGTAAAAGGCCAGGCCAGAAAGGACGATCCCGATAACCAAACCTGTGCGATAAACCCAATCAAGATTCATGCGTGATACCTTTCGGGCGCATTCCTGGAATTGTTCCAGAAGGAGGCTGCCTGGTAAATCCCAGCACATTCAAACGATTCAGCCAGTAATACACTGCACATCCGACGCAAAAACCTCCAAATGCATTTAATGCTGCCAGGGCAACCACCAGCCATACCAAACCCCAACCCAATCCTGGCGCCCCGAGGTAAAGAGCTCCAGAGCCAACCGACATAAACACACCGCCCAACAATTGTGCAAAACGGTGCGGCTCTGGGTTGTCGTCTAGAATATCTGGTTTCACCCATTTGAGCGGTTTCAGGCCGTACTTATATATAAAACTGAAACCTGGTGCTTTTCTCAATACGCCGGTCAGCATAGCCACCGCGACAACCACAGTCAACCAAGGCGTGTTTGTCACAAATGCCAAAATATTCAGCAAAATGATCGTAACCTGATTGGCTTTCAAGGCAGCGTGATCAACTTTTTGTAATGCTTGTGTTGCCATTTCTGGTTAACTCCTTGTTCAAAATCATTTCTTCATCAAAAATCGTGCGATCATCCCGTAACCGCCAGGAGCGGCTTTCCAATGCCTTCCCCATCTGTACGCTTGTAATGACGTACGAGAACCAGGGCTGCGCCCATTCTCGATCGAATTCTGATGGCCGGTCAGGATGGTCAGGGTGAGAATGAAACACACCTAATAGAATCAGGCCCAGGCGGTCAGCTTCTAATTCGCCTCGCAGATAATCCCTGGCAGTAATCAGGTAGCGGTTGTGACGGGCCGAACTTTCTCGTGCATTTGGCAGCAGGTAAATTGAGTTAATCACCCGCGGGTTGCTATCCGTGCCAAGCAGAAATCCTGCACCTTCATCAGGATACGAATTTTCGCCATGGGTGTTGATCTGGGCCATAACCGACTCGGGGATGAGGATCGTGTTCATTTCTCCTCCCATAGTTTTGTGTCACTAAGGTATTTGTAACCTGCATCTGGGAACACAGTGATGACAACGCCACTTTCTAATTCCCCTGCCACCCGGAGTGCGGCAGCCACGGCAGCTCCGGATGAGATCCCTACAAATAAACCTTCCTCGTGGGCAAGGCGCCGGGTCATGGACCGAGCCACCTCTGTCTCAATTTCGATCGTCTTATCAATGATCGCCGGACTGTAAATAGCGGGCTGGATGGCAGTTGCCATATGCTTAAGCCCTTCGAGCCCATGGAAAGGTGAGGCAGGTTGAACTGCGATGAGTTGTATGTTTGGATCGAATTCTTTTAGAAAACGGCCCGTGCCGGTCAGTGTTCCAGACGTGCCCAAACCAGCCACGAAATGGGTCACTGACCCATTTGTCTGATCGACGATTTCGGGGCCAGTAGATTGGTAATGGGCCTGCCAATTGGCGGGATTATCGTATTGGTTTGCATAATAATAGCTATCCGGATTTTCTTTCGCTATTTTCCGTGCGATAAGCAGCGCACCATCTGAGCCTTCGAGTGGATCCGTTAGAATCAATTCCGCGCCCATTGCGCGAAGCATGGTGATGCGTTCTGGGCTGGCATTAGCAGGAATAGTAAGGGTGACCGGGATGCCCAAAGCCGATCCAAGAGTAGCGTACGAGATCCCCATGTTGCCGGATGTTGAGTCAAGAAGTCGTTTCCCTGCTGTCAATTCTCCATTGGCGATTGCTGTTCGAATAATATTTAAAGCGGGTCGATCTTTGATCGATCCACCCGGATTAAACCATTCCGCCTTTGCAAAAATTTTTACGTGCGGAGAGATCCGGCCCGTTATACGCTGCAGGGGGATTAATGGCGTTTTTCCAACCAGAGAATCGATACCTGCAGGCTGGATAATGCTCACCTCTTTATAATTCAAACTTACTAAAGTCATCGGAAACCTCTAAACGAAACATGGTCTGGTAATCGAAAAGGATGGCGTGCGAACGCCATGCGATCAAATCATTTTTCGCATGCGAGATTCGCCCACCATCCTTCGATTATTCGATCACTTTTGTGACCTGATCGGGTAGGGTGATTACGAATCTCGCTTTATACACAAGCAATTGTTCATGGTATTTCCCTTGTTAAGAAAAGGAGTGACTTTATCCTTTTCAAATAACACTAATTTGATCCGTCTGCTGCATTAGACGCTGCACCCGTAATCATTCTTACTTATGGATGAAGGGTGCCGATCATTTTCTGTTGCACAACATCCATTAATGATGCTGGATCGTCAACGATCCAGCGTTCATCCAGGATTTTGCCGGCGTGAATTGCAGATCGAGTGAAAGGTGTCGTCACCGCAATGCAATGCATGCCGGCTGCCAATGCTGCTTTAACCCCGGTCGGAGAATCCTCGATCACCAAACAATTATCAGGTTCAATCCCTAACTCTTTCGCTACAAGCGAGTAAATTTCCGGGTCAGGCTTACCACTTTCGACATCATCCCGACTGGCAACAAAATGAAAAGCTTTGGATAGATCCAGGACATCCAGGATTCGGTTTACCTGGGGACAATATGACATGGTAGCCAGACCAACCATGCAACCCGTTCGACGCGCCTCAGCCAGCAATGCCATATTGTGCGGCCAGGTGTTATCGAGAATAACACGGGGATCAGCCAGCATTTCCTCATAATATCGGGATCGAATCTGCACAAATGCTTGCCACGGCACAGAAACACCGAATTCAGACATACGGGTCTGGGCAGCTTCTTCGAGATTAAACCTTTGCAGCAGTCCTACGGCAACTTCTCGACGCGAAAGCCCTACTACCTCTTTAAATGCTTCAATGATTACAGCTTCCTCAATACTGTTCGGGCTCAGTTCCTGGATTGCTTTGGCATAGGAATAGGCTTTAAGACGCTCAGTTTGCACCAGAGTCCCATCCAGATCGAAAATCATAGCTTGGATCGTCATTTCACAACCTCACTCAGCTTTTCCAGATTCTTTTGGATATTTGGCCCAAGGTCAAAACGGATTACCTTGCGGCCGGCATCCAACAACGCTTGCTGATCTCCTAGAACCTGAGCGGTTTTAAGTGTGCCAAAGCTGGTGCTCCCTGATTTCGTACCGGCTTCATCCGGAATGGATGCATCATGGGGCATTTGAGCAGTGAACTGGATGAACAGCCCACGACCCGCGTCACCTTTATGGAGCTGTCCGGTCGAATGCAGAAAGCGTGGGCCGTACCCCAGGGTCGTTGCCAGTCGCGTACTGTTGCGAACAGCGACCCTAAACGCTTTCAGCGCTGCGTCTGTCTCGGGTGTGGGTTGGACATAAGCCTGGATCGTTACATAAACGCCGGGTTGGGCCAGTTTGAGAAACTCCCGTAAAACGCTTTCAGGCGTAGCTGAAGACAAATCGCTGTAGACAGAAATCCCATTTTGCTGAATGCAGGGCACCGGCTCCGAAAGGTTGCCATCACTTTGGTAGGCCACAAGCATCTTGCGTGTAAGGATCTTGGCACTTTCTACGTTTGGTTGGTCGAAGGGATTAATCCCCAGCGAATACCCAGCGATGGCGGTTGCCATTTCCCACAGAAAGATCTGCTGTCCCAGGTCGTACTTGTCCTTAAGATGTAATGTCACCAATGGATGGCCGGCTGCGGTCAATGCGTTCGTGGCGATATCATAGGAGGCATCCCCATCCAGGCTAAGATACACAAACAGGCGATCATCCCCATACACCGCAGGATCTCCAACCGGCTCGCCCACAACTGGAAGGATTCCCTTTCCCTCCTTACCAGTACTCTCAGCAATAAGCTGTTCCACCCAATCACCGAAACTCTCTATTTCCGGAGATACGATGAAGGTCAGTTTATCTCGACCGGCTTTGGCTAACTCGCCGAGGATCGTACCTAACAACCCTCCCAAATGATCCCCATCGACTGCGCAATTGCACGTTTCACAGTTGCAAGCGGCGGTAACTGCCCGATCGATCAGCTTCGCCAGGTCAACACCCACCAAGGCCGCCGGAACCAGGCCAAAATAGGATAAGGCCGAGTAGCGCCCGCCGATATTTGGATCATTCAAATAGATGTCGCGGAAGCTATATCGCGAAGCAATCTCAACCAGTTTGCTGCCCGGATCCGTGATGGCTACAAAGTGCTCTCCAGCCTTTTCTTTTCCCAGGCTGGAAATGACCGCGTTGTAAAAATACTTGAAGAACGAGAGCGTTTCCGGAGTATTGCCCGATTTGGTGGAGACGATGAACAGAGTGCGTGCCAGGTCGAGCTTGCTTTCTAGTGCCAGGATTGCTGCGGGGTCGGTGCTGTCCAGGATAGCCAGATCCAGATAACCATCCCGAACACCGAACGTCTTACGAAAAACTTCAGGTGCCAGGCTCGATCCGCCCATTCCAAGCAAGACAGCCTGGCGGTAGCCTGCGCTGCGCAGGTCATCGGCCAGCGCCGATAGACGGGGCAAGACATCCTGCATGCGGTTGGCAATATCCAGCCATCCCAGGCGGTTGGCGATTTCTGTTGGTTCTGGTTTCCAGACCGTATGGTCACGGGCCCAGATGCGCTCGACAATCCGATCTCGTTTGAGCTCTTGCAAAGAATTCGTGATCATCTGCTGGTAGCTTCCTAAATGCATAGAAACGGCTGACCAACCCGATTTCAATTCGGCTTGCTTTGCTGCAATGCCGGCGAGCAGGGTTTCAAATGATTTTACAAATGCTGCCAGTCCATCCTCCAGCAGTTTAGCAGTGATGCCATTCAGGTCAACCCCTGCCTTATTCAGCGCGGAAAGATGCTGCCGGGCGGCATCGAGATCGGACAACAAACTCGTTTCAGAGTTCCCGTGGCTCAGGTAGGCATCCAACGTAGCTGGTGGAACGGTATTCACCGTATCCTGGCCGATCAGCGCATCGATATAAAGCGTATCGGGATAGGCCGGATTTTTCGTTCCCGTACTGGCCCATAAGGGTCGTTGGCGCTGCGCGCCCGACGCGGCCAGCTTATTCCAACGCTCTCCCCGGAATATTTCTTCAAAACGCAGATAAGCGATCTTTGCATTCGCTATGGCTGTTTTTCCTTGCAGCTCTGGCAGTCCGGCTTTGACCAGGGCGGCATCCGCCAGGCCGTCTACCCGGCTGATGAAGAAAGAAGCCACCGAAGCAACTTTGCTGAGAGCTTTTCCAGCGGCTGCCCGTTTTTCAAGTCCAGAAAGATAGGCCTGGGCGACAGCTTCATATTGCTGCAATGAAAAAATCAGGGTGATGTTGACATTGATCCCTTCGAATATCAGGGTTTCAATGGCAGCAACGCCTTGCGGAGTTGCCGGTACTTTGATCATCACATTCGGCCGGCCAAGCGCAGCGAATAACCGGCGGGCTTCTTCGATTGTGCCCTTCGTATCCTCAGCCAAAGTTGGCGAGACTTCCAGGCTGATGTAGCCATCTTTTCCATGGGTGTGATTATAAGTTGGGCGCAAGATATCGGACGCTGCCCGAATATCTTCTAACACCAGGGCTTCATAAATCGCGTTTGGATCATATCCAAGGGTGGTTAATTCTTTTACTGAAGCATCATAATCGCTGCTACCTGTGATTGCTTTTTCAAAGATCGACGGATTGGAAGTGACTCCGGTCACGCCTAAGTCAATTAGGCGCTGTAACTCACCCGAGGACAACATTGCTCTGCGGATGTTGTCGTACCAGATCGATTGACCAGATTTTTGTAGATCGTTTATTTTTGACATCATTTAATTCCTTGTTGAAAATTTTCCAAATTGGGTATCCCGGGATAAAACAGGAACCATAAGATTTACAGGATGACCTGCCCAAGCGTGAGTGCTGCCACCAGGATGAATAATCCTGCCAGACTCACTTCAAGCACATGCTGCGGTATTCGGCTGGCTACTCGTGAGCCAATCTGGCCGCCAATCATCACCCCTGGTATCGTAAAAATAACCAGGTTCAATACTGTCTGAAGTGCGCCGCCGCCCGACTGGGTAAATTGGATGAAATGACCGGTCGATGCCACCAATGCAGTGACTGCCACAACGAATACACTGGTTGCCACGGAAACCTTACTGGGCACTCGACAGCGCTGAAGCAAAAAATAACCGTTCATCTCGCCCAATCCGGTTGAGACCATTCCCATGAACAATGCCCCAATCCCCGATAATGCCCTACCTTCGGTGCGATTGCATACCGTATAGCGGATTTCTTCGCCTTCGGCAGTCATCAGGCGTGTTTCAGCTTTTTCTCCGCCGTATTCTTTTTTGACAGCTTCATCCAGGCGAACGACATCCTTCTTTTCTGGCTTTCGCAGAAAACTGAGCGCTACGACAAACAACCCGACTCCCAGGATGACTTTCAGGTAGACAGGCTGGATGAGACCGGACACCCAGGTGCCAATGATTGCCATTGGGATTGTCATGACCAGCAAGTTGATGCCAAGGCGGTAATCGATCAACCGTTTGCGGGCATAAGCGAACAATCCGCTGGCAAAACCGAACACCTCCGTGATTAATGCCGTCCCAATCGCGACTTCTGGGGGCAGCTTCAATGCCAGGATGAACAACGGCGAAAAAAAGGTGGCGCCTTCTACCCCCGAAGCCATGGCTATCGTTGCAATCAGCATTGAAATAGGAAGCATAAACCAATACTCAAGACTCATTTTCCATCTCCCTGAATTTGCACGGACGGCGGTCAGAAATGTCGCCGTCCGTGCAACCTTGTTATTTCAACAGCAACCTTGCTTGTTCGATAACCTTTTCGGCAGTGATGCCAAAGTTTTGGTAAAGTACCTCAGCGGGAGCGGAAGCGCCAAAATGGTTGAGCCCGATTACAGCGCCGTCCAAACCCACATAATGTTCCCATCCCAGTGGCGTAGCTGCTTCAACCGCCACCCGGGCTCGCACTTCGGCCGGCAGTACACTTTCGCGGTAACTGGCCGGCTGACGATCAAAGACTTCCCAACTTGGCAAGGAAACTACCCTGACTGAGATGCCCTCGGATGCCAGTTTCTTACCGGCCTGGAGCGCGATGTGGGTTTCAGATCCAGTTCCAATCAATATGATCTTCGGGGTGTTGCCTGATTCCCAAAGAACGTACCCCCCTTTTTGTGTTTCCTTGGCAGGAGTCAACTCTTTTCGGTCGAGAACAGTCAGGTTTTGACGAGAAAGGACCAACGCAGTCGGACCATGACGGTTGAGCAATGCCGCTCGCCATGCCTCAACGGTTTCCGTTGCATCGGCGGGCCGGAAGATGGTCAGGTTGGGGATTGCGCGCAACGCCAGCAAATGTTCAATGGGTTGGTGCGTCGGGCCATCCTCGCCCAAACCTATCGAATCGTGGGTGAAGATAAAGATTACTCGCAGCCCCATCAAAGCGGCTAAACGTACGGGTGGGCGCATGTAGTCAGAAAATACAAAGAACGTGGCGGAATAGGGGATGATGCCACCGTGCAGAGCCAATCCGTTCACGATGCTGCCCATGGCATGCTCTCGGACACCAAAATGCAGGTTGTGCCCGCCATACTGGTCAAATCCAAAATCACCATAGCCTTTGAGAATGGTTTTGGTAGAAGGCGACAAATCAGCAGAGCCGCCGACCAGGGCATGAACATGCTGGATCAGGGTGTTAAGCACCCGGCCAGATGCCTCGCGGGTCGCGATTGGTTTATCCCCGGTCTGGAAAAGGTTGTCCAAACCAGTATCCCAACCCTCCGGCAAGTCTCCACGCATGGCGGTTTCAAATGAACTCGCCAGTTCCAGGTTCGCCTCGCGAAACACGTGCCACCGACGCTCCCAGGCTTTTTCGGCCAGCTTTCCCCGTTCTAAAGCCTGGCGCATATGAGCCAAAACATCCTCGGGAACATAAAAGGATTCTGACGGCCAACCCTGGGCTTGTTCTGCTGCCAGCAATTCCGCTTCCCCCAAAGGTTCACCATGCGCGGAAGCGCTGTCCTGTTTGGTCGGCGCGCCATGCCCGATGTGCGTGAGGCAGATAATTAGGGTCGGTTTTCCGGTTTCGGCCTGTCCTTCTCGGATCGCAACCGAGA
>JBGSJZ010000006.1:0-26184 GCA_041741455.1 Anaerolineaceae bacterium | reverse complement strand
CTTCGACCAGACCAATAATTTGATCTGGACCCCGCAGCGTTCCAACCAGAAGTATCAGAATGCTAAAAGTTTGGATCGCTGGCTTAACAGCATTCGAGAAAGGATTGAGGGTGTATTTCACGAGGTGCAAAACACAGGTCGTAATATTGAACGATTATTGACGAAGACCGTTTTGGGGTTATGCACTCGCGTAATCATGAAAATGACCAGTCACCTCTTGCGGCATTTGCTGCGGATCGATTTTAATGTTAATGTTCAAACCTTCGAGGCATTTCCCGCCTTTTAGGTGCATTTCACATCAGACGTATATTGGGATGACTTTGTCCATAGTAATTTTTGAGTACATAAGGAGGCGGTTATGAACCGCCTCCTATGCCCTGCTTCCCAATCCTAGGAGTTTTTTCGAGAATTAGAGAATTTCTATTTTCCCAGTTCAATCCACTAAGGAACAATGACCTTAACGCCCAATACGTTAAAGCTATCCATGTTAGGGAGTTCAAAACAACTTTCTTCGAGTGTAACAATTCGACCAAGAAGCCGCTGTGGAGTTAGCTTGCCGCTCTTAATCATCTCGAACATAAGCGGATACTTGAATGCTTGCATTCCATGGCTGCCAAGAATTTCCCATTCCATTTCCACTACATCGCTCATTGGAATTGCAGCGTTTGCATCTTCCGCCAACATTAAACCCACTTGAATGGATTTTCCTCGACGTCTCAAACAGGCAACTGAGTTGTAGGCGGTTATTGAACTACCAAGAGCATCGATGGATACATGAGCACCCCCGTGAGTTAATTCACGTATCTCTTTTACCACATCTGAGACATGTCTCGCATTGATTGTCGCCACAGCACCCATTGACTTTGCATGCTCAAGCTTTTCTTCAGCAATGTCAACGGCAATCACATTAGCGCCACATGCATTTGCAATCATGATGGCGGAAAGGCCAACCCCACCGCAACCATGAATGGCTACCCATTGTCCCGCAGACACTTTTCCCTGGTCCACTACAGCCCGGAATGAAGTTATAAAGCGACAACCTAGGCTAGCAGCCGTTACAAAATCGATTTCTTCTGGCAGGTGAACAACATTGTCCTCAGCGCGGTCAATAGCAACATATTCCGCATAGGATCCTTTAGCAGTGAAACCAGGGACAAATTGATTCTCACACACTTGCTGGTTACCTGAAAGGCATTGCTCGCACACGCCACATCCACAGCAGAATGGCAAAGTGACTCGGTCACCAACTTTAAATTTCTTCACATTACGGCCAACTTCGGCTACCACGCCAGCCATCTCATGTCCGGGGATATGGGGCAATTGAATGATGCCGATATGCCCCATCCACCCGTGCCAGTCGCTTCGGCAAATCCCAGTGCCTTTGACCTGTAACACAATACCATTCTCAGGCACGGCTGGATCAGGAACAACTTGGACCGACATTGGCCCTTGAAATTGCTCATATACTGCTGCTCTCATCGTCTACTCCTCCTATTGTTTATTAATTAGATCCGAGAAGAATGGATTGAACTGTTTAGATCTCAACAAATCCATCAGGGATTGCAAATGCTTCTTCGAGAATTTTAGTGGATGATTTCAATCCCAAGCCAAACCGACGAGCCCCGAGTTTATACATATCCAACAGTGTTTTTAAATCTCGGATTCCACCAGCTGCTTTTACCCCGACCTGTGTCCCAACATGAGCCTTAATCAATGCAATATTTTTGAGAGTTGCACCCGTGGGTGCCCATCCAGTACCGGTCTTCGCCCATTGAGCACCTGCAGAAATAAGCTGGTCACATCCAGCCAGAATTTGCTTGTCGCTCAGATAATGACATTCTAAAATTACTTTCAGGGGTCTTCCTTCACACGCTTCTACCACCGCCCGAATATCATCCCGAACTTCAATTAATCGCCCTGATCTCAGTTTGCTGATATTAATCACCATATCAATTTCTTGGCAACCCATTGCTATCAGCTCTTGAGTCTCAAAAACTTTAGCGGCAGTGGTTTGACCACCCGACGGAAAACCAACAGCACCTCCAATCAAGATATCATCAAAGCCAGACAGTAAATCGCGAACCAGGGGAACCCGAGAAGGTAAAGGATAGACCGCAATACAATGATATTTCCTGGCACAAGCGACCAGAGAATTGATGTAATCATCATTATCTTCCGCCCTCACAGCGCTAAGATCAATCATTTTTGCGAGATCATCGATGTGTAATTTCATAATATGCCTGGTGGTCCCCCCTTCTATAAAGCCAGTCTAAATACAGTTTCGATATCTTCACGACTCGCTGGCGGACGGCTTTTCATCTTTCCATCCATCCCAAAGCTTACTCGAACGACATCCTCCGTGAGGGATTGGATATCACTTTCTTCTAGGCCAATGTCACTTAATCGAGTTGGCAAACCCCAAGCCTTTAGTTTTTCTTCAAAAGATTGAATCCCTTCCAGTGCTATTTCTTCAGGGCTTTTACGACCATCAGAAACACCAAACACTTTGCTGGCCAGCATCCTGTATTGGGGGAAATTGGTTGTGAAGAAATACTTCATCCATGCCGGCATAACGATTGTCAGGGATGCTCCATGGGCACAATTGGTTTTGGCTGACAAAACATGCCCCAGTTGGTGCATCGGAGTCCAACCATCCCCCGGTTGAGACCATCCATTCAAGGCAACAATGGAAGCCCACTGCAAATGGGCACGCGCATTCACATCCAGTGGATCTTGGAGAACGGAGGGTAGATATTCCAAGACTGTCAACATCACACCTTCCTGGATACGGTTGTTCAGGAATGCATCCTCATAACCCATCAGATAAAATTCCAAAACATGTGCAATCGTATCTGCTGCCCCACAGGCTGTTTGAAAGGCTGGCAGGCTGGTGGTTAATTCTGGATCAACAATTGAAACTTTTGGGTAAAGACAAGGCGACCATGTGTATGATTTTTCGTTTAATTCTTCATTGGTCACCACCACCGTGGGGTTCATCTCACTGCCGGTGGCTGGCAATGTTGGGATCATCAGAATAGGCAACGCTTTAACTGGCGGGACGGCGGTTTTGCTGTTATCGTGGCGGCTGAAGACCATGTCCCAGAGGTCACCTTCATACAAAATCCCTGCCGCGATCATCTTGGTAGCATCCATCGCACTACCCCCACCCACACCGATCAAAAAATCAGCACCTGCTTCCTTACATGCCTCAATTCCCCGCTTCACTTCACCCAATTTTGGATTCGGACTGATGCCAAAATATTTGGCAACCTTGACACCTTCTGCAAGTAAGCTCATTTCGATTCTGGTGATTAATGGATCAAGGATTCTATGTTCAGAATAGGTTACCACCAGGCAACTCTTGCCGAGAGCCAACGCTTCGTGACCAACTCGGTTCACTTCCCCAGCCCCGAAGATAATATGAACAGGGTTGAAAAATTCGAAATTATGCATTATCAAACTCCTTTTCCTTACATCAAGATGAAGGGTTGTTTTTCATTAATCCTTGCCAGCTGCAGCAAGACGTTGAGCCCTGTAGCGTTTCAATAAACTATTTCTCGAAACTGAAATGGCAGCGACACCAGCAACCATTAGAATGCCCTTAACGATGATACCAACATAGAATTGAATTCCCAATAAGGTTGATCCATTACTAATGACCATAATCAATATAGCGCCTACCAGAGTTCCCATAACATTTGGTTTACCGACTTTGAATACCAGCGCACCCAGAAATACAATCGACAATCCATCCACAAAGTAAGAGCCTAGAAAATTCGGCTGGCCTGAAGAGTATGCCGCCACCATTAAAGATCCTGCAGTTGCTGCCAGGACTGCCGAAAGGATGTAAAAACTGTAAATAATTGGTTTTTCAGGGATACCAGCCTCGAGGGCTGCTTGTCGATTTTCACCCAAAGCATATAAATATTGGCCAAGTTTCGTTTGGTTTTGGATGATGACCGCAATGATATATATCACCACCACAATAATTAACAATAATGGAATACCGGCAATTTTCCCATAAACCAGGAAATTGACTCCAGGATCGATGACTGGAATATAAATCGGGCTGCCCTTACCAAAAATGTAGGCTACAGCTTTGGCGATTGTGGCAACGGCGATAGACGCAATTAATGCGCGGACTTTAAAAACGTTTATGAGAATGCCACTGAGCGCTCCCCACAAGGCACTCAGGGCAATCGCAATCAGGATCGCCAAAAGCCATGGAACATCTTTTATAACCAGGAATGCCACCACCATGCTTGCAAAAGCAGCGATATCCGGGAAGGTGACATCGATTTCTCCAAGGGCTACAATCCACGTTAGGCCCAAAACCATCACTGCATAAATACAGGCCGAACGCAAAATTTCTACCAGATTATCCCTTGAGCGAAAAGCAGGTGAAGCTATCGAAAGACCAACAACAATCGCAATTAGCGCCCAAATCATTAAGTATTGAGGCTGGAAGATAATGCGAAGCAGGGAAAGAATTTTCTTCATCGTTTACACCTGACCTTTTCTACTTCACCTGAGCCGGACCAACTGAAGGCGCCCCGTCATCATGAACCTTGCGCTTAACTTGAACTCTTGAGATCAGCAGCGCTCCTACCAATGTAAGGCCGACAATCAGATCCATGATATAGAATGGGGAGCTAAGTAGAGTGAAACCATTCTGCATAATTGAGATCAAGAATGCCCCAAGAAAAGTCCCAATAACACTTGGTTTTTTAAAAATTGAAATCCCAACAAATACCGCTGCCCAAGCAGGCATCAAAAGCACCAATCCGCCTTTCACATTCCCGTTACCTTGAGCAGCTACCAACACTTCGTTTGTAAAGGCAGCTAAACCTACGCAAATCATATAAGCAATAACGATGTACTTCTCTACTTTGACACCTGAAAACCGGGCAGCTGTTTGATTGCTACCAATTGCATAAAAATTTCGCCCATATTTTGTGCGATGCAAGAAAATGTATGCAATGATGTAGGCAACAAACAGATAGTAGACAGGGTAAGACACGCCTAATATTTTCCCATCAGCAAATTTGATAATCCCTGATGTCAAAAAATTTTGGTAAATATATTCACCATCGCTATATAAATAAGCCATGCCCCATGCAACCGAACCCACTGCGATTGTTACAATCATATCTGGGAGTTTAAACTTTCCAACAGCGAGTCCATCTATCAAACCAAACACCAGAGCAACAAGCAGACCCATCAAAATACTCGGAATCGGATGCCAACCTAGCTTAATAAAGAAGCCTAGAGTCATTCCTGCCAGGCAGCTAATAAAGTGGAAAGACATATCCGATTTACCTACAGCAACCACAAATGTAAGGCCAAGTGCCGCGAGTGAGGTTGTTGAAAGGTGCTTTAACGCTGTGAATAGGTTTCCTGATGTAAGAAATACGGGGCTCAGGGTACTAAATACGGCCACCACAATCAATATCACTCCAAAGAAGATAGTGACTGAAAGGTATTCTTGTGGTAAACGGAATCCCCTCTTGGCTCTACTTTCCATTTTTTCCTCCGCTCGGACCACCTGTCATACCATATAGGAGCATCTCGTCAAGACGGGTTTGGCTGACAGGTTTTTGTAAGACAGATTTGCCTTTATATAGAACAATGGCAACATCGCAGGTTCCGTAAACTTCTTCACAATCGGAAGATACAACGATTACAGCCTTGGTTTTTGATAACTCTCTGATTAGCCGATAGATGCTCGATTTTGCTCCAACATCCACACCAATGGTTGGTTCCTCAAAGATATAAATCTCAGAGTCTGTACCAAGGCCTTTCCCAATAACTACTTTTTGTTGGTTCCCACCACTCAGGAGACCAACTCTTTGGGTGATGCTGGGAGTTTTTATCTGTAAATCATCCACCACTCTTAGGGTTGTCTTCTTTTCTTTTCCCAAGTTAACCAAGCCAAAGATCGTCGAAATTTTATCAAGCGCTGAGAGAGTAACATTAAATGCAACACTTTCATCAGAAATCTGACCTTGGACCCGCCGGTCCCCCGGAATCAGGAACACACCCTGTTTAATGGCATTGGCGACAGATAAGAATTTGACTTCACGGCCTTTGATAAAAATCTTCCCGCCGCTGGGGGGAGTCAAGCCAAAAATAGTTTTACATAATTCGTCAAATCCGGAACCAACAAGACCAAAGATACCGACAATCTGACCTTTTCTGGCAGAAAGGCTGATATTTTGGAAATATCCTTCCAGACTTAAATTCTCAAGACGTAAAAATTCGTCCTCCGGGTTGGCGCTCCGGTCTGGATAAATTTGGGTCATCTTCTTGCCTAACATTAACTCGGCAATTTTATTGTGATCAACACCACTATCCTTAACCCCATACGTTCCCACATTCATACCATCTCGAATGACTGTGAACCGATCAGCCACCTGGAATACTTCATCCAACCGATGAGTTATGTAGATGATGGAAATGCCATTTTCCTTAAGGATATCAATTTGCCTAAAGAGGACTTCGATTTCTTTTTTGGTAAGGATTGAGGTAGGTTCATCCAGTACCAGGATGCAGGTATTTTCTTGCGAAAGGGCGCGCAAAACTGCTATAGTTTCTTTCTCAACCGTTTCTAATTCAAAAACCTGTTTATTCAAATCGATTTGGAACGGGTATCTTTCAAGTAATTTCTGGGCACGCTTACGCATTTCTGCCCGGTTCATCGTTCTAAAAACCGACCTTCCAGGGGTTTCTGAACCGAGATAAATATTCTCATACCCTGTGAAGGACGAGATCATCTGCGGGTCCTGGTAGACGGTTGCGATACCCAAAAATTTCGCCGAAGACGGATTTTGGATTTCGACTTTGTTACCATTAATAAAAATCTCGCCGGCATCCTTTTGGTAAATTCCGGCAAGAACTTTGATTAATGTGGACTTCCCTGCGCCGTTCATTCCAAGCAGAGCATGAACTTCACCTGGCCGCAATTCAAAATCAACCCCCGAAAGCGCCTGGACGCCTGGAAACTCTTTGTAAATTCCCTTCATCTGGAGGGTTAAGTTCTCCATAGCCCTATTCCTCGAATTATTGCAACTAGATGGATGGCTCTGAACGAAAATCAGCCTGGCCTTGGTTTAGCAACCAGCTACGATCTCCTCGATTTCTTCGCTCAGTTTTTTATTCCTAAACATCCTTCCGATTCTTGGTGTTGTTACTTCAAGAATCGGAGGATTGAAGGGTGCTTAGCCGGATAAGATGAGGAAGCAATGATATGGCTAAGCACCCTTCAAATCATTTGAGACTTATTTAACCGGTGTCCATCCGAGTTTGGTTTCGTAACCGGGTTTGTCATAATCCCAGGAGACCAAACCAGCGGGAACCGCATCCAAAACTTCCTTAGTTGCAGCATATACAGGAGCAACCACGAAGCGAGGCACTTTGTTGCCCTTCAGATACTCGTTAGCATAGAACACGTCCATATAGGACATCCAGTAAACACTCTGAGCCATGGTCAGCTTGAAACCTTCGCCCAACTGGATCTGTTCAAATGCTCGGTCTCCACCATCAATACCAGTGAAGATTATTTCTTTTTTGCCAGCGCTCGCAGCGGCGATTGCACCTTCCATTGCAGCACCATCCCATGCGCACCAGATCGCAACCACGTCGGGATTGGCTGTAATCATGTTCTCAATAGCCTGGCGGGGGGTCACTGCACCGGTTGAGTCATAAGGCCAGTAGACAATCTCGATACCAGGATAGTTGCGTAAAACATAGCGGGCGCCAAGTTCACGCAGATCCCAGGTTTCATTGTTCGGCAGACCGATCATACCAACCTTACCCTTGCCACCAATTTGCTCGGCAATATACTGCATGTTATACATGCCCATGCCATAGTTATTCGATGCAATTTGGGAAATGGTCTTCACACCAGCGATGTAGCAGTCAGCGGTGAAAACTGGGATGCCGGCTGCAACGGCGCGTTCAACCGCAGCGGTGATACCGGCTGGATCGGAACAAGTGAGGAAGATAGCCTTAGGATTTAGCTTAATGTAAGCATCAATCTGCTCAGATTGCAGTTTGGGATCATAGTTCGCATTGGAGAAGACACCTTCCCATCCAAATTCTGCAAAGGCCTCTTTGTATCCTTGCTCAAACCGCTGGGCAGAGGCATTCTCGCCCCAGCCTAACGAAACAGCCACCTTATCACTCTTGGCAACTTGGGGTACAGCTGTTGGATTGGTATCACCAGTCGTTGCAGGGGTTTTATCAACGCTGCAGCTGACCAGAGAGAATGCCATTACGAGGGCCAAAATGATGTAGACGATCTTTTTCATGGAAATTTCTCCTTAGATATGATGAGTTGATTGATCAGAAGAGAAAACCTCTTCTTTCCACACAGGTCAATAATCCTTCTCTTCTCCATTACTTTGCGGGGTCACCTCCTGTGCAAACCAGCACACCTACATAACTATAGCGATTTTTGAGAGAGGAAAACGGGCGGGGAATTTTGCACATTGAGACCAATTGGTTTTAAGTAAATGTTTCGTATTATGAACCATTGGTTTGTTTTATGATAAATTCATGATACCTGTTTTCCAGTGCTATTTCAAAATGACATTTGTCATTTCTCAAACATGACAATCGTAACAGAGGAACTCCCCACCCCTATTTTCACCTTGCTCTTGCTGCAATCGTTTGATTCACAACATCGATGGAAAATTTACCATGGATGTATGCTTTGAAATAATCCAGAGCCACATTTGTTTCTGAAAAAACAATACGCTCTGCAAAAATTAGACTGGTCGTTGGATTTACCTGTAAATAATCACTCACCTCTCCAGATAATGGGATGATCGGCTCCAAAATGATTTGACCATGGTGCAGGTTCAATTTGTAATCATCCTGGAGAAGTGAATATAAGGATGTATTTTCGCGATACTTCTGTTCAATACCAGGCACTAAATGATACGGTAAAAAATGTTCATCAAACAAAAAGGGGAGGTCGTTTACAAATCTCACTCGTTTCAAATAATAGATATCAGATCCGTCTGAGACACCCAGTTTGGTAGCAAGGATCGGGTTTGCTTGAATAACATGCTGGGTAATTAATCTAGAATAATGTGAGATACCCTTCATATTCATCTCAGAAGTAAAACTCATCAAGCTACCAATCACCCGTTTACGCCCTGTGGTACTGGTGATAATCGTACCTTTTGACTTTTCACGCTTAAGATAGCCATCATTGACCAGAGCCAGAATAGCCTGTCGAATTGTGGAGCGACTGATCCCATATTGCACCATCAATTCATTTTCCGTTGGAATGGTTTCGCCTGGTTTCCACACCCCATACTCGATTTTTTCCCTCAGGATCTCCTGCAATTGGTAATAAAGTGGGGTTGGATTGGATTTGTCTATTCGATCTGGCATATGGCTACCTTCAATGTTCTGCTAGGATCTTGATTATCCAAATGACTCAGAATGGTTGGAGAACCTTTAAAATTTTCGTTACATTTTGCACAGAAATCCCAAAACGGGAAACTCCCATCGAATGCATCGCAGTAATGGTTTCTACCCCACGGACCCCCCCTGAAGCTTTAATCTTGATCGCATCACCCACATGATCTTTGATTATTTTTATATTGGCCAATGTTGCTCCAGTTGGAGCCCATCCAGTTCCGGTTTTTACAAAGGTGGCTCCCGCTCGAATTGCCAGGTCACATCCGGTTCGGATCTGGTCATTCGTTAAATAATGGCATTCCAGGATCGCCTTGACAGGATGCCCTTGAGCATTTTCAACAACCGCAGAAATATCCTCGTGAACTTCCTTTGTCCGCCCCGAGATCAAAGCGGCAACATTGATCACCATATCGATCTCGTCAACGCCGAAATTGATCAACTCCTCGGTTTCAAGCGCTTTTATTACAGTCGTTTGCCCACCGGAAGGAAAACCTACATTTCCTCCCAATTTGGGTGAACTTAACCCGTTAAGAAGATTCGAAGCAAATAAGGTTTGCGCTGGAAGAATTGTAACCAGGTAACAACCATATTGCCTGGCGCAATGGACGGCTTCAACCACCTTGTCATCCGAGCTATCTGTTCGGACAGCACTGATGTCTATCATCTGAGCTAATTCAGCCATCGACAAGGTCATCCAGAAGCCTTTCTATCCGGTGAATATTGTTTGTTTGGACTGCCATGAGCCAAATTTTACGGACCGACTCGTGAAGTTCTTTATGAATTTTTATTTGAATGAGGAGTAACAATAAATTTCAAATCAACGGTATATTATTATGTACGTACATTATGATATAGAAAAATGATCCGCTTGTCAATAGGCAATTCTTATTTTTTTAGGCATTCTAAAAAATAGCTGAATCTGGAATGCAATCTACATCACCCCCGGATAACTATCCCAATGCTCAATTCACCAGTCCCATCAAGATTGCTTAGCAAGTGTCAATAAAATCTACCCTTCCTTGGAGGTGAAGGGATATCGGGACTTCTGAGTAAACAGATTATTTTTCAACAGTTTTCTTGTTAGATCGTGGACCTATAACGATTTTTTTGCCAGGCGTTTCAATAATTCTCCTAAATTCACTATTGACAAAGTTTGGGAAAATTTTATAATGTTATTAAACCTGTAATTACAGGATTACATCTTATTGATTGAGTGTATTCATGCCCAACAAATCGATCGACTCCAATAGCTATATCCCTTTTTATCACCAGTTATATCTCTTACTGAAAGAACGAATCCTGGCAAAGGAATGGAAACCAGGTCAAAAATTCTTTAGTGAAGGGGATTTATGTCAGGAGTATGGGATCAGTCGAACAGTGGTCCGCAATGCACTCCAGGAACTAGAAAGTGATGGATTGATCAGCCGGCGCAAAGGTAAAGGCACTTTCGTCCTTGGTTCAAAAATAAGTGAAGGTCTTGCTCAAAATCTGGCCGGTTTTTATCAGGACATGGCAGAGAAAGGTTTGCAAACTACCAGCCGAATTTTGGTTCATCAGGTAATTCCCTGCCCAGACAAGGTTTGTGGATTTCTCAACCTTCCCCCCCAGTCACCTGTCATTCAACTTTATCGTTTACGATATGTGGAAGGGGATCCAATTGCCTTAGTCACAAGCTACCTTCCCCTTCAAATCTGCCCTGCGCTGGAGAACGAGGATCTTACCGATCGATCTCTCTATGAATTTCTAGAAAATCAATGTGGTATCACCATTGCCCGGGCACAGCGTATATTGGAAGCTACAATCGCAGACGAATCACAAGCCAAATTACTGGAAATCGACTGCAAGGATCCTGTTATCAAATTGGAAAGTATCAGTTATTCAGAGGAGGGAATTCCGGTTGAGTATTTTGTTGCCTTCCATCGAGGAGATCGGGCACGTTTTGAAATCAATCTACTCAGAGTGCGTGATAAATGGCGCATGTTGGGTGGAGAACATCCAGATAATTTTTTAATCCAAAGCTGAAATAAACATGGATGAGCCACTTTCCACACTAGATGTGGTGATGACCGTACTCGGTGAAACTTCAATTCCATGGGGTGGACTTGTTGATGCTCATAACCATGTCTGGATCTCCCCAGTCTTTGGAGCAATGCCAGGCAGTCCAATTCTGAATCACTATCAACCCATCTTGAAGGAACTACAAGATTTTTATGCGACCGGAGGTCGAGGAATTATCGATTGCCAGCCGGGAGGGTGTGGCAGGGATGTGCGCCAACTGGCCGCTCTTTCCAAACAAAGCGGAGTTCATATTGTTTGTTGCACTGGATTTCACCGGAAAAGGTATTACCCTCCTACTTCACCCATCTGGGCTCAAGGAGCTACAACACTTGCAGAGATTTTTATTGATGAGATCCAACTTGGGACAATCGAATCTGTGCCTGATGTGTCTCCGATTCGAGCTGGTGTAATCAAAGTGGCAGTGGAAGCCAGTCTACAAGAAACTCCACAAAATCCGTTGGAGGCAGCTGCCATTGCGGCCATTCAAACTCAGACAGCAATTGAAATCCATACCGAGAAAGGTGCAGAAGCAGAAACTATACTGGAATACTTTTTCAAGCAAGGTGTAAATCCTAATAAATTGATCCTGTGCCATATGGATAAACGTCCAGATTTCAAGCTACATCAAGAGTTGGCAATGGCCGGAGTTCTGTTGGAGTACGACACCTTTTACCGACCACAGTACAACCCTGAGGGCAACCTTTGGCCGTTGTTGGAGAAGATGATTACATCTGACATGTTCTCATCTGTCGCTCTGGCCACAGATATGGCAGATGTCACACTTTGGAATTCTATGGGCAAAGGCCCAGGTCTACCCGGATTTTCTTCCTGTATACTGGCTCCTTTGGAAAAGAAGGGAGTTTCCCAAAGTGTTATTCAACAGCTTCTTGGAAACAATATTCTTAACAGATTAGCCAAACCATCTATCCGTCAATGAGGACAATCAAATGAACAATGACAACCCCTTTTCATTTCTACTCCCCTTTCCAGAAGTCATTCCTTCTCGTATTGATCGTCATATTAAGCGCCATCTGAGCGCATTAAAAGGTCAGTTTTTCGACACACAGGCCTATGATCTCTTGCTTTCTCAACAAGATCAGTTGATTTATGAAGTTTACGAAATTCATCGTCCTGAGGTTGCCGGAGAATTACTACTGGGGATTTCAATTGTTCATCCAGGAAAAGTAGGGGCAGAATTTTTTATGACCAAGGGGCATTTCCATACTGTCTTGGATACTGCAGAAATTTATTATGTTCTAAAAGGTGAAGGCTTCATGGTTATGGAAACTCCCGAGGGAAATTGCGCTATCGAGAAGTTGTCACCTGGAAGAGTACTTTATGTTCCACCCCGTTGGGCTCATCGGTCCGTATGCACATCCAGGCAGGAAGACCTGGTGACCTTCTTTGCTTATCCTGCGAATGCCGGTCATGACTACGGAACTATTGAGCAGAGAGGCTTCCGCAAGTTAATTCTTGAAAACAAGAATGGTATTGAAATTATTGATAACCCTAACTGGTTGATATAGCAGAGGTGACTATGGAATTGAAGAATTATCGGGTATTGGTAACTGCCACATCCTTTGGGAAAAACGATCCAAATTTGAAAGTGTTTCTCGAATCCCAAGTTGGCGAAGTTATTTACAATCGAACTGGTAAACCGCTCAACGCCATCCAACTTGCTGAACTATTACCGGGCATCGACGGTTTCATTGCCGGTCTTGACACAATCTCCGCTGAAGCGCTACAGGCAGCTGACCGATTGATAGTGATCAGCAGGTATGGAGTCGGCCTTGATAATGTTGATCTGGAATATGCCCGAAAGAGAAATATCATCGTTACCAACACCCCCGGTTCGAATTCCGTTTCAGTTGCCGAATTGGCAATCGGGTTGATCCTAGCCCTTATCCGACAGATCCCCCAGGCAACTGAGGCAACTCGCTCCGGAGGTTGGCCACGGGTGAACGGATTTTCTCTGGAGGGGAAAACGGTTGGAATTGTGGGGTTTGGTTCCATTGGCAAGCAACTTGCCCGCAGGTTAGCTGGATTTGAGTGCAGGATCCTGGCATATGATCCATACCCTGATCTGCCTTTTGCTGCGCAGATTGGGGTTCAAATCACGCCCCTGGACGAATTACTTGGCCAATCTGACATCATCAGTTTGCACTTACCACTTACTCCGTCTACCCATGGAATTGTGGATGAGGTTTTTCTCAGCAGGATAAAACCAGGGGCATTCCTCATCAACACAGCCAGGGGAGACATTGTTGATGAAGCTGATCTCTATGCTTGTTTACAAAGCGGTCGCCTGGCTGGTGCAGCTTTGGATGTGTTCTGTCAAGAACCCCCAGACCCAGCCAATCCACTTCTCTCTCTGCCGAACGTTATTACGACACCCCACATGGGTGCTCATACCGATGGTGCCACCAATGCCATGGGATGGATTTCATTGAAGGATTGCCTGGCAGTTCTCCGTGGAGAAGAACCCAGTTTCAGAGTTCCATAAATTTTGGAGGATTGATGAATAAACAGGAAGTGCTTGATCGTGTAAAAAAAATAGGCCTGTTGGCCGTTATTCGAGGACCATCTCCGGATCTCACCGTAAAAATGGTGGAGGCGCTGGTTGCAGGTGGGATCACAGGTATCGAAATTACCTACTCCACCCCCAATGCCGAGGAGGTAGTTCGAGAGTTAGCACAGAAATATGGCGATCATATTCTGCTTGGCATGGGAACACTCACCAAGCCCACGCAGGTGGATACGGCCATGTCTGCAGGGGCAACTTTCTTGGTCAGCCCTGTATGTGAACCCATACTGGTTCAGGCAATGGTTAGTTCGGGCTTACTGGTAATGGCTGGTGCGTTGACGCCCACCGAAATCTTTCAGGCCTATTCCCTCGGCTCAGATGTGGTGAAAGTGTTTCCGGGCTCCCTCACTGGACCCGCATACATTAAGGCCATCAAAGGACCCTTCCCCCATATTCCGATCATGCCTACCGGTGGTGTGAATGAATCGAACGTTAAAGAGTGGTTTGCGGCTGGTGTGGTTGCAGTGGGTGCAGGGAGTGAATTGTGTCCTCCCGCCCTGGCGAAGGAAGGAAAATTCGATGAAATCACTCTTCGGGCAGCAGCATTTCTTCAAGCAGTCAATCAGGCCCGGGTTGCCTGAGGATAAGGAGCCAGAGATGGTTGAAACATTTGAAATTATGAAACAAGCACAACCCACTTTTTACTTCATCGGTGTGACGACATCCAAATCATCCATCATGAAAGTTTTTCCTCTCTGGATGGATGTTTTGGGGCATCCGGAAATCCAAATACATGGGGTGGATTTAAAAATCCACGATGATCCAATGGCTTACCGGCAAGCTGTGGCCCAGATTAAGAATGATCCACTCTCACTCGGGGCTCTGGTTACAACCCATAAAATCGATCTCTACAATGCATCAAAGGATCTCTTTGATTATTTTGATCCATATGCGCAAATTTGCGGAGAGCTCTCTTGCATTTCCAAATTGGATGACCGGCTAGAAGGGCATGCCAAAGATCCGATAACAGCCGGATTAAGCCTGGATGGCATTATTGATCCGGGATACTTCGGGAAAACTGGTGGAGAATTGCTTTGTTTTGGAGCAGGTGGCTCGGGAGTCGCCACCGCTTTGCACCTGATTCAAAAAAACGAACCAGCTGACCAACCCAAACGGTTTGTATTTACAAATCGTTCCCAATGGCGATTGGACCATGCCCGAGAGATGGTTGAATCTACCAATACAGATATTGTGTTTGAATACATTTGCACTTCGGATCCATCTATGAACGATCAGATTTTGGAAAAAATGCCGCCTTCCTCCATTGTGATTAATGCAACAGGTATGGGTAAAGATACTCCCGGATCCCCCATCACCTGGGAAGGAAATTTTCCCCTTAACGCAATCGCCTGGGAATTTAATTATCGTGGTGAACTAGATTTCCTACACCAGGCCTTGGCTCAGAAGGAAAATCGGCATCTTTCCGTCGAGGATGGGTGGATCTATTTTTTGCATGGTTGGACGCAAGTGATCGCTCAGGTTCTACACATTGATTTGGATCAAGCTTTATTTGATGAACTGGCCCAAGCAGCCGAAATTGTCCACAAGTAAAAAGGATGGCTCTTTATGAATATGCAACCAATTGTTTTTGATGGTTTATCTGGCATTGAACTAACCTCTTCCAAGGTCCGCCTGGTCGTGGTTACTGAACTCGGACCTCGAATCGCTTTTTTGGGTCGACCCGATGGAGATAACCTATTGTATTGGAAGAATAATGAATTGGGATATGGTAGTTGGCGTTTATTGGGCGGTCACCGGGTCTGGGTAACCCGTCCAGGGGCAGATGAATCGGAAGATGCTTATGCATCTGACAACGAACCATGCGAAGTGCGGATACTTGAGAATGGTTTGGAGGTTACCGGAAACCTTCATCCTGTTTTCAAAACCAGGCGTGGACTTCGCCTGGAAGGTATCGGCGAAACCAGTGTCCGAGTAACATCATTCCTAACCAACTGCAGCCCATTTTTATACTCTGGCGGTGTATGGGCGCCTACCTGTATAGACCCTGCTGGCGGAAAGGAATTTGCAATTCCTCTGGGTGATAAAAGCTCGTGTTGGGATCTCATTAAAATCATTATTCCGAGAAAATTTGCCTCCCATACTGCACCATTGAATGACCCACAAATCTCGTACAACAATGATTTCATGATTGTCCGGCCACAGGGGATTGAAACCAAAAGAATGGTCATGGCACCATTGGGCTTGGTTGCCATGACTTGGCCGGAAAAAGGTATCTCATTTATTAAACATTCACCATTCAACCGTCATGGTATTTACCCTCATGGCTGCAACCTGGCTATTTATAATAGTCCTGGAAACCTGATGTTTGAAATGGAAACCTATGCCCAAGAACAAACCATTTTACCGGGTGAAACCATTGAAAATAATGAAATCTGGAAATTGACAGACACTGTCTTCGATTGGAGTGATCCTGTAACCCTTCAAAATGAAATGAAAATATCATAGAGAATAGCCCAAGTTTGAAAATCTAGGGGTGAATCAAGGCTTTGAGGGTAGTTTGACACAACAACAATCCGGCACTCTGACGAGTACCGGATTGTTTCCTAGTGGGGATAGCCTTTCTCAGGCGACAATCACCAGTTTATTGCTCTAAAGAAATCCACTATGGTAAAAAGGCAGTGGCAATGATCCGGAACATACGCGAAGCAAAGAGGTAGATCGATACAATAACATTGAGATTGTCATTCTTGGCATCAGCAATAAAGTCAGATAAAGACCACCCTTTTCTTGTTCTTTGGCATTATCCAAATTTAAATTGTTTAAAATTTTCAGCTCAAAATTCAATTCGGTCTATAGGTCTCACCGCCCAAACATGCGTTACTCAAATCCGGAGACGATCATCAAAGTCACCCCATCGCTTCATGATTATAAACTTTCTCACCAATCCGCGGGCGAATCTATAAATAATCAGTAAAGGGCAAAAGGATGGCTCCAGAATAGTTTATTCAGAATAGAAATACTGCCAAGCTGGAAGAATGCGAACTAGCACTCCTTCGCGTTCAAGTTCTTCAGTATGGTCGAGTGTCAGGATGACACCCTCATGAAGGCCAAAATATTGACAACTTTTCACAAGACCTTTGATCTCTCGGTCTTTGGTCGTAATATCAGAAATATCTATGGTGACCTGAGTGGCTGCTATCACGTTTCCCCTATCCGTGACCACGAAATCGCATTCGCTGCTGTTCTGATGATAGGCGATCTGATTACCCTGTTTTAATAACTCCAGGGCAGCGGTGGTCTCCAGCAGCCGACCTTTATCCTGGCTCAATTTATAATCCAGTGCTGCACCTAACCCCTGGTCAATCACGTAGCATTTCTTCTGGGCGCTCTCAGACTTGACTACAGACACCGACCATTTGTTCACGAATCGATTGAGATAGATTGCCTCAACATGATCTTGATAAGCATACAGGGTATCTTTACTGACTTTGTACCCCTGCGATTTGAGTTCATTGTAGATCTTATGGACACTGAACTCACCTGCAGAAGCACCTATCACTCGTTTGCAGAAATACTTTAGAATCGTGCTGTTGGGAATCTGGTATCGCTCGATCAAATCCCGAAATACCATCATGTTAAAATATTCCTGCAGGATTTTGTCTTTCAGGGCATCTTCCTGTCGGATCAGCTCGGGGAATCCGCCCTGATGCATGAAACACTCAAAGAGATAGACAAGGGTAGCCCTATCCGTGCTGCTATGCAGATGCAGACCAGGTGACTGGATCTGGGCAAATTCGTAAAAGGAAAGCGGGTAGATATCGAAGGTGAGTGTGCGTCCGCGCAGAGAGGTAGCGATCTCCTGGGAGAGCAATCTGGCATTGGAACCCGTGATGAACACGTTTGGGCTGATCAAATCATGTATACGGCTAACGAATTTTTCCCAACCAGGCGCCTCCTGGATCTCGTCAAAGAAAAAGAAACATTCTGACAATTTCAGGGTGGGATATAACTCCTGATAAGCCTGTAGGATCAGATCCAACTCAGGGGGAGAGAAATTGAGACGTTCGTCTGCGAAGTTGAAATAAAAAAGCTTCTCTTTGGTCACACCGCTTGATCTCAAACGGTTCATCAGATTAAAGAGGTGATAGGTCTTCCCACTGCGCCTAACTCCGGTCAGTGTGATGACTTTGCCACTGTCTGCTGGAATCTTGAGCGTTCGCGGCCACACCTCGGGAAGGATCTTTTGATGGCTGTCAATGATGATTGTTTTTAACAGGTCTTTACTATTCATAAGGAAATTATACAATGAAAATTTCCTTTATCCAAGGAAATTTTTTAAATATACTTATCTAAATGGTTATCGAAGTTTTGGTTATGGGGGGTTTGTAAAATAACGATCTGAATCTGAACCGAATTGCAAAATGTTATACTGGTCTAAACGGTGTGCCTTGAAAATTTGGCTGTCACCCCACTTCGTCCAGATGCTCATTGGGAGTGCTATTGTTAGCCATGTTGATGAACTCCTGGTTACGCCAGCACCCGGCGCAGTGTGAGTCAAAAACCTGAATCCGTGCCTTTTGTGCAGCGGGTTCTGTAAACACTTGCTCCAGCAGCAAGTGCAGGTGTCAGCCAAACCGACGAACGCTGGTTCTTGCTTGCCCGGCACGCAGCAGTAGTGGGTAGAAATTTCTAGTGCATCTCCTCCCATAACCCGCTTCTATTCAGCCGCGCCTGGTTTTCCAGTTGTTCAAATTCGACCTGGTATTTTTAAATTAGACTGAATGGGCAACACAACCGCATAACCCAAACAGATCATTTCCGCATTCACCATCAGATTGTCCAGATACACATAGCGCAATAGACGTCCATAATGTCTTTATTCTATTGGTCGCTAACCAGCCGATGACCCTTCTATTTAATCAATAACTGCAAGACATTGCGCGCCTCAAGCGCAAAAGGCTCAGGGCGGGCTCCATCCCCGCGTCACTCAGGGGCATCGATGCCGATGCAATGCACTCGCCAACCACCTTCCATTACAAATGAATCGCCATCTGCCATATGCGTCACCCGCGCAGTTACAGGCGGTGGCTGATCGGGTTCAGGGACCCGGGGAACCAACCCTTCGATTTCCTTCCGAAAACGCCCGATTTGTTTCAACAGGTCAACCAGGGCTACCAACCCTGTGATCTGGTTTAATCGCCCTTAAAGTTTTCGTAGTCATATCAAATTTTTACAAATCAAATCCGGGAGCCTTCTCCCTGGCGTAGACAGCCTCCTCCAGCGCAAAGTGCAAGGAATGAACTGCCTTCAGCCGCTGTTGGTAGAGTTCTCTTGCGACCGATGAGAGTACACCTTATTGGTTCGGTTGTTCTTTGTTAACAGCCCCCATCCATCACTCCAACAGCAGAAAAGTTTTAAGAGATAGTCTATGACAATACCTTCGCCTCTCAAAAAAACGAAAATCTTATATCTCTATTAAATAATGACTTATAATCTCTTTAATTTTGACCAGTATTGATATTTTGACTTACAGAAGGATCGCATTATGGCATTTGAAACCCTGATATCTGCCAATACGCTGGTAAACTTTTTCGATCATCCTGATTGGGTTATTATGGATTGTGGATTTGATCAGGATAAGCCTGAGAATGGCATTACTGGCTATCAGTCTGGTCATATCCCAAACGCACAGTATGCCCATTTACTTGATGACCTGTGTTCCAAACCCATTTATGGAAGAACCTCCCGTCATCCATTCCCTTCAGTCGATGCTTTATCAGCACGGTTATCGACCTGGGGAATTGACGAAACAGTCCAGGTAGTTGTTTACGATGACCAGGATGGAGGCTTTGCAGTCCGGCTATGGCGGATGCTCGGCTGGCTGGGTCACCGCAGTGTAGCACTCCTGGACGGCGGATTAAATAAATGGATTGAACTGGGTTATCCGCTCCAAACCGGTTCAGTATCCCTTCCCGGGCGGATTTTTGTACCCCATATTCGCCCAGAACTGATTGTTGACAGTCAAACCGCTCTGCGCCTTCATAATCAACCAGAATATATCTTTCTCGATACGCGCTCACGTCGCAGTTACACGGGAGCGAAAGATCCGCTTTCCCCGACTTGTGGCCATATCCCTGGGGCGCAGCATATGCAATACACGGAAAACCTGGGCAAAGATGGGTTGCTACTTCCAACAACTGAGCTTCTATCCCATTATCAAGCAATTCTAAACGGGCAACCAGCCGAGAAGGTTGTTGCATATTGCACATCAGGGGTAACCGCTTCCCTTAACATTCTGGTTATGCAATACCTGGGACTTGGAGAAGCGCGATTATATGCAGGTTCCTGGGATGAATGGATCACTGATCCCGACAGACCGGTAGAAAAATCACTACCACCCACAGCTTAGATATTAGTCGTTAATCGTTTTAGTTCTGATTGCAGATACGCACACACTTCAGCTGCACTTGATAAATTCAAAGCCCAGGCAGCTATCGGAATGCAATCCGCAGTCTTTATTTGCCGGATTACCCGCTTTACAGCTGGGATAGCTGCAGCTGACATACTGAATTCATCCAATCCAATACCGAGCAAAAAAGGCACAGCGCTGATTTCGCCAGCCAGTTCGCCACACATCCCCACCCATTTATTGTGCTGGTGAGCCACGCGCACAGTGCGCTCTATTAATTTCAACACAGCCGGATGAAAAGGACTGGCCAATCCCGACACTCGTCCATTCATCCGGTCAACTGCCAGCGTGTATTGGGTTAGGTCGTTGGTACCAATGCTAAAAAAATCTACCAACGGGGCAAAATGTTCAATCATTAAGGCAGCGGAAGGCACCTCCACCATAATGCCATACTGTAACCGGGCAGTCCAGCCTGGAATTTCACTCTTGACCCAATCCAGGGCTTCATTTGATAACTGGCGAGCCTGAATAACCTCTTCCAATTGTGATACCATCGGCAACATGATGCGCAGGTCACTACCCTGGCCGGCTTTTAATAAGGCACAGAATTGGTTACGCAAAATTTCAGGCTTCTCGCTGATCATGCGAATACCGCGCCAGCCTAAGAATGGGTTGGGTTCCTGAATGATGCCCAGGTAATCCACTTGTTTATCTCCCCCGATATCCAGAGTCCGCACAACAAGCGGTCGGCCATCCATTACTGTGACGACCTGGCGGTAAATATCAACCTGCATTTCAAACGTAGGCATACTCTGGCGATTAAGATAGATAAACTCAGTACGGAATAATCCAACCCCATCCGCGCCATGAGCTAGAGCGGTTTTTGCGTCCTCTACCCCGCCAATATTTGCAACAACTTCCACCTGAAAACCATCAAGCGTTCGAGCCGGTTCAAATGCGGTCTCTAAGTCAGCGGCTTGTTGTCTATCTGCGGATGAACGTCGTTGGAAGAACGCTCGTTGCTCGTCTTCTTCAGGTTGCACAATTACATTTCCAGCATTCGCATCCACCCAGACAATTTCGCCAGGCTTGAGCTTTAAAATATCTTCGCCCAGTCCAACAATGGCTGGAATCCCCAGGGCTTTCGCCAGGATTGCCGTATGCGAGGTTGGGCCTCCTTCTGCAATGCAAAATGCAAGCGCTAATGAACGGTCTATCGTGGCTGTTTGAGATGGCGCCAGGTCACGGGCAACAATCACCGATTTTTCTTTAAGGGCATTGACAATAAGACTCTTTCCTAAAAGACAAGCCAGCACCCGCTTTCCTACATCGCGCACGTCCACAGAGCGCGCTTTAAGAAGCTCATCTGAGAGGCTTTCTAACATTTCTGCAAAAGTGTTTATCGAATTCATCCACGCAGCTTCAGGGTTGATCCCCTCTTCAAGCAAACCTTTCACCATCTCGTGGAGTGCTTCATCATTAGCCATCATTAAGTGTGCATCGAAGATTGCGGCCTGTTCTTTTCCAGCATCCAGTAGAACTTTGGAACGTAATTGTTCAATTTCAACACTGGCAGACTCAATGGCAGCTTGAATTTTTTTCCATGCTTGGATAGGGTTACTACAAGGATACGGTTCTGGCATGATCAAATCAACATCCTGCCAGATAAAAATAGGGCCCTGTGTAAACCCTTGTGCTGCGGGAATACCCCGGATCAATTGCTTCATGGTGATCCTCCTCAGGCAGGGAAGTTATTCGCGATTAATTCTCGCAATGCCTTTGCGGCTTCCACCTCGTCATCACCAGCCAGGGTGATTTCGACCTCGTGACCGTGCTCAACGCCCAAGGTCAACACAAATAAGATACTCTTGGCATTCACAAATTTAGTTTGATTGGTAACATTACGCACTTTGATTTCCGATTTATATTTTTGAGCCAGAGAGCAAAATAGATGGGCAGGCCGGGCATGCAACCCTTCAGCAGCCTCAATTTTCATAATGATCGTTTCCATGATTGCATCCTTTTTTGATGACCGATTTCTTGGTGATTAAAATTAGATTTAAGATTTTTTAATCAGTTCGTAAGATAGCGATATAGTTCCAATAGATTATCCATGACATAATCCGGCTGGAAAGGCGATTCCTTGATATCTTCAAGTTTCGTCTCGCCGCTCAGCACCAAAATCGTGGTGATGCCTGCCTGTCCCATGGCAATATCTGTATACAACCGGTCGCCAATCATGGCCATGTCTCCAGCAAAGAAACCCGTCTTATGCATCAACGCCTCAATAATCGGAGAATTGGGCTTGCCAATGATTACTTCCGCCTGTTTCCCGGTGGATGCCGCAACCAATGCCATCATCGCACCAATATCCGGCATAAAACCAGTTTCTGTCGGGCAGTTGATATCTGGATGGGTGGCAATATAACGCACGCCGGCGCGTACAAAGTCACACAACTTCCAAATTTTTTCATAAGTCAAAGTGGTATCAAACCCAAGCACAACAAAATCAGGGGTATCCTGCACAAGTTTAAAGCCCTGGGCGCACAATTCATCCTCGAGGGAAGGGGTTCCCACTACATACAGGCGGGCTGCCGGTTTTATTTTCCGTAGATAGATAGCAGTTGCTTCCCCCGAAGTAAAGATCTGCTCTTCCCGCACGGGTAGTTCCAGGCGGTTTAATTTTGCAGAATATTGCGGACGAGACCGGGACGAATTATTCGTGATGAAGTAATATGGAATTTCCTTTTTATTCAGAAATTCAAGAAATTCTTTTGCTCCAGGCAAAAGATGTTCACCCAGATAAACCGTTCCATCCATATCCAGGAGAAAGCATCGCACTTGTTTCAGACGGTCGAAATCCAATACTAAATCTCCTTAACGGAGCCCATGCTGCCAGAATAGCGAAAGTATGTTTCAATCACCCTGCGCACCGCATTTGCCTGAGAGGCACCTACTCTGATTGGGTCTGTTCTCTGTTGAGTAAGTTCAATGTAGCAATCCTCTAGCACACTCATGATTAAGTCCGAATAGACATTGATTTTTCGAATGCCCAATTCTACACACTGGCGGATATTTTCTTCACTTAACCCCGAAGAGCCATGTAAAACAAGGGGGATTTTGATCATGTCATCCAGTTGTTTAAGTAGAGTATAGTCCAGGCAGGGTTGCCCACGGATCGGTCCGTGTACCGTTCCAATCGCAACCGCAAGCGCATCAATATTAGTTTCGTTAACGAAAGTGATGGCCTCATCCGGAATGGTCAGAAATCCGGCAAAGGAATCTTTATTGATATATTCAGCACTGCTGGAAACATGACCAATTTCAGCCTCAACCGATACTCCAGCTGGGTGCGCGATTGCGACTGCTTTCTGAGTGCGTTCCAGGTTTTTTTCAAACGGCTCAAAAGATGCGTCAATCATAACTGATGTAAAGCCTACATCTACAGCCTCGGAAATATCAGCCAGATCAGTGGCATGATCGAGGTGTAATGCTGCTGGCACTTGGAATTGTTCGATTTCGTCACGCAGGATTCTTACAAATCTGGCGTAGGTTCTAACGTCCATCAATGGTTTGAAAGAAGTCGAATAGCTTAGAATAACCGGTGTGTGGCTCTCCTCTGCTGCTTCCAATAGAACCCGGCATATAAATAACGAGGGAAAATCAGGAGCAATAACTGCATACCGGCCTTTTTCGGCCAATTTGAGGATTTCATTCAGCGTTTTAAGCATTCGACCTCAACGGACATAATGTGTATATTTTTCAGCGAGGATGGGAGGTATTCCAAGCCATCCACATAGTTCCATTCCGACGTCAGCCAGATCCCCGTAAGCAAACGGGTAGTGATGCTGATATCCTGAAACCATCAATGTTTGCACCAAACTTGCAACCGAAATTGGCTCCCCGTTTAATTTCAGTTTTTTCAACCAACCTCTGCTGCCATTATAGCTGGGTTTCGTATTATCAATTAACCCATCCAACACCAGCATACGGTCAAAATCGACGGTGAAACCCAACACCGCCCCTTTGCCCGGTTTCAGCACTAAGTCATTATGTAAACCGGTTCTCTCTCCATTTGCCCCATCAAACAAATACAGTGATTCCATCCGGGTGCCTTTGTCATCTGCCAGGGTAGGCGAGGTTGGGCCACAATGCCAAAGTAAAATAGATTCATCCTCCGGATCCACAGTCACCAGATCCATTAAAGTTACAACATCTCCATTCGTCATACAGTGCAATGCATACATACTCACCGCACTGATTACATCACCTTCACATGCGGCAATCAATCCGGTCGTATTCAAATGTCCCATTACAGAGCATACTGCCAATTGATCATCCGTTTGAAATCGTGGCCAACAACTCACAGCCAGGGCTTGTAAATTATTTTCCTCAGCGAGATCGGATAAAGCTACTGAAGTCCTTCCTGATTTGGATAATGCGGTTTCCATGGCCGGACCTATACTGGTAGCCGAGGTTAAAATCTCAGTTTCAGCTACCTTGCTTCGGCTCGAATCCAGGCTGCGGGCACGTTGCAAGACCTCGTCCAATTCAATATGCACCACAGATACCCCAAGCCGCTCTTTCAATTTTCGTTCATCAATAATTAAATTATCAAAGGAAGGAGCAACACCTCCCACCAAACCAACCCTCGCCCCGCGCAAATTGATTAATGCGCGTATAGCCTGCACAGTCACCTGCAGGCGAGTATCAAAAAGTTCCTGTCCGGGGTTTCCCAGGAACCATTTCACTGGGCGGCGATAACCCGTCAGGTAAGTTCGCAGCAAACTATTATACAAATTAGCCCCGGTAAAGCTATTTAGCGGTAACCCCCCGCCAGGTGTTGGTTTCCCTTCGGGTACGGTCCAGATGCCTAATAGGGACGAGATTTCGGCAAAGGGATAAACAAAATCCCCAGCAGCAAATGAAGCAGATTGCAAAATGATGAAATCTGCACCCCATTCAGCTAATTCCTTGGCTGCAGCTGAAGCCTGATTTGCAGTATAAATTCCCTGGGTAATAGGATGAAACTCAAAATCCAGACGATTTGCAATATCATCCAAAGCAGCGCGATGACGACTATAATTGCTTTCTTTGTCTCCCCGGAAGGGGGTGCACATCATCCCAACCAGGCCAATTCTGGGTTTTCGCAATGATTTCATTTACGCCTCCATTTCAATTGGAGTGTGAAAGGATGGAGCACTTGCAGGTGCATTCCATAAGCGAAGCATTTCATCATCTACTAAGCACAAAGAGAGTGAAAAGCCACCCATCTCCTGGGTTGTGAAAAGCGAGTCCACCACAGAACCTGCAATATTCCATCCAAGGTTTTCTAACCGAAGATGGGCTCGTCGATAAAGAATATTCAGTTCCATTTTAGATGTTCCACCAGCTCCATTGACAAAAACCAGAACTTTTGTTTCTTTAAAGTCAACCAAATCAGCTGTCAGTCGTTCCAATAATAAATCGATTAAATCATCTGCAGACATTTGTTCGCCGCGGTACACACCCACTTCACCATGAACACCAGTACCAACTTCGATGGTACCAGCAGGCAGATCAAACAAAGGAAATCCGGTGGCGGGGTGAGTTGGTGGACGCACGGCAACAGAAAGCGTGGCTGTACGTTCATTGGTCTTGGTCATTACTCGGGCAGTCTCTTCAAGCGACCAACCTGATTCTGCTGCCGCCCCGCCGATCTTCAGTGCAAATAACAATCCCCCAAGCCCTCGCCTTTCTC
>JBGSJZ010000005.1:0-31263 GCA_041741455.1 Anaerolineaceae bacterium | reverse complement strand
GGCTATGGCTATAACGCCACAACACAGTTTGCCGACCAGACCGTTGAGATCACTTTCAATGCCGCAACCCGGAAACTGACTTGCCTGCCCGAAAAGGGTACAACGGCCTTTCATTTCGACATTCAAGGCCTGACCAAATTGGCGCTGATGGGAAGCGCTCTGGCTTTACCAAGTTATGTGCCTTATCAACTTGCACTCCCTTTCGCCTACCCTAATACGACTTTATGAGACTTTGTTAAAGTTCAATGGATACGATTTTATGAGACTCTACAGAAATGCTTCCCCAAGAGGATTCTTTGCAATTGCTTTACTTAGCACAACCATCGATCCCGGTAGTAAAGAAAAGCGTTTTTACCAATTCCCGATTAGCAATGGAGCCTGTTCCAATAAGTATTTCCAATCACGATACACTTTCTGGTTCAATAAAAAAGTTTCCCTGCGTAGTTCATCGGTCAGCCGCTCAGCTGTCCGCCAGGCCTGGTCATACATCGGCTGATCAATTGCTCCATTCTTAAGCGCTGCGTCTAGGTCTGTTCCATCGATAATTTCCACCCAACCATCCGGGGTAGCCACCACATCCAGGTACAGGTCGTCATACCAGGGGTAACCTTCCGCATTGACACCCATAATTGAAATCACATCCAGGTACCACTGCACCAGTTGACCTTTTTGGTCAAAGGTGGCAACCGCCGAAAAATCACTTCCCGTAAGATAATATTGCAACCAGGCGTATCCCTGATCGATCAGGGTTGTCTCTTTACCATTCATGGATCGAATCAGAGGGGCGCGCACTGCATCCATGCACATCAGGGAGTGATAACCCTGCAGAACAGGATCGTTGAGCGGAGCAAGATAAAACCGACGGGAAAGCAGGCGCGGCCAGTCCGGCCGGTGAGCAACCACCCGCTTCTGGTGATACAGTGTTGCCTGGTGACGATCCATTCGCCCCACCCTTCTCCCATCCACGTTGTTCTGATTGTAAATCGTTCTGACGCCAATTTCAACCGTTCATTTTCTATATCCATCACCTTCTCACCTTCACTTTATTCGTGCTACAATTCAACCCAGTTCGGAGGGATTGTATGGATATCGTGTGCCTGGGTGAGATTTTGATCGACTTTTTTCCAGCTGAATATGGCCGGCGGCTGGCAGATGTCAGCGCTTTTATCCCGCGCCCGGGCGGCGCCCCGGCTAATGTAGCGGTGGCGGCCCGACGCCTCGGCAGCCAGACTGCCTTCATTGGCAAGGTGGGTGAGGATGCCTTTGGCCACTCGTTGGCGCAGACCCTGCAGAATGAGGGTGTGGATATCAGCTCAGTGCGCTTTGATCCATCCGCACGAACCACCCTGGCCTTTATCGCCAAACCGGATGCTGCCACCAGTGAATATGTCTTTTATCGCAATCCCGGTGCAGATCTGCGCCTCAGTATCAACGACCTGGATTTTGATCAATTACATTCCTGCCGCGCCTTGCACATCGGTTCACTCAGCCTGGGGGATGAACCCGCTCGTTCTGCAACGCATGCTGCCGTGCAAATGGTGCGGGCTGGCGGCGGGCTGGTGTCATTGGATGTCAATTACCGGCCATCCTTGTGGCCATCGGCAGCCAAAGCCCTGGAACAGATCCGCACCCTTTTACCCCGGGTTGATTTGGTAAAAGTGAATGAAGATGAAGCCCGGTTATTGACCGGGTCCGATGACCCTGAAAAAGCTGGCAAGACCCTTTTGCAAACCGGTCCGACCCTGGTCATCCTCACCCATGGCGCCCAGGGTAGTTATTACTTCACCCAATCGCAATCCGGCTTCATGCCAGCTTTCAAGGTTCAAGCTGTGGATGCTACCGGCTGCGGGGACGCTTTCATTGGCGGTCTGCTCAACCGTTTGACCCTCCAGCCAGGTTGGCACAGCCAGCTCACAAATGAGACCCTAAATCGCTCCTTCCGCTTCGCCAGCGCTGTTGGTGCTCTTACAGCCACCCGTGCTGGCGCCATTCCGGCCATGCCGCATCTATCCGAGGTGGATGCTTTTTTGCACGGCAATCCGCAATGATGTATTTGGTCAAGTAACAAAAAACGCCCGGTTGTTGCCAACCGGGCGAATTGTGTGTTAATGTTTCAGATGGTTTCGCAGGAAAAGTTATTTCGCTACCGCGCCACCGCGCACTTCCGGAGAGATGCCATAGCCACCAAACATGTGGCCTAAACCGGTGATAATTTCATCAATCGTCCACGGATTACCGGGAACAAATTCTTCCTGGGTACCGAACTGGAACGAGAACGGAGTTCGGGCCATATTTCCTTGCTGAGACTGGGTCATGGTCATGGCCTTCGTCATGGTCATGGCCTGCGTCATGGTCATGGTCTGAGTTTCAGCTGGCACACCCACGTAATTACCAGGTGTATCATTTTGAGCCGCTGCCATTGAGATTCCTACACCACCCAGTGCGACGGTAACCAAAGCTATGATCATTGCGATCTTTGTAAACATTTTTAGTGCTCCTTTTTGTGTTTCAACAAATACTAGAATTTTTTTCCTACGCTTAATATGACGCCGATTCGGGTCAGGAGATACGGTTTTTACAGGTTCAATTTCTGGAGGGAACGCTGCTCCTCTTCCAGCAACAACTTTAATCTCTCAATAACCTGATCACCCGGAACCATGGAGGATTGGGCTATCATTATTTCACCATTTTCTGCTTCAAAGTTCATCTCAACTGCCCAAGGCAAGGGGATTAATAATACCGGTGGCAGCACCTCGATTATCAGCCGGCTGCTTAACTGCCTGACCTTCCAGCCTGATCGTCACAGTCAACTACCATACAATCCACGGAATTGCGCCTTGCGCTATGACAGGGCGGTCAGCATCATCCCGACCATGCCCCGCCTAGATGAGGTGGAAATGTTTTTACAACAATAATCTCATTGACGAATCAATCGATTTAAATCACACCGCCCGGCTGTAGCAGCCGGGCGGTGACAATTACCAGGTCCGTTTCAATAGCAGAGAAAGCTTATTGAGGCAAGATAACCACAGGTTCAACGAAGAAGTTAAAGCCAAAACCTCGTAGAGAGGGTGATGCGGCCGGGTACAATGAGCCTTCTACAATCCATGGATTACCAGCGATAAAATCTTCGAGGGTACCCCACTGGAAGAGATGCTGGTAGAGCAATTGAGGATTTTGGGCGTAATGACGCATGGTTTTCGTTTGGAATTGGAATGGAGTGAGATCTGTTTCAGAACCTGCATTTTGGAATGCAGTCTGAGCTTGGTTTGGTTCGTCCGGCGGGGCTGCCTGGACAGTACTGAATCCAGCGCCAAAGGCCAGAACCAGAACGGTTACGATCGTTGCAAATTTAATAAACATATCGAGTTTTCCTTTCCTGTTTTCTATGGAAGCCAAATTTTGACGTTCCGATTAGTATGACGCCGTTTCAAGTGAGAAGATACTGTCATCCAGGTGCTCTGAGGTAGATTCGAACTACCAGATAATCCCCTTTGAAAATATAAAAAACCACCCGGTTCAAAACCGGGTGGTCATATTTCAATTCAGGTAAGCAGTGCAGCTTATTTGCCGCCACCACCACCGCCGCCGCCACCGTTACTGCCGCCATTGCTGCCGCCGTTAGTGCCACCATTGGAATTGCTTCCACTGTTGCCATTATCCGTACCGCCGCCATTGGCAGAACCACCGATGCTGTTTCCATCATAAATCCCAGGTGCGTCCGTCCAGGGGCGGGTGCCCTGACCTTGATCCGGAGGGGTAATTCCATCACCGCCACCAAAGCCATAACCTGAACCAGAGGGGGATCCAGCCTCATCTTCAGTCCAAGGGTTGCCCGGAACAAAATCTTCCTGGGTGCCGAAGGAGAACGAGAACTGGAACTGGAATTGCTGTTGCTGCATTTGCTGCTGTTGTTGCTCCAGGAACAGTGGATCCTGAATTCCCTGCTGGGCAAATTGCATGCTGTACTGCAACATAATTTGGGCCTGGGTCATGAACTGGTTCATCAACTGCTGGGCTTCGCCCATATTCTGAACCTGAGACTGGGTCTGGGTTTGAATCTGTTGCATCAACATTTGCTGATCCAGCAGTTCCTGGTAGACAGTAGCCAGTGATTCCACAGCTGCTTCGCTGGATTCCATACCAGTGGAGAGTTGCAGGGCAGTTTCAATCTGGGCCTGGTACCTGGAGGCCAATGCCTGATCCGGTGGGACGCCCTGTTCTAGCATGGTCTTGATCTCAGCCATACGACGTTCGGCATATTGCAGAGCCAGATCCAACCGATCTTCGTCCGTGGTAGCCAGGTCGTAGCGCACGTCCTCGCTCCAGGTCTTGACCGAGTATAAGACATCATCCGGCATGGCAGATTGAGCCGCCGCCACAGTGATTCCTCCGCCACCAAGGGCAAGGGTCAAGATAGTGATAATCGTTACAATCGCAGTCCACATGGGTATTTTTTCCTTTCGAGTTTGAAAAGTTGCCATCATGTTGGCAATCCACCCTATATGACGCTGTTTTGGTGCTGGAGATACGCTTGCACGCACAGATTCGACCTGGTTCAGGAACGCAGCCCGTCCGGCAGCCACTGTTTCCGATGGCCGTTCAGCGGCAGGTAAAGCGCCCAGGTTTTTTTGTAAATTTTCATCCAATTCTTCCCGAAAATGTAGATCGTTCATTGTTCTTCCTCTGAAAACATTTTTCGCAATGAGGTCAATCCTCTGTGCTGTAAAGCTTTGGCGGCGCCCAGGGTTTTGCCCATGGAGGCCGAAATTTCTTCCAATTCCATGCCTTCGTAATAGCGCAACATGATTACTTCGCGTTGCTCCGGCGGCAGCAACAAAAGGGCTCGCCGGGTTCGCGCTGCCAGCATCCGATCATCTGCTTGGCGCTCCGGACCTGGATCACGATCCGGCATTTCTTCGTCCAATTCTTCAGTTGGAGGCGGCTGGCGGCGATAATAATCTGTAATCCAGTTGTGCGCCACCCGGTACAAATACGCCTTCAGGTATTCCACCGGTCCCTGCCCGTGTTTCAGGGCTTTCAACAATCGAGAGAATGTCTCAGAAACGCAATCCTCAGCTACGCTGGCATCTCCCAGCAGGCGCATGGCATAGGCATAGATGGCCGGGCTGTAACGGTCATAAACTGCAGCCAGGCTGTTTGCATCCAGTTGCCGTGCTCCGGCCAGTAATTGGCGTTCATCTGATGCATTCATCTCCTGCCTATTATGACGCATATTTCTCCAAATGGGTACGGGAAACCGACCAATTTAGTTAAGAGTTGATTAACAGCTAATGCGGGAGCCTTCCGGCTCCCGCAAACAAGTTGAAGATTTCGTTATTGGCAGGCTTCAAAGGCCGGCAGGTGCTGATTGAACGAGGCGTTTTGCAGGCGATCGTACACCCGCAGCAAATCGGTGTGGGTGGTCACCAGTTTCAGGTCATCATACAGGGCGGCATCTGCAATTTCAGCTTGCACACCAGCGGCGCAGGCATCGGCCAGCGTGTCAAAGCTGATAGCCACGGCCAAACCCGGATTGGCAGGAACTTCCACACCATACTTGACCGCCTGGCGCACCAGGGCATCCACGTGGGTTTGCTCAGCTCGGGCAATGGTCGCGAACGGGTAGACCGAACCAAATTGCTGGATAACGGCATTGTACAGGTTCAAGGCGCCGTATTCTTCCAGGATGGCATCCTGCAATGCTGCCTTTTCCGCATCACTCAGCGGAGTCAGCATCAGGCCGGTGCCTTGTGTTCCTACGCTTGCACCAGTTCCACGTCCCGGACCACCCCAGCGCTCAAGTCCAGCTGCAGCCACATCCGATACTGGCGAGAAAACTGCAAACCCGGTTACCACTACCATTACCACAGCCAACAGGCTTAAAGTTAATTTTCCAAATGTTTTCATTTTTATATTTTCTCCATTTATTTTTCTTGAAACCAGTCAGGTTTCTTTGATGTTTGTATCATATCGGTTAGATTTGAAGATTTGACGAATACGGTGTGAAGTATTTGTGAAGATTTGGCAATTTCAATAATTTTTTGCAGAACTTACGGGGATATCTTCCGATCAATTTATGTTATAGTATTTTTATTGGTTTTTCGAATGGATTCAACAAGACCAGGTTGGATAGCCGGTCATTCCATAACAATGTTGTCAGTAATGGAGTTAAAATGAACATCCAAAGTAATATGAAACGACCAGTCATCTTCATCTACAACCGCGCCACGCTGGGCAGTGCCATCCAACTGTTCACCCAGCATCGGATTGGTACCCTGCCAGTCGTGGACGATGAAGGTATTTTGATTGGGATCCTTCTGCTTGAGGATGTCATCGCCCTGTTGATGCCGGATTTTGTGCACCTGCTGGATAATCTGCGATTTGTTCACGACTTTGGCGCCTTTGAAAACCGGATGTATGCTTCGCTGGATAAAGATCAACCGATTGTCAACCTGATGCATGAGCCCATTTTCTGTGAGGATACGTTTTCCCTCTTGCACGCCGCCGCCCTGATGCACCAATCCGAAATGGCGGACCTGCCGGTGGTGGATGCGGACCATCACCTGATCGGCATCATCTCGCATGTCGATATCGGTATTGCCCTGCTGCGCCAACAGCAAATCTCCACCCCAGCCCCCTGAAGAAATGAGTAGCATGGCTCCCATCATCCTCTCATCTGCAATCTTCCTGGTTGCATTGGCTTTAATCTTATCGGACAAAATGCATCGTGCCATTGTTGCCCTGGCTGGTGCTGTGGTAATGGTAGTTGCCGGCCTGATTCTTGGTTTTTACACCGAAGCCCAGGCAGCCGCCAACGTGGATTTCAATACCCTCGGCCTGCTGCTAGGCATGATGATCCTGGTGGCCTTGCTCGAACCCACCGGTTTCTTTGAATTCCTGGCAGTCTACGTCGCCCGCATATCACGCGGTAATCCAGTCCGGCTGTTGATCTTACTGGGTGCAGTGACTTCGGTTACCTCCATGTTTTTAGATAATGTAACCACCGTCGTTTTAGTTGCCCCGGTTACCATTCTGATCTGCGAAATCCTGGGTGTCAGTTCTCAACCCTACCTGCTTTCGGAAGCGCTTCTCTCAAATGTCGGAGGCGTTTCCACCCTGGTTGGTGATCCGCCCAACATTCTCATTGCCTCTGCAGCTGGGTTCAGTTTCGTTGATTTTTTGGTCTATTCACTACCCATCGTTCTGATCTGCTGGCTGGTGTCTCTTTTTCTTTTATTACGTCTCTTTCGAAATGATCTCTCCAAACCCTTGCTGGACAAAGAAGCCCTGCAAGAACTCAGTCCCAAAGAAGCTTTAAGGGATAGCCGAACCGCCAAAAAAGTCATCATCATTACCGGGCTGGCAGTACTCTTCTTCTTTCTGGAGGAATTACTCCACATTCGCCCGGCTTTTGTGGCCCTCAGTGCAGCCGCCGCCGCCCTGGTCTGGATTCGCCCGAATTTCTCCGAAACCCTGAAACGAGTGGAATGGGACATCTTAATATTTTTTGCCGCCTTGTTTGTTATTGTAGGAGGATTGAGTGCCTCTGGCGTTTTAGGGCACCTCTCCGACTTGCTTTTATCGCTTACCAGCCTTTCCCCGCTTTTACTAGGCCTGATTCTGCTCTGGTTTATTGCGCTGCTCTCAGCGGTGGTGGATAATGTCCCGATCACCATCGCCCTCATTCCCATCATCCAGGGTTTAGGGCAATCTGGTGTTCCAACTGAAGGGTTGTGGTGGGCAATGGTCTTTGGGGCCGGTTTTGGCGGGAATGGCACCATTATCGGCGCTACCGCCAATATTGTTGTCACCACCCTTTCCAACCGCACCCGCGAGCCGATCACACCCATCATCTGGAGTAAGCGTGGATTACCAGTGATGCTGGCGTCCTGTCTAACCGCCAGCATCCTGTATGTTGGTGCTTTTTATCTTTTCGGTTGGTAAATCATCCAGGCGTAGATTTAGCCTGCGATGCTGACCCCAATCAACCGGCCAATCCCAAAGGTCACCGCGGCAGCCAGCAGACCAAAGATCACCATGCGCATGCCAGAATAGAGCACGGTGCGCCCGGTGAAGAGCGTGATGACCGCCCCCAGGGCAAACAATCCCACCACACTGAAGGCGATGCTAACAAATACAGCTGTCATCCCGCTCAGGAACATGAATGCGATCACCGGGATGATCGCCCCGATGGCAAACAGCACAAAAGAGGTAAATGCTGCTTCCCAGGCTGAACCACCCAATTCCTTGGGATCCAAGCCCAGTTCTTCGCGCGCCAGTGTTTCCACTGCTGATTCCTTGTTGGTTAAAATGGCATCTGCCAATGACTTTGCCTGTTCAGGTTTCAGACCCCGCGCCTGGTAAATCAAAGATAGTTCTTCCGCTTCTTCCTCCGGATTACTTTCAATTTCCGCTTCCTCCACCTGGATTTGGTGTTGATACAACTCGCGTGAGGATTGCACAGAAAGCCATTCTCCAAGAGCCATCGAAATGGCCCCGGCCAGCAACCCGGCCAACCCGGTAATCAATACCGACTGGCCACCCAGTGATGCGCCAGCCACGCCCATCACCAGGCTCAGGTTGGAGACTAATCCATCATTGGCGCCCAACACCGCCGCCCGCAGGGCGTTACCGCCTGTGCTGCGATGCCTGCCTTCCAGTTGAGCCAGTGCTGCCCCTTCCATCCCGCCGCGTGTCGTCCGGGTGATCTGGTGCAACATAAAATTGTGCGATTGTTCTTCCGCGGCCATGGCCGGGCTAGCGCCCTGTGTAATGTAGCTGCTCGCTCCATCCGTTTCCATGTTTTGCATCGCCGGCAGAATCACGCCTGACCCCATCCGCTTTGCCAACCAGATTAAGATGCGTGTCCGCAGCAGGGGCTTGAAATCCGGCACGCTTCCACCTTCCGCTTGCATCTTTTTAGCCCAGTCTTCTGCGTGTTTATCCTCTGTTTGCGCCAGCCGCTTGTACACCTCTGCCAGTTTTTCATTCTTTTCGATCTCTGCCAGCGTCCGGTACAACAGGGCGCTGTTGCGTTCATCCAGGTAATTCTGCCGTGCCAGTTCCACTTTTTCCATAAATGCCTCCTGATGAAAATGCTCCGCGCAAGGCACGGAGCATTCGTAAGTGAAAAAGAATTCGCGACTACCCGAGCTGCATGGCCAGGTAATTTTGAATACCCATTTGCGAAATCTGATCCAGTTGGGCTTCCAACCAATCGATGTGTTTTTCCTCATCTTCAAGGATATCTTCCAGCAATTCTCGGGTTCCGCCATCCCCTACCTCAATCGACAGACGGATCGCATCGTTATAGCCCCGAATGGCTCCGGCTTCAGCCTCATGATCCTGCTCAAATTGCAGCTTGACACTCTCCCCAATCATCATTTTATTCAGGTTGCTGACAATCGGGATACCTTCAAAGAACAGAATGCGGTCAATCAGCGATTCGGCATGTTTCATTTCCTCAATTGCCCGGTGTTCGATGGCATCGTGCAGTTTGCCATAGCCCCAGTTATCACACATCGCTGCATGTACCATGTACTGGCTGACAGCCGTCAATTCATCCGCCAGCAAAAAATTCAGGGCATCAATGATTTTTGGATTTCCTTTCATTCGTACCTCCTATTGAATTTCTTTTATCTGGTTTCAAGTATAGCACCGTTCTAAACAGGTGACGATAGCTTCAGATTAACAAGATTTTCTCAGCCTGGACGTCAAACCGGGTGTTTTCACACCCGGTCATTATCGAATTACATGGCAGAAATGTGGCTGATGGGTGCCGGGCGGATATCCTCCACCGGTAGCACATCCACCAGTTGGTATTCCCGGCTGCCCAGCCCGAGGGCAGCGCCATATTCCACCACCTTGTATGGATCTTTATGGATGCCGTGCATCCAACTCAGCGGGTGGCCTTGACGGTGAACAACTTCCATCGAGGTGGGCAGGTTTTCCTCAATCAATGGTGTTTTGGCCGTCAGATCCAGCACGGCTTGCTCCAGCGCCACGATGTCATCCGAGCCGAAAATGCCGGCATCCGGCAGGATTGGCATACTGGTGAAGCCAAAGCAATCACAGACCGGCGTCATGTGGGTAGCCAGCACCAGGTGAGTATGCTTGCCCGGGGCAAAGGTGCTCAGCGAGATATGGGTGCTGATGGCGCAAGCTTCCTGGAAGGTGTACCAATTGACCGGATTGATTTGCAGGCTACCAGCCGGCGCCACCTGCAAGCAGCGCCCACACTGATTGCATTGTTCGTGGTGCAGGTGCAGGTCACGCGCATCATGCCGATCGATTACCACCCCGTCATGCGGGCAGGCTGCCACAATCTGCTTCAAGACTTCTGGATCCGGGCACAATTCACGGAACCAATAAGGATCGTAGTGCATTGAATCATGCATGGCACCGCGCGTCTCGCCGGCCATGCAGCCCAGGGCGATATTTTTAAATGCACCGCCGTAGCTGCAGCTGGGATGACCCTTGGCGTGGGCAAAGTTCACTAGAAAACTGGCGTCCTGGATCATGCCAGCCAGCTTCCAGGTTTTGATGTTCTTGTAGGGGTGTTCATCGTGGTCGTAGTAGTAGCGGTCCTTCAAGCCAGCAGCCGGCAGAACCGGGCAGCCCAGCACTTCCTGGGTGTAACCGCGCGTCTCAGCGCCTTCCACATCCCAACTCACATCTGCTACGAACGGCTTGCCACCGCCATCCTTAATAGCCTGCACAACTTTACGTACAAACACCGGGTGAGCAGTTGAATAGCCGATGTTATTGCCGGTATGCATTTTCAGCACCACCATCTCATCCTTGACCCGGTCGCGCAGGTGCAGCGCCTCCAGAATCAGATCGAGCTTGGCGGGTAAGGTTTCCTTTGCATCCAGTCGCGCCTGGCGCGGCGAACCCCAGTAAACGATGCTTGGCATAATTCAATCCCTTTCAATACGTTCATTTTAGTGATTCAGAGTTTCCATTGGATTATACCCAGAATCCGTTAAAATTCTGCCAATTTCTTCCGTTCCAGCCACTCCTCCAGCAATATGGCATACCAGTAATCGTCCGTCCATTCCCCCTTGATCCAGGTCGAGCGCAGCATGTGCGCTTCGCGGCGCATACCTACCCGCTCCAGCACCCGCCAGGAGGGCACATTGCGTGGATCGCAATTGGCTCGCACCCGTCGCATTTTCAGCTCGTCGAACAGGTACGCCAGCAGTTTAAGCGTTGCCTCGCGGCCGTAGCCATAGCCCTGGGCATCCCGGGCCAGCGTCATGCCAATCTCGGCCTGCATGCCATCCTTCAAGATGTAGAAGGCGCAATCGCCGATCATCTGGCCCGTATCTTTACGCACCATGGCCAGTTGCAGCCACTCTCCCAACATCGCCGGCTGCCACTGCTGCATGTTCTGGATGAACTCGATCGCCTTCTCCAGCGGGTAGGGTGCTTCCCATCCCTGGTAGCGGGCCACATTTGAATCGGACCGGTAAGCGGAGAAAACCTCGGCATCCGCCAACTCAAACGGGCGGATAATCAAACGTTGTGTTTCCAATCGAATAGTGGTCAACCTTACCTCCAATCCAGCAGCTTATTGTCGTAAATCAGTCATTTGAATTGTCTGGACCGTGGCTACGTGTTTCCGGTAGGCTCTCGCCAGAGCCCAGGCGGCCACCAGGAAAACCAGCCCACCGGCATCAAACACGATGAACCGCAGCACCGCAGCCCGCGCCAGGCTGTGAACCGCTGGCAGGCCGAGCCAGATCGAAGTTTCGCCCACCAGCCCAATCGCCTGCATGGCTACAGCTTCTTTTAATGAGACATAATGCCGAACCGGCTGCCACAAGGCGACCGCATACGGCGCGTTCCACATCAGGAACAGCACCCCCAGTCCGCGTACCATACCTGCCCCGGGCGCTCCGCTCAGCTCAAAGGCAGGCGCATAATTATCCGGCGAGATAATGAACGCCAGGGCACACTGGACATTGAAGAAAAAGACAATGCCAATGAAGATGCGGATGAGCCAGACAGTTCGTGATTGCATCCTGGTTTCCAGTAAGAAATTTTAGAATTCTTTCAAACATTTCCTGGTTCCATTATACAACCAGCGAGAGCTTGACAGAAACCACCAATCTTTCATATACTGTATCCAAAATACAATATTGATTTCCCACCAGGGGATCAGCGAGAGGGATTCTGATGTCGATGCACAATAAACAACGCCTGATTAAAGTTCAATCGATCCAGGAAGCAGTGGTGGAAAACGTCCGCCAGCGCATCTTGAATGGCGAGTTAAAACCCGGCCAGCGCCTGGTTCAGGATGAGTTGACCGCGGAACTGGGAGTCAGCCGCACACCCATCCGTGAAGCGCTCAACCAACTGGTGCACGAAGGCCTGGTCACTATCTCCGATCACCGGCGGACTTTTGTAGCAGAATTTTCGATCTCTGACTTGCTGGAAACCTACACCATGCGGGCGGCGTTGGAGAGCCACGCGGCCTACCTGGCTGCCAAACGCATCACTGAACCTGAACTGCGCCATCTGGAAGCCATTCTGAGCGCCATGGGTTCGGCCTACCAACACAACCAGCTTGAAAAATTAATCTCCACCCACCACGATTTCCATGCCAGTATCAACGATGCCGCCCAAAGCCCGCGCCTATCCAAGATAATCATCCAATACCTGGATCTCTCCCGCCTTTACCAGCGCATGGCCTTTGAAACCGGCAGCAATGCGGCTGACCCGTTGAAAGATCACCTGGAGATCTGGATGACCCTCAATAAGCACGAGGCAGAAGCTGCCGCCCGCCTGACCCGCGCCCACCTGGAGCGAACGGCTGACACTCTCTTGAAACACTTGCAGGAATCTCAGAGTCAGAAGTAAGCCACAAAAAGCCAGATTGTGCTTATTCCCAATAGCCGGTCCTGGTTAAATTCACCCGCACAAAAAGACACCCTCTGGCGAGGGTGTCTGATCTTGTCGCTGTTAGAAAGGGCTTGGCAGGCTGCGCAACGGAGTCGGCAGTTGATCCAAGCGGTTCTGGCTGATTCTTGCCAATTCAATGATCTCGTGCATCACATTATCGGCCACCCGGCGGGTGTATTCCCAATCGGTCACATCGCCTTTGTAATACAGCGGCGCTCCGACGGTCTGGTTATAAGGACCGCTGATATACCAGCGTCCATACTCTTCCCGTCCGCGCACCACCGACCGGTAGATGCGCACCCGGTTCCAGTTCAAATGGATTCCCACCGGAATGACCGGTGCACCACTCATGAGCGCCAACCTTGCAACACCTGTGCGGGCTTCTTGAAAACCACCGCCCAGCGGGCTCAGCGCGCCTTCCGGGAAGATGATGACTGTCTTGCCTTCGCTCAATCGCTCCAGAGCGGTGTCCATGGCTGCTTTCCCATTGCCAGCCTGCACCGGGATATGCCCGCTTCGGCGCAGGTATTCGCCCAGGATCGGTACCTGGAATAAAACTTCATTGATCAGGATAAAGGATTGGTGCCCAACCATCGAGGCCACAAAAAACGGGTCGGTGGTGCTGGGATGGTTGGCTGCGATGATTTTTGCACCGGCTGGAAAATCCCCCAATTTTTGTACATTCATCTTTAACATGGTACCTGTATAGGTTCGAACCACCGGGCGGGAAAACCAGTAAATCATGCGGTCAGCAAGCATAAATAATTCCTTTTATATCGATAATGCCGGGGCTGCCGGAGAGGTGTTTACGGGATGGTGTAATCTTAATCGCGAATGGGATTTTGCTCATCCCACGCAGGTCACATTTTCATAGTGTGACCTGGCACAATTTCTTGCGGTTTCCGGTTCACTTATAACAAAGATAACCCTTCTTTTTCTTCACAGTTGCTTGGAATTGCCTATCAATTTTGATAATTTAGACAAAAAAATCTCCCCTTTTGCCAGGAGAGATTCTGTCCAATGGATTTATTGATCCAGGTTGGGCTACCCTGTCTGTTGTGCTTTTGCCTTGAGTAAAGCTTTCTGTTGCACCACCAGTTCATCGAGATACGGTTGTATCACTTCCACCCAGATTTGGTACCCTTCCGCTTTCAGGTGGAGATGATCGTTGCTGATATCACGGCGCATCCCACCACTTTTATTGGAAAAATGCGGGAACAATTCAACATACGTGCAACCATATTGTTTTGCCAGCAGTTTCAACTTCTCATTCAATTTCAACACCCGGGGCTTGTATCGTAATTCCCGCGGCAGGATGGATTGCACAAATATTTTCGTCTCAGGGGATTCCTCTTTGAACCGTTTGAGAATGGCTTCATATCTCTTCAATATCGTCTGATCGCTGGTGAATACGTACCAGGGGATGTCGTTGGTGCCAATCAACAAGAATAATGCCAGGGGTTTCCCGCTCACAATGGGGTCCAGCCGGTTCAACACACCCTGGGTGGTATCGCCGCTGATACCGCGGTTCTTGATCGCCACCCCGGGAATCAACTCATGCCAGCGGGTCAGGTCGGTGAGGCTGTCGCCCAACATAACAATATCCTCCGGGTGAACCGGAAACGTTCTGTAAATGTCCCGGTAGCGCTGTTGCGCTCTTTTCAACATCGTTTCAGCCACCCGGAATACCAGGAACAGGGTCAATGCGCTGGTAAACAATGCCGACAAAACAACATCTGATAACATATCCATCGTTTATAAATTATAGCATACATAAGGTATCGCCTTGTGGCACCGTCCTCAATCGGATGGTGAACCAACCGACAGAATTGCCATCTACAACGGTTGTGCGGATACCGTTACGTTACCGCCCTGGCATTTACCCGCCTGGACAATATCCTGGAGTTCCTGTGCATCCATTCCGAATGATCCCATCCTCATCCAATAGAAGACGCCCGGAAAAACATGACTGGGCGTCTTTTTGTTACATAAAGTTTGGTTATTCTACCGTGACCTGGGTGAAGGCTTGCACCTTGTTTCCGTCCAGGTCTTCGACGATGAAGCCGATCAGGTACTGCCCTGTGGCGGCATTCAAGACCTCCCAGATGAACATATCACTGCCGAAGGTGAGCGTCCCACCCTCCTGGGTGACGGTCTCGATCACCTGCCCCTGGGAATCCAGGTCCAGCCAGTTTTCCTGGATGGTGAAGGTGTCGCCGGTCTGCGGGTAGATCTCGCTCGGCGCCCCGGCCGTATCGCTGCCGTTAAAGCCGTACACCTGGCGTAAGATCCCATCCCGGAAGGATAAGCGGGCCGGGATCGGGTCACTGCCATCGGCAAAACTGTAGGTGCCATCCACCGAGTAAACCGCATCCTGGTAGGTGGCGCCATAGGTCTCCGGGTTCAAGCCGACCGTAATGGTATTGGTCCCATCACTGATGCCATACAGGATGGGCTCCCAGTCAAAGTCCAGGATAAATTCGCCACTTTCGCTCCAGACCGGGTAGTAGATGCCGTTCAGATTCTGGCTGGTGGCACTTTCCAGGTAGTCCAGATCAGCGATGAAGATCGAATTGGCGTTCGAGTCGTAGTAGCCGGTGAAAATATAGACGTAGCCAACATTGCTGCCGCGGATGGTTGCGGACAGGTTGACCGAACTGCCAACGCTGACGGTATCATTTGAGATTGTGAGGTCAGTAATACTGATCTGCCCGGCGCCCGGGCCGCGCACTGCCACCCCGCTGGGCGGTACAGCCACCCGGGTCTCAGACAGGTTGAAGTCGTTGCCGGTGTAATGAAACTCCAGGAAATCGTCCCAGGCTGATTCCCCGGCAAACAGGCTGGCAATGCTGGTGTAGGATTGGGGTCCAGCCATCGGCGAATTGTAGAGCTGTGAATTGGGGAAGTAAATCGCCACACCGGTCGAGCCAGGTTTCCCCGGGCCATGCTTCTCGGCCACTACGGCGTTGCTGATGGCGGCCAGCACCGCGTCACCGGATTTAATCAGCGCACTGTTGCTGGTGTTCTTCTTCATCAGCATTACAAAGTTGCCCAGGTCGATGTACGAGGCCGGCACATCCGAACCGAAGATGCTGGTGTAGCTCTGGGTGTAGGTGCGCACCTTGGCAATCGAAGATTGCTGTTCCTGCTGCAAGCGATAGGCAAAGTCGTTGACCGCATCGTTCAGGTCAGCGATGGCATTCAGGTCCACCGCGGTCAGGGTGATATCCCGTTGAATCTGCGAAGCCATGACCGTTGAACTGGAACTGGAGCCGCTGGCCTGGGTTAACATCTCGAACAGGCTGGCCATCGGCGAATTGGCTTTGAGCGATTCGCTGCGCGCCTGGTTATCCGTCAGGCGTAAATCATCGTCCACATAGCTATCAATGATCAGCTTGCCCAGTCCACCGCCATCGATCTCCGGATTTTCCTTCAGGCCGCCCAGAAAGGAAGTGTAGGCCCAACCCAGCGCTGGCTCCACCTCCTGCGAGGCAACTGCGAAGTTAGCGTGCGGCGCCAGCATGGTGAAGACCTCCAACTGGCCCATCAGGCAGGCGTCCATCCCGACCAGTTCAAAGGTTTCGATGCCGGTTTCATCCTTGATCTGGTCCAGGGCTGCACCGATTTCATCCAGGTACAGGTGGTCATCCAGTTGCTTTCCCAGCGGGGTGGTATTTTCACCGCGCTCGGTCGAATCGCCATCACTCCATCCGCCCGGCCAGCCCATGCCGTGATCTGAAATGATCAGGGCATATTTCTCGGCCGGGAAGTTGCCGATGGCCCAGGTGACAAACTCCACCAGGGTCTGGGAATCGGCCATGTTGATCTCACCCAGGTCGTCAATTTCTTCCGAGCCGATCCGGGTGATGTCATTATCCTGCGTGATCAAAAAGCGTTTGGCCCCCGTCCAGTCCCCGTCGCCGGTATAGCCGCCGCGGAAGCGATCCACCTGGGCCACGATCTTGATCCGGTCATCCGAACCGACCTTCTCGGCCTCGTTCAGATCAAAGTAAATATCCTGTTCCAGCACTTTGTCGTCAGCATCCTGGTACATCATCACCAGCCAGGTGGGACCATCGGCGCTGGTTTCAACCGGTGTTTTGGTGGCCTTGGGCTGGCTGGTCGGCATGGCTTCAACCACCTGGGGCACAGCCGTTGGTTCCGCAAAGCTGGGCTGGTCGAGCGTCGCGATCGGGTCCGTCGTGGTTCCGGTAGCGCCACCCAGCAAATCACCCAGGTTGCCGCCCATGATCAGATAAACCACCACGAACAGGATGACCAGGATCAGGCTGCCGCCGCCAACCTGCTTACCACGCGTGCCGCCCGGGAAGGAGGAACCGCCACCGCCTGTACTAAAGCCGCCCCCACCGCTGCCCGAACTGGATGGCCGTTGGCGTTCCGGACCCTGCGCTGTCTGACGCGGACCCTGGCTGGCGCCCGGCCGGCGCCGGCGTTCCGTGTGAATCCGCTCTGGTCCTCCAGAGCCACCCTGATCGGAGTCAAAGTAAATTCCAGATTTATGCCACATTCAGACGACCTCCCAAAACAGGTTCGAGTTTTAACTGATTATAATCCCTAAAAAAACAGCTTTTTCACGCCATCCAGCTTTCGCTGCGGATCCCCGACGTCATTCAAAAATGGTTTTAGCCGTGCTCATCCAATTTATCCGTCAAGATCCGGGGGAAATTCAAGCGCAGGAATTACCAATCCCCGGCATAGGTCAGGCCATACGGCTCTGCCAGGGACTGGACCCGGACATAGCGCAGCTCGACCAGCTGGCGCAGGTGCAGTTTGTCATGCGCGGCCCAGGCGGCAAACATCTCGCCGGCCTTCAGGCTGCCCCAGGGCGAGACGGCCTCCTGGTCCCAATTGGGTTCCACCAGGCTCTCCAGCCACAGGATCGAAATCCGCCGTTCTTCCTGAAAAGCATCCAGCATCTCCGCCAGGTTGCGCGTATTGTAATTGCGCTCCGTCACCCAGCCGCGCGGATCAATCGGCGGCCAGAGTTCCTGCGGGTGATGCAGGATGATATCCAGGCGGCGGCGGAAATCCTCGCGTTCCTCATCAAACAGGTGGCAGACCACTTCCAAAATCGACCAGCTTTCCTCATACGGCTTGAGCGTGGCTTCTTCCTGGCGGATGCCGTGAGTTAAGGCACGCACGATGGCCGGCCCGTGCATTAAGTCGTGAATCAACGCTTTTGGATCCATCTCAACCTCCAGATTCGACAATCCGTTTTCAGAAATCTTGGGAATTTCTGAAAACTATGGAAACAAGGTACTATTCATTATACAGTCCTCACAACCTTTTTTGAAGTTATAATTTTCCTATCCCTGACACAGCGGAGCCAGCATGCAAACCTTACTATCCCAGCCTCTGACGGACTATCGCATCTTTGGCATCCTCGGCAGCCTGGTGCTCATCCTGGGCATCTTCATCAGCGGCCTGCTCTACCGCGGCAAGAAAGGCGAGCGCTATTCGATCTTCAATCATTTCATCTCGGAACTGGGTGAACTGGGCGTCTCGCGTGGGGCGGTCGTCTTCAACGCCGGGCTGATCGCCGGCGGCATCATTCTCATCCCCTTCTGTATTGCCCTCGGCCTGCTGATCCCGCACTGGCTGGCCTACCCCGGTATGGCGGCCGGTATCTGGGCCGCCCTCTCCTCCATTGGCGTTGGGATCTTCCCGATGAACCAGCTCAAGCCCCACACCTGGGCGGCGCTCTCCTACTTCCGCTCCGGCCTGGTGATGGCGGTCTTCTTCACCCTGGCCATCCTTTTCCAACCCGCCGACCAGCGCACCCTGCCGCTGGCCTCGATTGCCTTTGGCATCCTGACCGTGGCGGCCTACGCTGCCTTCCTCTCGATCCCCTGGAAATCCAAGGACGAAGACAAAAAAGAGGAAGACCGTCTCAACCCCGAGCAGGAGAAAGACCGTCCACGCTTCTGGCTGATGCCGTTCCTGGAATGGCTGGTCTTTTTCACCACCATCGCCTGGTTTTTGTTTATTGCGTTGATGATTACAACTTGATCTTTCGCGTTCCTGGGTTTTATTTTCTTAAATATTTATTGATGGTGCCCTAATCCACCGATAAAAGCGATGTATGCGTCGCCCCCCTATTGGAAAGGACTTAAATTCAGATCAACAAGTAATAAACTGGGTGCAAATCGAGTAGGGAGCGGCGACTAACCGCCCCCTCTCACACCACCGGACATGCGGGACCGCATCCGGCGGTTCATCAAGCAATACGCAGTTCTTGGTACCGACTGCTAATGCTCAGTGGTCGCATCGGGCTTCGTTGTTATTTGCCAACTCGCCCAGCCTCACAGCCTCTTATTGGCTTCATGTTCTTCAAGTCGCAGGTTTGCCTCCGCCTTCCTCCTGACCCCACTTCACAGTGACGCCCTTGCCTTTGGCTAATGGTTGGTGCGACCAACCTCCATATGGGACTTTCACCCATCAGTCATCGCCCATGCTGGGCGCACAAACAAAGAAACCGCCCTTTCGGACGGTTTCTGCATCTCATTATAAAAACCTACCCCAGTTTCGTGCCGCACTCCGGGCAGAACTTGGCCCCGCCGGTCTCGGCGCCGCAGCTCGGGCATTTGGTCGGGCGCGGGGCAACTTCGATCTTGGTGCCGCACTCCGGGCAGAATTTGGCGCCGTGGGTGTCCGCTCCGCACTTCGGGCAGAGGGCGGCCGCCGGCTGGGTCATGGGTGCGCCGCACTCCGGGCAGAACTTGGTGCCAGGCGCCGCCATTGTGCCATCCTTCGGGCAGCGCGCCATCTGTGCCGCAGCGCGTTGGGCAGCATCCGCGGCGGCTGAGGCGTTCTCCACGATCCCGCCCAAGCCCAGAGCGGCTGCAAAGCCCTTGATGGCTGCCCCGGCCTGCTGGCCACGGGCCTCGGCAATCTCATCTGTGCGCGGGCTGTCCTCCTGGCAAAAGCCGGCCTGCGTGTCAAAATCCGACAGGCAGACGATACGGGTGCAGGTCGGGCACTGGCGGAAGTGCTCCTGCACCTGACCCCAGGCCTTATCGAGCTGGGCGGGCGTCATCTTGTAGCTGTAGCGCGGGTCCTCGCCAGTGACTTTGTCCGCCACTGCCCCGCCAAAGATCGGGATCTTGCGCAGCAGACCGCCGGCGGCCTGGCGGCCGATATCCTGGCCGACCGTGCCGATCACATCCGGCTGGCTGCGGAACTCGCGCCCGCACATGTCACAATAAAACACAGCATACGGGCCAGCGCCATCGTTGCGGATGTCATAGCGCGGCATACGAGAGAATTCAGTCATGGTTTTGCTCCTTTGTGGTTGAATGTTAGCATGATTTCGATTGTTAATAGTCTATACCCCACTGACATGGGTTGTCAAGCCGGAGGAGAGGGGTTCCTTTTTTGATGTTTGTGACTCAAACCTGGCCGGTAGTCAAAAAAGCGATCGCCAAAGGCGTCCTTCGAGTGTGTGACTCATGCTCTGAGTGTGCGAACAGCTTTTCGGAAGTGGGTCTATCTTTTTATGCAACGATTTCTACGTTTTTTAATCTTCTATTTGTTGGGTCTCGAGGCAGAAGGATGGATGGATCAAACTTGACGATAGGCCTCTTGACCCAACCTATGGGAGGCGGATCGACAAGCTAAAGCTTATCTTACTTTCATTTTCCGTGTTTTTCGGTTTGAATCCGTTTAAATCCGTGTCAAATTCTCCAGGTTTTCGTTCCCAGGATGTGAAAAATCACGCCGTGATCATCACAATCGCTGCGACGCAGACCCCCACCCCCAGCCATTGACTGATGGAAATCTTCTGCTTCTGCAGGAGAAACGCCAGCAGCACCGTCACCGCCGGGTAGAGCGAGGAAAGCACCACCGCTACGTCCAGCCGGGTTAGCTGGCGGGCTGCCAGGAAGAAGATGTTGCCGCCCGCATCCAGGACGCCGGCCAGCAGCGCCAGTGGATTGCCGCGCACAGATGGCAGCTTGAGGCCGCTCAGGTGCAGCAAGAGCAGCGAGGTCAGAAAGGTGAAGGTGCGTGAGATGATTAACGGGGTGAATACCAGGCCATGCTCCACCTGGGCAATCAGGATGAAAAAGCCGCCAAAGCCCAGTCCGGCCACCACGGCCAACCCCAGGCCTTGCCGGTTGAGGTGAATGCCAGCGTTCCCGGCCTGGGACACCAGCCAGATGCCGACCAGCGCCAGGCCAAAACCGACCAAGCGTAGCAATTCCGGTGCGCCCTCGGTCAACATGCCATAGCCCACCGGCAGCCCAGCCCCGATCACGGCCGAGACCGGGGCGATGCTGGCGGCATTTTCCTGGCCCAGCCCGCGGTAGAGTGCGGCCACCCCGACTGTACCCACTACACCGGCAGATACCGCCCACAAAGCGCTGCGCAGGGAGGGAAGCCCCTCCTGCCACAAGATGGCGCCCAGCACCAGCACGCCGATGCCGGAGAGCGCTGAGAGCACCAGCACCTGCAGGGAATGGCTGCGGCGCGAGGCAAAGCCGCCGGTGAAATCTCCGCTGCCCCAGACCAGGGCCGAGGTGATGGCGGAGAGAACGCCGAGGATGTTAGCCGAAATGAACAATCCAATCAATCCTTCGCTGAAAGATGATCCAATTCTATCATTATTAATTTCGGCTTAACCCTTCATACCTGCCGCCCAACAGGTCTGTGGATTGTTTTCAGCCTCAGAATCAGGTAAATTGTAGTGACAGAGGTTCTTTTCCATGAAGAAAATCCCCTTTCTGATTCTCATTCTGGTCCTGGTCTCCACCAGTATCTCCGCCCAGGCAGCGCCGCTGGCAGCCATCCAGGCGCCGGTGCTCAAGTGGCAAAAAGGCGGATGCTACTCCAGTTGGTGCCAGACCGGCTGGTATTCTTCGCCGGCTGTGGCGGACCTGGACAAAGATGGCAGCATGGAAGTGATTGCCGGGGCGTATTCCTTCTTCATCCTGAACGGGGCAGATGGCAGCTTGAAAGTCCCGGAAATCAATCCGCCCGGCGACCGCATCTGGCCGGATATTGTGCTGGCAGATTTGGATGGCAACGGCAACCTGGAGATTGTCACCGCCCATGGCGGCGGCTACGTTCATGTCTATTCCGCAGCTGGAACCCTGTTGTGGTCGCGCCAGCCCACTCCAGACTATGAAATCCGTTCACTGGGAGTCTATGACCTGGATTCGAACGGCGACCTGGAGATCCTGGTGGCTTCGACCATCAGCAATAACCAGTGGTACGTCTATGAACATAACGGGGACCTGCGCCCCTCCTATTGGCCGCAGCACAGCCCGGATTCAGACACCAATGGTTACGCTGCCGGCTGCTACAACCAGAACCTGTCCGCGGCCGATCTGACCGGCGATGGCCTGGCTGAGATCATCGGCCCGAACGACACCCACTACATCGCCGCCTTTCAGGCGGATGGCAGCCAGTTGCGCGCCAGCCCGATCTACGGCCTCAACCCGGATGGCAGCCAGAAATTCTGGAGCCGGGTGGGCCTGCACGTCTCTCATACAGTGGATTTGCGCGGTTACGCCATTTGCGGCACGGAGCACCGGCCGAATCTTGCCAACTCCGCTCCCACGATTGGGGATTTGAACGGCGATGGCACCCTGGAAGTGGTGGTGGTCGGCAACGTTTACAACTGCAGTACGAATCCCTACACCGACCTGTACGAGATGCCGTTTATTTTCAATGCAGACCGAACGCGCTGGGCGGATGACGGCTATGACTGGACGGTTCTACCCGCGCCGGATGGCTCCGCGGCACCGCTCAGCGAGGATTGGGAACTGGTGGAAAGTAACCTGCCCAACCCGGTCCTGGCGGACCTGGATGGCGACGGCAACAAAGAAATCATTTACGCGAGTTACGATGGGCGGCTGCATAGCTACTGGCTGGATAAAACCGAACACGGTAATTTCCCCTACTCCGTCTACTCCCCTGCGGATGGCTACATCACCTTTGCCTCCCCGCCGGCAGTGGCCGACCTGGACAACGACGGCCAGGCAGAAATCATCCTGACCACCTGGGTGCAAAAGGGTACGAATCAAACCGGAGAGCTGCTCATCCTCAGCTCACAGGGAAACTTGCTACAGTCCGTCAGCCTGCCGGCGGCCTTTGGTGGAGTTGACTGGAACGGTGCCATGGCTGCCCCCACCCTGGCGAATATCGATGCGGATGCCGACCTGGAGGTGGTGATCAACTCCGCCCACTCGGGTGTGCTGGCCTACGACCTGCCGGGTACGGCCAATGCCCGCATCCTGTGGGGTACCGGACGCGGCAACTATCTGCGCAGCGGCTCCCCGCTGCTGACGAGGATCTACCTACCCCTGGTGAAACGCTAACCTGGCATGTGATTAATCAGCCAGGGCATACTCCACGGCCGCCTCGGCATGAATGCGGGTGGTGGGAAACAACGGCACCCGGCTATCGCCAGGTTTGACCAGCAGTTCAATCTCGGTGCAGCCCAGGATGATGCCCTCGGCCCCCGCCGCCACCAAATTCTCCATGATCCGGATATATTCCTGGCGCGATTCCTCATAGACAGCCCCCAGCACCAGTTCCTCGTAAATCACCCGGTGCACCTCTCGACGGTCCGGCGCATCCGGGATGAGCACATCCAATCCGAAACGCTCAACCAGGCGGCCCTTGTAGAAATCATGCTCCATGGTGAAGCGCGTGCCCAGCAAACCGATTTTGTGCAGCCCGACTGCCTGGATTTTTTCAGCCGTAGCATCTGCAATGTGCAGTAATGGAATCTGGATGCCCGCCTGTAATTGATCTGCCAGCTTGTGCATGGTATTGGTGCAGAGCACCACAAAATCTGCCCCGCCCCGCTGCAGGCGTTGGCCGGCTTTCACCATCATCTGCCCGGCCTCATCCCAGCGACCCTCGCGCTGCAAGATCTCCACCTCGGCAAAATCCACTGAGAACATCAGGCAATTGGCCGAATGCAAGGCACCCAGCTTATCCTTCACCGTTTCATTGATGATCCGGTAATATTCCAGGGATGATTCCCAGCTCATGCCGCCAATCAGGCCGATGGTTTTCATGGGCACCTCTCGCAATAGATTAAGAACTTATGATGGTAGGCCAGGATTGATCGCCTGGCCTACCATGATTGGTTTGTTATTTAGCAGGATTTACCATTCACAAGCAGTTATCTCATCACACTGGGCAAGTAAATCTTCGCCTGGGTGCTGATTTCGACCGTCACCGTCCGGGTAATCTGCGAATCGTATTGGACGTAGCCCACCAGGCGATAATCCGTTTCAGTGGCGCTGCTGGAATCCCAACCTAAAGTTGCCGTTTCAATCGAGGCCGCTGGCAGGTTGGTAAATTCCTGGGTGAATTCGTAGACAATCTCTCCTGCCAGGGTTTGCACCTGGATAATCACCAGACCACTGATCGGTTGATCGCCTGTGTTCGTGAACTCAAGCGTGGTTGCCACCGATTGTCCCGGTTGGAAGAGAAGCGGAGAGGCGCTGAACCCGGTCACTTCACCGGCGGTTTTGCCCAGCTCCATCTCCAGCGTGCGCTGTGCCAATCGCTGACCTTGCATGTCCTCCACGAGAATATCAATCGTATAGGAACCAGGTAAAATGGCGGGATCCAGCCAGGTCCAGACCAGTCCCACATCACCGACGTCGGTTAATTGATCCAGAGCAGTCAGACTAAAGCCATCCACCACCTCACCAGACCCGAATTTGCGGATGGTGGTGCTGACAATCACATCCAGTGGTTCAGATGTATTTTCCACCTGCAGGCGCAGGTACACATCGTCACCCGGACTGTAAACGGGTTTGTCGGTATCCGCGCTGATGATCTGGATGCTGGTTGAAATCGTTTCAATGTTGAACTCAAAATGCTGGTAATATTCGCTATACAACGCAGCCGGGTCGTAGTAGAAGGGGGTAATTGTCAGGGTCAGGGTGGAACCGCCATCGATATCTTCATAAACACTCCAGGTGAAGGGTTGCTCAAAGTTCGGCGACCAGTCGTGCCCGGCAGTGAGTGATTTCACCTCCTGGCTAAGGGCTGACCGGACAGGCGCATTCTCTGCAGAAGCTGGGATCATGTCCACCACAGGCAGGTTCAATCCATATTCCACGTATTTCCCATCCCGGGCGGTCATGGTCACGTTTTTTACCTGCTGCCGGGCAGGGATTTGAATGGTGTGAATATATAACGGCACTTCGTATTCGCCCTGATCCTGGAACAGGTCACCGCCGTGAGTACCCAGAATGGCATCCTCTGGAATCTCCACGCTATCTACACCATCCACCGTATCTACACTGTACATCGGCAGGTCAATCACCAGGGATTCTTTTGCCGCCAGGGGTTGGGCGGGTAACTGGCTGGCCAGGGTCGTTGAAGCAAAAATATCAAACTTTGGATCCCCATAGAAGTTATATTCATTGATGGTGTACCACCACCAATCATAATATTCCGAAACTTCCCAACGATCGTTTTTCATCCACAGCAAGGATTCAGCAATGGTATGGTTGCCTTCTGGCTCCCAGTAATCACGGAATAGTTTGCGGCTCATGTTAGAGTTTTTGGCAACCGGTGACACCTCGGTTGATCCAATATAGACGCCTGCACCCGATCTCAGGAAGGCTTCTGCGATCCCATTATCACCATTTCCCTCGTAATCTCCAGTAGTACATGACCAGGCCGTTACGATAGGATTTGAACCAGCAAAAGGTACCGGGAAATTGGAAACATCAATGGTTGGATCCATGCCGCCTGCCCAGCCATGCGCCTGGAACCAGATCAGGTCAACACCGGCAATATTCTGCTCAAACTGTTGAACCGCGTTGTCCGGGTAGCTCATATCCACCTTGTGAATCATGTTGCCACGATCGAAGTGGAATATTTCATCCAGGGTACCGATTACATCCCGCATCACCAGACCATCGTATTGTTCCACGTCCACGTGGGTGCTTTGAACTGAATCGTTTCCGCTGGTGTAAGTGTAGGCACGGATGCTATCGGAGCGATCGGCGAGGATGATATCATCAAAGTTATCCCCTACGACATTTGCCACTTCCATATTATCGCCATAATCGAAATCGACGCTGATTTCACGTTTGACATCCCCATTGGCAGTGATGCCGACAATTTTATCGTGGGTACGATCGGTAAAGACAATTTCTGCTGTGCCAGCGGTGTTATCAGTCGTCAGGTTGCCGATGTGCAAAATATCATGGTCCGCAAAATCGTAACCCAGGGCCCCGATGTCAATCACTGCCCTTGCCAACCCGGTGTATGAGAAGATGCGAAGGTAATCATTATCATCCGCCATGACGATTTCATCACCGGGAAATGCGAGCAGCACATCTCCAACGGCCACTTGCTCCCAAGCGCTGAAGTCACGTGAGAAACTGGCAATCTGCGTTCCATTTACTTCATACGTACGGATGGTATCGTTGCGGTCTCCAATGACAATTTCCGCCACACCATCCCCATCAACATCGCCAGCCGAAATGCTATCTCCATCTTCGAAGTCTAGCGTGAAGATGCTGATAATTCCCCCGGTTGAGCCATTGATGAAAACGAGTTGATTTCCATCATCACGCGCCCAGATCAATTCATCAACTCCATCACCGGTTGTATCACCATGCGTCAGGCCGTCATATTGTGCAAAGTCAATCCCAGGGAAACTGGCCAAGAAGGCTTCCTCTTCCCAATGATGCTTGCTGACGGTGTATCCATCGGCAATCAGGGTGTTGGTAACCGTATTCGCGTCGCCCTGCATGGTGCTTTCGGCTATGCCCAAACCGCTGCCAACATAAGCCTCGACGCGCTCATAGCTGCCGTTCACATGGGTATTGATGCTATTAAGGATACCCAGGTCCAATTTCAAGGCTGAATTGCCGATGATGCGTCCCAGGAGTAGGTCAGGTGCTCCGTTGCCATCCGTATGGGCATAGGTATTATCGGTGTAGTGCACATCATAATCTTCTCCACCATCGGTTCCCGACCAGTACAAGTTAAATGGCCCGGTGGTATCAGCAGGAATGACTTCTGTTTCACCCACCAGCAGCACATAACCATGGCCGCGGGATTCAAAGTTCGGGTGCAGGCGATTCGTCCAGGAGCTATTGTCATCCAGCAAATCATTCAGGTTATTCATTCCCAGAGCAGGATCCCAATAGCCCAGTACAGCCTGTTTGAGGGCTGCCAGGCGAGCCATATCGCCCATCAAGGCATGGACTTCGTTCATCACATATAGATCCGTCAGGGCTCCAGGCGCTGTGATGATCAGGTAGTCTGCGCTGGCCATAGCCCGAGCGTTTGAAGCTGCCAGGTTGGAAGTGCCGCCGGGCGCTGCGGCATCCGTCACCATGACCGTTTCAAGGCTGATGTACTTGGTTTTCGATGTGCTGCCCATGGTGTAATTGATCTTTGATTGGGGCACACCCATCCGATAGACGGCAGTCGACATATCCGGGAAGAGAACCGGGATAACATCATAGTAAAAAGTGGTTGACTGGCCTGGATTCAGGGTACGGACAGGGGCAAAAGTGATGGTCGCCGTCGCCTGTTTGCCCTGCAGGATCGAACTGGTACCAACGCTCCAACTCTCATATCCTCGCTTAACCGGCTGAAATCCTTTGAAATTTTCCTCAATGCTGGAAACGACTGCCGATCCCGTGGCCAGGGCTGAATTGGTCAGGGTTACGTTTACGCGAAAGACATTATCCAGCCGGGTGACCGAGCGCTGAATACTCAAATCCGGTTGGCCTTGCACAATATGGAGGGTTGCGCGGTTTTCCTGCATACCTCCATCGGATGCAATAGTCACTGCTTTTATCTGATAATCACCCACCGGTTTAGTGCTGATATTCCAACTGAAATGATAAACCGATGAGGGGTCTGGTGATGTGATTGTTGTCGTCAACACATCATTGATATAGTATCGAACCGCGGTAACCGGATTTGCAACATCACCGCAACTGACCGGGATGCCGTCACCGTCTGACCATTCACACTCCCACTCGAATTGTTGGGCAAACACGTCAATACTCATGGAAGTGCTTGCCGGCACAGTTGTACCTGCGACATAGATGGTGCTTTCACTGGCAGGTGTAATGATATTGGATTCGATCGGGAAATTTTCACGTACCGGTTCAAATAAAGTTGGGTTCACATAAGGCTGCCCGGCAAAGTTGAACGCCCGGGTTTCTACATCATGCTGGGTATAAAACCCATCCCGGGTGAATCCGTGACTGGCTGGAGAAAGCTGCATATCAAACTGGCCATTGGTTGGGGTAAAATCCGTCCCGATTAGCTGTCCATCCATATAGAATTCCACCCGCTGGATGTTTGAAGTATCAACGTAGTCAGCCTTGATTTGAAAGTTTTCCTGCCGGGTGGACATGCGTTCGATGGTCACATTAGGTGGTTGAATCTCCCCCGGGGTGGCCAGGGTTTTCACCGTTTTACGCTGGCTGGTAGCCAGCAAACCGCCTGACTCTTGCGAATAAGCGCGTACATAATACACCTGGTGCTCGTTTAGGCCAGTGATGACTACATGGTGAGTTGTACGCAAGACCCCATCTGTGAATGTTCCTGCCGGACCTCCACCCGATGTGGTATAGATCAGGGTCGTGTCTGCCGGCCTGTTGGTTGTCCAATCCGCAGTAAACCCCTGGATTGTGATGGCTGATATGGAAAAATTACTGATGGCCAATGGCTCCGCTTCACACGTCCAGGTCTCGATCAGGCAGTTGTTGGCATCATTAGCTTCCGGACTGTAATTCACCAGACATACTTTAACTTCCACCTCTGGCGGGGTTGAGCAGGTGGGTGCTGGCAGGTAAGCGGTGACCAAACCACCAGGTAGGATCGTCGGTGTATCTCCCCAGGGCGGCTCCGTATAGGTGCCATCCAAATACAGCTCAACTTCCAGGTCCCCTGAATATGTGCCCTGACCATCATTGCGCACCGTGGCAATCAATTGATTGTCTGCTGTTTCCACCCACATTTGGGTCACTCCCAGATCGGGCAAAGATTGATAGGTTGCCAAAGCCAGGGATGAGCCGTTGGCGTCCCAGTATGCCAGGTGTGGATTGCCGGCCGCATCCATTTCCAGGTTCATGTACTCACCCGCTTCGTTCTGATCCGGGCTCATGTTCATCGCCCAGGTACTCCCATCCCAATAGGTGTACTTCATCAACGAATTTGTCTGCTCGTAATAGGCAATGGATGGGATATCATTATTATCCAATGCCAGGGCTGAGTAAACGCCTGAACTGCCCGTTGTTACAACCTGTGGGTGCCATCCGCTCGCATCTTTTTGGGTGTATCTCAGTCCCATACCATTGGTGTAATAACTTATGTGCGGGTACCCTGCGCTGTCCAAAGCCAGGGATGAATAATATCCAGGGCCTTGCGCACTATCCAGCGTTTCAATTGACCAGGTTGTGCCATTATTGGCCGCATAGCGCAGTTGACTGCATCCCCCCACCCAGGCGCCATAACAATAAGATACATGCGGGTAATCGTTCTCATCCAATTGGAGGGAAATAAAGCTGAAAGCATCTGTGCTGATGGCTGCATGCTGCACTTCAGTGATGACAAATGAGCTGCCTACCAGCTTTGCAATTGAAATGTTTTGTGCATACGGATTATTAAAAACTACCACAGGCAGACCGCCGTCAGTCAAAGCCAGCGCGGCAAACTCTCCGGAAGATTGCTGACCTGGCGTGATCTGGATATCATGCCATGTGGCTCCATCATAATAGGTGTACGCCGCCACTTGAGAGGTTGTGGAATAATAGGTAATATGGGGATTATCCCCTGCATCCAATTCCAGTGAGATGTAATTATAGAAACCAAATTTTTGCAAACCCGTCAGCCATTGGGTGCCGTCATAGTAGCGATAAACCAGGTTATCCGAAGAATCATTGTAATATGCCAAATGTGGATAACCGAACGAATCCAATTCCAGATCAAAATAACTTGGGACGGAAATGTCCGGTTCAAAACCATATTCGTAAAACCAGCCATAGGTTGGGTCATATCCCGCTTGAGTGACGGGTATCCCAGGCTGCAAAAAGGTTGACAGGACAAATACCATCAGGACAATACTCCGGACGGCCAAGCCAAAGGAATGATGCAAATTCTTCATTGTTCCCTCCAGAAAAACTACATAATGTTCAACTGTATTTTCTCGATAAATTTCCCGCGTCAACAAATCGGAAAAATTTTCCCACCGGCATTATTATATGGGAACGGCAGTGAAAAAACAATCGGTTATTTTATGCTTGTATTTCGTAGGTGAAGGATCTCCTAGTTACTTTCAGATGCTTCGTCATGGGAATGCCACGCGATCCCAACGCTCAGCATAAGGACATCGTTGAGTGTGGACCACTCCTCCCGATGTGCGAGCAGCTTTTTTGGAGTAGATTAACCCAAATAGGATGCATCTTAAATTGGTAAGCCTGATTCAGGAATGAATGGTCCAAATCATAAATCATTAATCATTTTAAATTAATTCTAAACTTTTATAGACATCTCTATACTTACAAACAGATAACATTTTTTGATATGAAAGGTGATGGATAGGCATCAATAAGCATTGAACCCAGATTTCGCAATTTCCTAATAGATACGGGTTCATGCTACCCTCTCCAAACGCCATTCTGGACAGATTATGCTTGACTTCTTTTTTTATTTTGATAGATTGTCTTTCTGAGCAAAGCGAAGAATCTAAATGAGTTAATCGGAGATGCTTCGCAATCACTGCGTTCGCCAATGGACGTACAATGTGCAGAAATACATCAGTATGGTATGTGGCCAAAAAAGCCCGACCAGCTGATAAATGCAACAGCAAAGCATAAGCCTCCGTAGCCATAACGGGCATTGCATTTTCACAATTAGATTGATTTATTCCCTTCGTCCGAAAAAAAGGCACCGGACAAACCGGTGGCTCAGATGCTTAAAATCAACCAGGGACTGCGCTTGCAGCCCCTGGTTTTCTACCACTAATCTACCTGTAATTGTTTGTTATGGAGGAGTTACGGCAAGAGTACCGTGTCGATCACATGGATCACGCCATTGGAGGTCAGGATATCGGTGATGATAACCTGGGCGTCGTTGATGTAGACCTTGCCATCCATGACCTTGATCATGACCTTCTGGCCCAGGACGGTTTCAGCTTCGCTGAGGGTCACCACATCCGCTGCCAGTACCTGGCCGCTCACCACGTGGTAGAGCAGGATGTCGGTCAATTGCTGCTTGTTTTCCGGTTTGAGCAAGCTGTCGATCGTTCCGGCCGGTAACTTGGCGAAGGCATCGTCGGTCGGTGCAAAGACGGTGAAGGGGCCTTCTCCCTTGAGGGTTTCAACC
>JBGSJZ010000004.1:0-14849 GCA_041741455.1 Anaerolineaceae bacterium | reverse complement strand
AGAATACGTCTTTTTGTTTTCGAAATTGAATGAGCTGGTTCATGGTTAATCTCCTTGTTATTTTTTCATTTAAAAAGATGCAGAAGTTTCATCAAATCTTACTAACTGCCTTCTAGGATCGCCTGAAATGAAATAGTTTTTTGCTAATCATTTTTAGAATCTTTTGGGGCTGGAAAGCAGCAAATCTTGATGAAACGATCGTCAAGCAAATTTCAGAGGGTAAGGAAACCTCCGAGATTGTTGTCCTAACCTTTAATTACTTAATGTCAAAGAGGATTTTTAAAAGAGGTTCTATGGAGAATTCGGGATTGACACCATCGGGCAAGCGTATCCGTCTCACTTCACTTTCCAAATGTGCAGGCTGAGCATCTAAATTAAACGCGGAAACGCTGGCGCACGTGCTGCGTCCGATAAAAGAGGTTTACTCTTCAACCGAATATCCAGACCTGATGGTCGGATTAGACTCCCCGGACGATGCTGCAATTTGGTGGATTGATGCACATCGCGCCATAGTACTCACAACCGACTTTTTCACGCCAGTAGTCGATGATCCTTATGATTACGGTGCGATTGCGGCCGCGAACAGTATTTCGGATATCTATGCGATGGGTGGTACACCTTTCCTGGCCTTGAACATTGCCGCATTCCCTCCAAAATTACCTTCGGAGATTCTGGCGGAAATTATTCGGGGTGGTGCGGAAAAAGCTCGCGAGGCAGGTGTAGTGATTGCGGGAGGCCATACGGTGCAGGACGAAGAACCTAAGTATGGCCTGGTGGTCATTGGCTTTGTAGACCCGGATCATCTCATCACCAAAGGAGGTGCAAAACCTGGGGATCAGTTGGTTCTCACCAAGCCGCTCGGATTCGGGATTACCAACACGGCCATTAAAGATGAGCTGACTTCAGATATAGAAGTGGCTGAAGTAGTGGATTGGATGAAGCAGCTCAACCAGGTAGCAAGTCAATTAGCAGTTGCTAACGATGTGCGTGGTGGTACGGATATCACCGGCTTCAGTCTGTTAGGGCACGCTTCAGAAGTGGCTCGTGCCTCTCGGGTAGGCATGCAGCTATCTTTCTCCAAAATTCCTTTCGTTAGCGGTGCCCGAAAATATGCCGAGTTGTATAAATTTCCGGGTGGGGCTTTCGACAATCGAAGTCATTTTAGGGAGCAAATCCATTTGGGATCGGGTATTAGTGAAACAGAGGAATTGATGTTGTATGATCCTCAAACAAGCGGCGGATTGCTGTTAGCCATTCCGCCTGACAAATTCGAGAGTTTTCAAACCCAGGCCTTAAAATCAGATCAATCCTTTTGGAAGATAGGTGAGGTAATATCCGGACACGGGATCGAAATCTCCCGATGATGGAGGAGTTTAGATCCCAATTTGGTCTAAACCATGCTATAGATATGAACGCTTTGGATTTTTCCTTATTGGCGTGAAAGTACTTTATTAATAGAAATCGAACCCAATTGCTACAACCTTTAGAACAATTTTCATCATCAAAAGAAGGAATATGGGAAGTCCATACGATTTGATCATCATCGGTGCAGGATCGGGCGGATTGGTGGCGGCCCGATTTGCCGCTCAACTGGGTAAAAAGGTGGCATTAATCGATAAGAATCGGGTTGGCGGTGACTGCACCTGGACAGGCTGTGTGCCGAGTAAAGCTTTGTTAAAAGTGGCCAAAGTGGCATATCTTTCCCGTCATGCAGCCCAATATGGCCTGGAAGTCTCAAACCCGATTGCCAATATGATACAGGTGCGCGAGTATATTCGCCGCGTTCAGGGTGAAGTGTACCAACATGAATCTCCAAATCGTCTGGCTGAAGAGGGCATTGATGTTGTACTCGGTGAAGCGCGTTTCCTGGATCGCACCACGATTCGAGTAAACCAGGAATCTCTGAAGGCCAGGAATTTTCTCATCGCTACCGGAGCGCATCCATATATCCCTGAGATTGAAGGATTAAATGAGGTGCCTTACCTGACTTACGAACATATTTTTGAAAACGACCGTTTGCCAATCCATTTGTTGATTCTAGGAGCAGGGCCCATCGGCGCAGAAATGGCCCAGGCCTATGCCCGCCTTGGGGCTGAAGTAACGATGGTCGGCCAGGAATTGATGCCCAAAGATGAACCTGAGGCTGTGGAAGTAATAAGGAAGGTATTTGCCCGAGAAGGGATCCACTTTTTGCTGGGGACGGCGACCGCGGTACGTTATGAAAATGGTTCGATCATTCTGAAAACTAACGACAGCGAAGTGAAAGGGGATATGTTGTTGGTAGCCGTTGGGCGTTCACCCACCGTTGACGGCCTGGATCTCGAAAAAGCTGGGGTGAAATATTCGCACAAAGGAATTGAAGTCAATAAGAACCTGCAAACCAGCGCAAAGCTTATCTATGCGGCTGGCGATTGTATTGGCGGGTACCAGTTTTCACACTTAGCCGGATGGCAAGCCTTTCAAGCTACTCGCAATGCGCTCCTTCCGGGAAACAGTCGTGGTTTTACCAATATCGTTCCCTGGACCACTTTTACAGATCCAGAACTGGCTCACGTCGGACTCAGTGAAGCTGAGGCGCGCAAAAGCCTGGGTGATGAAGTGCGAGTAGCTCGCCGGAATATGGGCCGGGTTGATCGTGCCGTAACGGACAATGAGACAGACGGATTTATCAAGATCATTCATCGAAAGAATGGAACCATTCTGGGTGCCACGATCGTGGCTGAACGCGCCGGTGAGATGATTAATGAGTTTGTGCTCGCATTAAAGAACAAAGTTAAAGTGGGTGATCTGGCTGGAGCTATTCATGTTTATCCTACCTACTCAACAGCTGTCCAGCAATTGGCCTCTGAGATCTCGATAGATGGATTTCTGGATAGTGCGCTCGGTAAAGCGATTCAGCAATTATCAAGATCGTAAAAATATTCTCGATCAGGAGACTCCTTGTGACGACAAACCCTTACTCTAAAGTTCGTCCCGTTCTTAAGAAAAACGATGCTGACTATGTGTTTTATGAACTCACTCGCAGCATTTGTCCTGATTGTCGTCGGGTGATCGATGCCCAGATCATCCTACGCAATAATAAGGTCTACATGCGCAAACGGTGTCCAGAGCACGGCCAATTCGAGGCCTTGATTTACAGCGATGCGCAGCTCTACACTTCAGGCGCAAAGTTTAATAAACCTGGGACGATCCCTCTTGAATATGCCATGGACATCAAACATGGCTGCCCGTATGATTGCGGGCTTTGTCCGGATCACCAACAGCACACTTGTCTTGGAATCATTGAAGTTACCAGCGCATGCAACATGCATTGTCCGTTATGCTTTGCGGACGCGGGTGGAGGATATAGTTATACTCTTCAAGAGGTTGAAGCTATGCTTGATTCCTATGTTGCCGCCGAAGGCCGGCCCGAAGTGGTCCAGTTCTCAGGGGGTGAGCCGACGATTCACCCGGACATAATCGCTATGATCAAAGCTGCGCAAGCGCGCAATATCCGTACCGTTATGCTAAACACCAACGGCAGGCGAATTGCTAATGATGACGTATTCCTGGCTCAACTTGCAGAAGTACATCCTGCCATCTATTTCCAGTTTGACGGATTTGAATCGGAAACGTATCGCAAAATACGTGGGGAGCCTGACTTATTCCCAGAAAAACTGCGTGCATTAGATCGATTGGCTTCGATCGGCTGCGCAGTCATCCTGGTTCCAGCGATCGAACGGGGGGTGAACGATCACGAGGTCGGCCAGATCCTGAAATTTGGGATGGAACATCCAGCAGTTCGTGGAATCAACTTTCAACCGGCTTTCCATGCCGGACGTTTTGATAAGCACAATCCGTTGGAGCGGGTTACCATCCCAGACGTGACTGGCTGGATCGAAGCGCAGACAGATGGTATGTTTCTCCAGTCTGATTTTGTGCCGGTGCCGTGTTGTTTCCCAACTTGCAACTCGGTCACTTATGCTTACGTAGAAGGCGAAACGGTGATGCCGATTACACGCCTGATCCAGGTTGAAGATTATTTGGATTATATTTCGAATCGTGTTCTCCCAGATCTTTCAGGAGATCTCAAAACAGCCCTGGAGAGTTTATGGTCCTCTTCTTCAGTACCCGGATCTTCGAAAACTGTTGAAAGTCTTTCATTGACCTGTGCATCCTGTGGATTGCCAGATGGAGGTCTTGATCTAGGCGCTATGGCACAGCATTTCTTCATGATCATGCTGCAAGACTTTGCGGACCCGTGGACCTTCGACCAGAAAAGCTTGATGAAATGCTGTAAGGAAATTCTTTTACCGGATGGAAAACAGATCCCGATTTGCGCTTATAACAATTTAGGCTACCGTGAGCAGGCTCGCGAGCAGCTTGTCGAACGCCAACGAATGCGTAAAGAAGCTGAAAACTCGGGTATCGTGTTTACACCTCAACCAATAACTTTCAAATTTAACCAATCCCAATCGGGCGACGGAAGAAAAGAATGAATATCCCGATCCAAAATCCTGAAACCGTAAAATCATGCTGTGCCTCTCTTTATGAAACCGATTGGGCACGTTTATTATTGGGTGAAACGTTTCACCCCGGTGGTCTGGAACTCACGGAGCGGCTTGGCACCCTATTGGAATTAGATTCTACTTCCCGAGTACTGGATGTGGCATCCGGCAAAGGAACGAGCGCAATATATATTGCTCAGCATTTTGGATGTGAGGTGGTAGGTCTTGATTATGGCGAGAAAACAGTAGTAGATGCCTCAGCCGCTGCTGAAAGCGCTGGAATGGTTGGAAAAGTTACTTTCAAATGGGGTGATGCTGAAGGAATGCCTTTTGAAAACGGTGAATTTGATGCAGTCATTTGCGAATGCGCTTTTTGTACGTTTCCAGCCAAGCAAAATGCAGCCAGGGAGTTTGCCAGGATACTCCGTCCTGGGGGACGGGTAGGAATTAGCGATCTAACGCGGATTGGGCCGCTACCGACAGAATTGGAGACGTTACTTGCCTGGATTGCCTGTATCGCGGACGCACAGCCTGTGAATGAATATGTACGGTATCTTCAGCAGGCTGGTTTTTCAAATCTTTCCGTCGAACACCATGACCAGGTATTAAGCGAATTAATCTCGGGAATCCGCACAAAACTCCTTGGAGCCGAGTTGATGGTGAAACTCAAAAAACTTGATCTTCCTGGAATCGATTTTGAACAGGCGAAGCAGCTTGCTCATTCTGCGAATGATGCGGTGAAGAAAGGTATTTTGGGTTATGCGATCATTATCGGGATGAATGAAGCAAAGGGATAGTTCTTGCTCCTACACGAAAGCCACCTCGATTCAAGCCGTCTGACACTTGTTCTGATAGCAAATGGTTTGCTACGGGTTGCAAATTCAGCCAGTGGAGCTTTGGTTGGATTTTACCTGGCACAGCTGGCCATATCCGGTCAAGGCGTGGACGCGGCACTGCTTGGCACATTGGGATTGGTTGTCAATCTGGCCGAGTTGAGTGGGGCAGTCCCGATCGGTATATTGGCAGATCGATTTTCACCTCGCCTTCTGCTCGTTGGAGCTGGGTTACTCGGCGCGGCGGCAACGCAGCTCTTTGGCATGAGCGGGGTAGTCACCATATTCTTCCTTTCTAGAGCATTGGAAGGTGTTTCTGCTGCTGCCAGCAGCCCGCCATTATTAGCTCATTTTGCAGATATCACCCAGGATGCGCCGCTTCTCCGTGGACGGGTGATGGGCTTTTTTGAGCTTTCTTTATTAGCGGGGCTGGCCCTGGGTGGTCTCGTTGGGGGAGTTTTGTGGGATCTCGCCCACACACTGGCCTTCAGTTTATTGGCAGCTGTCTACCTGGTTGTTGCCGGCCTATTTTATTTTGGCATAAAACCGGCCGCTGATCGGCTCACTCATCCAGTTAATGTGTTGGGCGGATTGCGAAATGCCCTTTTGGATCCGGCGCTCCGGCGTCTGGCCCCCGCCTGGTTGGCGATGAACGCCATCATTGGATTGTGGTTGACGCACGTCGGTTTTCAATTAAGCGGACCCAGGGTGGTTGGCCAATTCCTGGTAGGCAATTTCAGCGCCAGCCAGGTGGGCTTAATTCTGTTAGGGTATGCGATTGTTTTTGGCGTTGGTGTCATAGGGTGGGGATTTATTCTGGGGCGAATGCCGCGGATTGCCGTCCTGCGCATCAATCTGGCAGCCATGTTTTTTGTTTGTGTTTGGTTATATTTGCTGAATGAATCTGCGGCCTGGACTTCTGGGGTGCGAATTGTGTTAATCGTCGCAGCAGGTCTATCGGTTATGATCGAAAGCGGATTTACACCCGCGGCGCTAACGCTACTGGCAGATGTCGCCGGGAAAAATGAAGGGCGGGGCGCGGCAATGGGGATTTATACCCTTTTGCTGGGATTAGGGAATGCCATAGGCGCTGGCCTGGGTGGTGTATTGGCAAGCGCGTTGGCGTTCAACGGCCTCATTTTCGGTACAGTAGGATTAGCCGTCGTTGCACTTGCCGCTCTGCTCTGGATCCCTCGTGAACAGCGTAATGACAGTTGATAAGAGTTCTGTCGTTCCCTTAGCTCCTGCGTAATTCATCCAGTAGCAGGTCAATGGAGGGGCGATCCGTTGGGTCATAGCTTCGATATGCAAGGCGGATGATGCCATGAGGATCTATGATGAAATCCCCACCTAATTGAGAGGAATCGCCTTGAATCCCGCGCCATTTCTTACCACTTGCGAGCAGCTTTATATATGTCCAGATAGTTTTTAAATCCCAGGAACGCAGTAGTGACCGCTCCAAACCAAAAGAGTCGTAGATTTTCCTCTCCGGGTCCAGGAGTAAATCATAAGTTACACAGGTCTCCTCAACCCATTTTTGAGCTGCCAGTAGACCCCCAAACGAGATAATTAACACCCGGGTATTTAGCTTTTTAAGTTCGTCCTGGCGCTGACACAACTGTGCCACATGCTCGCGGCAGGGCAGTCAGCCAAGATGGCGAAGAAAAACCAGGAGCACGGATTTCCCTGGCAACCAGACTTCTTTCAAGTTGATTTGGAGTCCCATTGTCGATGGTGCCGAGAAATCTGGTGCTGGATCTCCTGTTGCTAATCGGGTCATACTCATCCTTTAAGAAGACACTCAAATCTTTTAATACTTGATTGAAGACTAAAAATAAAACAAACAACCAGGCGGAAAGTAAGTCCACTCGCCTGGTTGTTTTGTACTCGATTATGCCAGGAAAGCTCCATATACGAGCGCAACCACCAGACCGAAGATCATATGACCGATTAATCCACCCATAAAGGCCATAACACCGCCCTGGTTTGTCATGTACAGTCCTGGCGCTTTAACCGTTCCTGCTTTAATCCCGGCGTGCATCATGGGAATTACACCCATCATCAGGCCTACGATCAACCAGTGTACGGCTCCAAACACAAGCCCGGTCACCCAAGTAGCGCCGCCGATCCCCGCACTCCACAAAAGGGCATACACGATCGCAAAAACGATGCCCATCATGAAATGAACTCCCCACCCGAGCATTTGATTTCCGTCCTTGTTGAACATGCTGCCCAACATACCGACGATATCCATTTTAGGCATCCCCATGCGGGGTGCCAATGCCAGGACCATGCTCAATACGATGGTCCCTACCATACCTGAAACTACTGCTCCCAAGATATTCATTCATCCCTCCACATTCTTGTCTAACATTTCTTGTTTTCAACAGTTATGACGAGAATATGGAGGGATTTCTTACTATACTATTTATTCTTTCGGAAGATACCGAGTGGCCAGGTCTACCATCATTCCACCTTCGCTGGCTGTTTCGAGTAATTTGAAAGCGGATAAGATCACCTTACGCTGAGTCTCGCGATCCCCCGGCGCGCCCAATGGACGGCCCATCGGGTGATGCGTAATGACCGTTCGGGGCAATTTCATCGCTACCAACCGATCGCGGAAAATTCCCGAGCCAACCACGACGGTAGCTATGCCACCTTCTTCCATCATCCGCGCAATGTGTCCCACGGACACATGACAGACCGGTCAGACGGGTACCAATAAAGCCGCATCGATGTGATTCTCCTGGAACATGCGCACCCACTCCGGACCGGTATGCTTTTGCAGGCGGAGCTGAGAGGTAGCTCCGACAAACGAGTAGGCGAGCGGGAATAATTCGCCGATCTTGCCATCTTTCTGCAATTCTAGTAAACGGGTAATTGGGAAATTCACGTTGGGGTCGGCCTGCGCGCCGCGCACATCGTAACCACCATGTCTGACCCGGAGTTTTTCCTCGGGCGTGTCAGTAGGGATCTCGGATAGCTGCGGTTCAGCTCTCAGGAAGTCGTTGATACGAGATTCGGCTTCCTTTTGTGACATGTTTTCAACTCCGAGCGGCTTCGGATCATTGCCTTCTACAAAATGTCCGCTAGACGCCATCAAAGCCAGGCGGAGCTGTGAAACGGGTTTAGTAAGTGGTGTAAAGGGTGCGTTTTCGTAGGTGAATCGTCCTGGCCCGGAGTACCCTTGAGCCTGAGTCTCATAAATGTGCTTTACGACCCGGTCAAAATCACCGTCGTCCAGAGAATCACCAAGTTTCCAAAGCAAATTTTGGAAAAATTGAGCTGCATCATCTGGAGGCAGGTCTTTCAGAAATTTGAAATTCAGATCGGATCGAGTGCCGTAGTAGAAAGAATTTTTGAATTCTTCGAAGCTCTCGTGGGTTGGTTCATCGGTCATCATTACCTCTCTTCTGGGTTATGTTGGCTACATGTGTGTGCGTAAAGGCGTCTTGAAGTATTCCAATCGCTATATGTCGCTGCGGTTTCACGCAAAGAATTAAGAAATGTAGTTAAACGGAAAGTGTCTTTCACTGAATATTGGCCATGATTTTTTTCAAAGCAAAATATTCTTCAAGGCAATCTCCGCAAATATTCAAATGCTGTCTCACCAAAGGAAAAATGGAAGCTGCATCTTCGTTTTTTACATCAAGATCTACATACTGATCTAACAAAGCGAAGACTTCATCGCAAGTCAGTTCCTCACTCTGTGTCATGGCTAGCATCTCCAAAATTTTTTTCGCAAATTCAATTTCGGATGCCTGGGCAATTATCTCGTCTTGGATAGGAACCTGTGGATCGTTAGAGGATCTTTTCTTCTCGTTTGGCAATTTCATAGGGGTACCTTCTGACAAAATAACATACTACACAAGCCTATCTAGCTTGCTGCCTTTTCTTCATGGGGTATAACGCCATCGAGCTCCAAACGTCGTTTCAGACGCAGGCGAGCATCGTGGATCATATTGAAATAATCGCAGCGTTCCATCCCCAACCGTTGCATGACTGCTTCCTTTGGCATTCGAAACATGACCATCGCACGGATCGCTTTGCGTTGATTTTCGCTAAGCTCTTCTTTGAAAATCTCGTGGGCATACTTCAGGAATTTATGTTGTGACAGTAAAATATGCAATCCGGGGAGAATGTCCGGAAAAGAATCATCTGGTGATGTCGTTCTCCACTGTCGCATGCGAAGTTCGAAAAGCATCATTCGGACTGCAATTTTAAGCACCCAAGTCGTGAAAGCACATTGACCGTCAAAACTGTCCAGGTTTTTCTGTATATATTGCAGTGTTTTAGAAGAGATCTTTTCTAAAAGATCGGTAGACGTTTTAGTATCCAGGACAATTTTTTCGTCCAACGCATACGGTAGGCTCCGGTGGATAAATTGACGCAAATCTTCGATTGCCAGCGTCTGACGCTCGCCACTGCTGTGCAAATCCTCAAGCCAATCATTTGTTGAGCGTTGAGCCATCATTTCATTCGTATCCTTGGAATTGCCTTAAATGCGGACTTTCCTTAAATATACATCACTATCCGGTAGGAAATGCTTTACGAAATTCATCTACAGCTTTTTGGCCATTACGCTCCAGGCTTTTATAGAACTCCACTCGATCTTGATTGCGGTAATCCAATCGTTCTACCCGAAAAGGTGCCAATCGTTCTCCAGTTTTTCGGCGTTCTGGAATTTGTAGGAAATACTCCAACGCATTCTTGACACTATATGCGTCCGACCAATCCGATTTGTATACTGGAATCCCCGATTGATTAAATATCCAGGTCATATTGGGCATGGAACCGAAAGCGCGATGACAGGCGCCGTCTAAAGCATCCAACAATATCGGGCGATTGACCACATAAATATCTCGAAGAGCCTGTGCATGCCGGAATTTTTGTTCCATGCTGGTCAAGTGAGGATAGTTCTCTCCTGGATGAGCCTCATGTGTATAGATGAACACCGCTCCTATGTTCTGAGGGGAAAAATCTTCTGCTAACTTATTCATGACTGGCGCCGCCAGCCCACAGTATGGTCAGGTAAAACTGCCAAACTCAACTACCGTCAACAAAGATCGATTTAGAACTGCACTGAGGGTAGTTTGGGTGGCATCCAGGTGCCAAAGCGGAAAATCCGGACTTCTTCTCCCTAAGGGAGGACTGGCTTCAAAATTCATCCAGCGTTCATATTTTTCGGGCACAAATTCATCATAATTGTAAAGATCTATATTGCTCGTATCAGTCATTGAGCCCTTATCCTTTTACCGGGTGGTTTCCACACCCTCTCAGCCATTTTTTCGAATCGCCGGCTAACAATTCATCGGATTCCGCCGGTCCCCAACTGCCTGGCTCATAAATTGACAATGGGGGGCCATCAGGTCGCTCCCAGGCTGCCAGAATTGGATCCAGTAATTCCCAGGCTAATTCACTGCGATCGCTGCGGGTAAAAAGGGATGCATCGCCATGCAATGCGTCTAAAAGCAGCCTCTCGTAGGCTTCCGGGATGGATCCCTCCCCAAAGACATCTTTATAATGATACTCGAGATCGACTGAACGGGTATCCGCAACGGTATCCGGCACCTTGGTCTCAAACTTAAGATGAATACCCTCATCGGGTTGAAGACATAGTACCAGCGTATTGGATGTAAATTCGTACCCCTCAGGTAAAGGGAACATTAAATGAGGAGGGCGTTTGAATTGGATAACAACCTCACTGACCTTTTCTTTCAGATTCTTGCCGGAACGAAGATAAAAAGGCACTCCCTGCCAGCGCCAGTTATCGATATAGAACCGAATTGCTGCGTAAGTTGCCGTACGGGTATCTGGCGCAACACCTTCTTCTTCTCGATAACCACGGTACTGGCCGCGGACCGCATGGAGACTGACTTGATCCTGTGGAATTTTTCGGATTGCCTTGATCACTTTTACCTTTTCATCGCGCTGGTCATCTGCTTTGTGTGAGGCAGGCGGTTCCATAGCAACCAGGGATAGCAATTGCAGTAAATGGTTCTGGAACATATCCTTTACAACACCTACTTTGTCATAGTATCCGGCGCGGTGTTCCAAACCAACCTTTTCGGCAACCGTAATCTGTACGTTGTCAATATAATTGCGATTCCAAACGGGTTCGAAGATGGTATTCGCAAAGCGAGCAACGAGAATATTCTGAACCGTCTCTTTGCCCAAATAATGGTCGATGCGGTAAATCTGGTCCTCGCGGAGCACCTGATGAATATCGTTGTTAAGTTTTCGGGCAGACTCAAGATCTGTGCCAAACGGCTTCTCGATGACGACGCGCCGCCATCCGCCGGTCTCCTCGGTTAAGCCTGACTTTCCCAGATTTGTGATGATGTCAGTGAAGTAATCCGGAGGCGTTGCAAGGTAAAACAAGCGATTTGTGTTTTCACCTTCAAGACCTTTTAATCTTTCAGCCAGTTGCCCAAATGACCCTGCATCCTGAAAATTACCGGAGAGGTAATGTAGTCGGGAGACGAATTCTGCCCAGGCTGTCTCATTCACAGCGTACCCAGCAAATTTCTTGATACCTTCCAGAGCAGCAGTGCGCAGATTTTCATCCTTCCAGGAGCGTCCTGAAAAACCGACGATTTGAAAATTGCCATTAAGGCGGTCTTTCTGGAATAGATTGAATAATGCGGGGATGAGTTTGCGTTGAGCAAGGTCTCCTGAAATTCCAAAAATAACGATTGAGGTGGGCGTCGACATTAGCGTTCTCCTGAAGATTGCGGGATTGATCGTGAAATGATTCGATTGCAGGTTGACGTGAAGGTGGCCAATCCGAAATTTCACCTTCGTACCGCTAGTTAGATGACAAACTAAGGAAAAATCTTACCCGTCTAAAATATTATTTATTGCAGTAATTAATCTTTGTCTGACATCATCACAGAGCTTGTGAAAATAAATTTTCCAGTCATAACAAAATTAGGTGATAGCAATAAGCCTGGACGGAACTAATATGAGAAATTTCCAACTGGCAGGAGATATCGGTGGCACAAAAACGACCCTGGCGATTATTGATCCAGAGGCCGGACCAAGGGCTTTTGTGGATAAGGCGACATACATAAGTCGTGATTTCCATTCCTTAGGGGAAATTGTTGAACAATTTCTCAAAGTGAAGAATCGGATAGTAACTCGGGCAAGTTTCGGCATTGCCGGACCCATTGTTGAAGGCCATGTTCAGGCAACCAACTTGCCCTGGTTTATTGAAGAAGATACTCTGGGTGAGCAGCTAAAAATTCCAGTAAAACTGATTAATGATCTCACGGCGACTGCACATGCAGTCCCGTTTTTGACAGAAGGCGACAAACTCGTTTTGAATTCAGGGTCTTTTGTCAAAAATGGAACCTTGGCGGTGGTTGCGCCCGGTACGGGTTTGGGTGAAGCTTATTTGAATTGGGGCGGAAATCGCTATCGCTCTTATCCATCGGAAGGCGGCCATTCGGATTTCGCACCGACAACCCAACTTCAATTAAGATTGTTGGCTTTTTTATCCAAGCGTTTTGAACATGTTAGTTACGAGCGCGTATGTTCAGGAAGCGGGTTGCCTAATCTATATTCATTTTTGAAAGATGAAGGAGTCCTTACCGAACCGGCCTGGTTGCACGACCAACTCGCCGAGGTGGTAGATCCCGCTCCGGTGATTACGAAGGCCGCACTAGACAGAACAGCTGAAATTGCAATCGCCACATTGGATCTTTTTGCCACAATCCTTGGTGCAGAGGCAGGCAATCTGGTTTTAAAGGTTTTGGCAAATGGCGGCGTGTATTTTGGCGGTGGTATTCCGCCACGAATCGCACCGATCCTAAAAAAAGAACCATTCCTAAAGTCATTCTTGAATAAGGGCAGATTCGCAAATTACCTCACTTCGGTGCCGGTGTACATCATCCTTAATCCTGAGGCGGCGTTGATTGGGGCGGCATGTCATGGTTTGGAGATGGATCAAGACAATGACTGAAAGAACTGTACAAGTATTCAATTCGCCCGAGGATTTATATCAGGCCGCGGTTGTCCAGATTGCTGAGGTTATCAAGCAAGCAGTTCAATCTCGGGGAAAAGCCTATGTGACCCTTTCTGGCGGCAGCACGCCTCTGAGACTTTACCAGCTTTTAGCCCGGCCTCCCTATCAGACTATGATTCCTTGGGATGCAGTTCATTTATATTGGGGAGATGAGCGTTGCGTACCTCCAGACCACCCTGAAAGCAATTATGGTCAGGTCAAACAGGTCTTGCTAGACCATATACCAGCTCAGGAGGAACGAATCCACCGGATCAAAGGAGAGCTGGAACCAGCTGATGCTGCACGCAATTACATTCGTACATTAGCGGAAAGCGGAGACTTCGCCAATCCCTGGCCTCGGATGGACATATCCCTTCTGGGCATGGGGGCAGATGGACATACGGCTTCGTTGTTTCCAGGCAGTATAGATCCTGGAGAAAAAAGGTCCCCCGTGATTGCAGTGACCGCGCATTATATGGACCGCCCAGCCAATCGGGTGTCTCTCTCCCCACTGGTTTTCAATACCTCTAGAAATATCATATTCCTGGTCACAGGGCAGGACAAGGCGCAGGTACTTTCTGCCGCACTTAACGGTCCTCATAATCCGGTAAATCTCCCTGTTCAACGTATTCAACCGGCGGATGGAAAGATCATTTGGTTCATCGATTCCATGGCCGCGAAAATTTTCATGAAAGAGAATAATGATAATGACTAACCAAATCGACCAACGCAGTATTTCAGCCATCCGATTTCTATCCGCGGATATCGTCCAAAAAGCTGGTTCGGGCCATCCTGGCACCCCGATGGGTGCGGCAGCGATCGCCTATACTCTGTGGAATCGCTTTCTAAAGCATAATCCGGCCAACTCCAATTGGGTCAATCGGGATCGTTTTATCCTATCACCGGGGCATGCTTCAGCGTTGTTGTATTCGCTGCTGTTTTTGACCGGTTACGACCTGCCAATGGAAGAATTGAAAAGGTTCCGCCAGTGGGAAAGTAAAACGCCTGGGCACCCGGAATACGGGCTAACTCCCGGAGTAGAAGTGACCACCGGACCCTTAGGACAGGGTTTTGCTCACGGAATAGGGATGGCGATGGCTGAACGTTTTCTGGCTGCTCATTACAATCAGCCCAATGAGGTAATTGTTGATCATTTTACCTATGCGATTGTGTCGGATGGCGATTTACAGGAAGGTGTTTCCTCCGAAGCAGCGTCACTGGCCGGAAAATTGAAACTCGGTAAGTTGATTTATCTCTATGATTCAAATGGCATCCAGATCGAAGGCAGCACCAATATTGCTTTTGACGAAGATGTAGCGCGGCGTTTTGACGCATATCACTGGCAGGTGATTGGGCCAATCGACGGGGACGATCCAGAGGCGATCTCGGTTGCGATCCGAGAAGGACAGGCCGAAACCGGAAAACCGACCCTAATTATCTGCCTCACGCACATCGGGCATGGCGCGCCGACCAAACAGGACAGCGCTTCCGCGCATGGTGAACCTTTGGGGGAAGCGGAATTGC
>JBGSJZ010000003.1:0-93947 GCA_041741455.1 Anaerolineaceae bacterium | reverse complement strand
AGCTCAATCCCAGAATGTACATCATCACCGCCATACCATTCACTCGCTTCGAGATTTGCTTCTGTTTGACCCCTTTCGGGTAGACCCGGAATACATGCCCACATTTGTAGCATTCACATCTCAGGGCTGTTACTTCGGGATGTTCAGCGTCCACTATTTTCTTGCTCACTTCCTGCCGCTGAATAAACCGCCTTCCCAGGCATCCTTTCCGGGGACATTTCTTTGGGTATTCGTGTTCGTTCGGCTCAACTTTTGGTAGAATTAGCTTCAGGCGTATGCTAGTGTGCCTCTTAGTTTGTAGGTTGTGGGGCGGTTGTCAGACTGCCTCACAACCATTTAACCACGTTTTTACCATCTTTGGAACGATCACATCCCAATCGCTGGTAAAATCAAGCTATCGCGTATCTCAGGAGGAGTTCATGGATCCAAAACGCAAAACCTTTTACCTTGGCCGTAAGTACGACCTTGCCAAAGCCACCGGCTCCAGCGACCCGGTGATGTATGACCCCGCCAACCTGACCACCCACGGGGTGGTGACCGGTATGACCGGCTCCGGTAAAACCGGCCTATGCATCGGCCTGCTCGAAGAAGCCGCCTTGCAGGGCATCCCCGCCCTGATCGTCGACCCCAAGGGCGACCTGACCAACCTGGTCCTGCACTTCCCAAACCTGGCCCCGGACGATTTTGAGCCCTGGATCGACCAGGACATGGCCCGCCGCTCCGGTAAATCGGTGGCAGAGCTAGCCGTCGAAACGGCCGCCAACTGGACCCAGGGTCTGGCCGGTTCCGAACTCGGCCCGGAGGACCTGCGCGCCCTGCAGGCTGCCGCCGATTTCGCCATTTACACCCCCGGCTCCAGCGCTGGCCTGCCGATCAACATCCTGTCCTCCTTCCAACCCCCGGACATCGATTGGACGGACAACCGCGAGATCCTGCGCGAGAAGATTTCCACCACCGTCACCGCCCTGTTGGGGCTGGTCGGCCTGACCGACATTGACCCGCTGCGTTCGCGCGAGCACATCCTGCTCTCCAACGTGCTGGAAAACGCCTGGAGTAAAAATCAATCCCTCGACCTGACCGAACTGATCCTGCAGACCCAGAATCCGCCCTTCGAACGCCTGGGCGCTTTCCCGCTGGACAGCTTCTACCCGGCCAGGGAACGCTTTGATCTGGCCATGCTGCTCAACAACTTCCTGGCTTCACCATCCTTCGAGACCTGGCTGGAAGGCACACCGCTGGATATCGAGAAATTCCTTTACACACCGGATGGCCGTATCCGCCACAGCATTTTCTACCTGACCCACCTGAGCGACAATGAGCGCATGTTCTTTACCACCTTGCTCTTCGCCGCCACCGAGGCCTGGATGCGCACCCAGCGCGGCACCAGCGGCCTGCGTGCCCTGCTCTACTTTGACGAAATCCTGGGCTACCTGCCCCCAGTTGCCAACCCGCCCTCCAAGCCGATCCTGCTGCGCATGCTCAAACAGGCCCGCGCCTTCGGGTTGGGGCTGCTGCTGGCCACCCAGAACCCGGTGGATGTCGATTACAAAGCGCTCTCCAATGCCGGCACCTGGTTCATTGGCCGCCTGCAAACGGACCAGGACAAGCAGCGCCTGTTGGACGGCCTGCAATCCGCAGCGGGGGGCATCGACCGGGCTGAGTTTGACCGAATGATCTCGACCCTGCCCAAGCGCACCTTCATCCTGCACAATGTGCATGCCAAGGGACCGCAGGTCTTCCAGACCCGCTGGGTGATGAACTACCTGGCTGGTCCGCTGATGCGCGCCCAGATCCCTGCCCTGAATGCCCTGGTCGGTAAGATCAACAAAGGACCTGTTGAAACGGTTACCTCCACACCAGTAGGCGCCAGTTACGCAACCCCATCCTCCGGTAAAAAGCCGGCTTCTGCGGCCACTGCAACCATCACTGGCAGCCAGGTTGGCACCACCAGCACCCGCCCGCCCGTTCCAAGTGGCGTGGCCGAATACTTCCTGCCGGATGACCTGGGTGTTTCCGAGGCGATTGGCAACCTGAACATCGACCGCGGCCAATCTGTTGAAAACCAGGGCGTGGTCTACCACCCGGCGCTATTATTGCAGGCCGAAGCCCGCTACATGGATCGCAAGTACAACCTGGATTTTGTCCACCAATTCACCTCGCTGCTGGAGGATTTGCCCTCCGGCCTGGTGCGCTGGGAGGATTTTGCATCCACCCCGGTCAACAACAAAAAACTAAAATCCAACCCCATGCCGCAGACCCGCTTTGTTCCGCTGCCCGGCTGGTTGACGGACGCCAAGCGCCTCTCCGCCTTGCAGAAGGACTTCATCGACTGGATCTATCGCTCCGGCGGGGTGCAGGTGCGCTCCAACCCGGCGCTCAAAATCTTTGCCGGGCCGGAAGTCTCGGCAGCCGAGTTCCGCGAACTGTGCAGCAAGGCCGCCAAGCAAGCCTACGATGAAGAAGCCGAAACGGTGATAGATAAATTTGAGGCCAAACAAAAAGCCCTGGCTGCCAAAATCAGCCGCCAGGAACAGGTGGTGGATGGCAAGAAGGATGCCGTCAGTTCCCGCAACGTGGAAGGCCTGGCTGCCGGTGGCGAACTGCTGCTCAGCCTGCTGGGCGGGCGCAAGAAATCCCTCAGCAACAGCCTGAGCAAGGCCCGCATGACCAAACAGGCCAAGGCTGCCCTCAAGCAGGAACAGGAAGAGTTGGAGCAACTGGAACTGGAACTGAACGACCTGGAAGCCGAGCAGGCCGCCGCCCTCAAAGATCTGCAGGATCGCTGGGCGGGCGTAGTCAACGACATCGACGAGGTGACCGTCACCCCGGCCAAGAAGGATATCTACATGGACCTTTACGGCCTGGTCTGGCTGCCGTTTTACGTCTTCGATGTAGATGGCAAGCTGCGCGAGACTCCGGCGTTTGCCCTGCAGGAGAAATAACGACCAGGAGGAGGGTTCAGAACCCGCCTTTTCGAACATAAAAGCATAACCGCCCTGGTAATCAGCCAGGGCGATTTTCGTTTTCGGGTAGGAACACAGATCACGTCTGTCTGACGGTCCGGGCACGGGGTGGCGCTGATGGGCAAAGGTCGTGGCATTCGCCCCGTACCCCTACCGTTCCCATGGTTTTTCCGTGTTTATCCGTTCTTTCCGTGTAAATCCGTGTTAAAAAGACACTTACATTTCTTGTCGCCCCGCCAGGGCGCGCAGGATGGTGTTCTGATCTGCATACTCCAAATCGGAGCCCATCGGCAGGCCGCGGGCCAGGCGGGTGATGCGCACCCCGAACGGCGTCAATTGCTGTCGCAAGTATAAGGCCGTGGCATCACCCTCCATGCTGGGGTTGGTCGCCAGGATCACCTCGGTGACCCCGCCCTCCCTCACCCGCTCCACCAGCGGCCGGATCTTCAAATCCTCCGGGCCGATGCCCTCGATCGGCGAGAGCACCCCGTGCAACACATGGTAACGCCCCATGAACCCGCCCGTGCGCTCGAGGGCCAGCACGTCCAGCGGCTCCTCGACCACGCACAGGCTGGCCGGGTCGCGCTTCGGGTCGGCGCAGACTTCGCACATTTCCCGGCCGGCCGAGGTGATGTTGAAGCAGATCGGGCACATGACCGTCTCCGATTTGAGCGCCGTCAGCGCATCGGCCAGTTTGGTGGAAAGCTCCTCTGGGGCGCGCAACAGGAAGAACGTCAGCCGGGAGGCGGATTTCGGTCCGATGCCCGGTAAGCGTTCAAAAGCGGTAATCAGGTTCTGGATGGGTTCAGGTAAGGACGGCATGGCGGTTTAGAAGCCCAGCCCGCCCAAGCCACCAGTCAGCGGACCCATGCGCTCTTCCTGCAGGGCGCGGGATTTATCCAACGCCAGGTTGACTGCGCTTAGCACCATATCCTGCAGCATTTCAGCGTCCACGTCCTTCAGCAGTTCCGGGTCGATCTCCACGCCCTGGCAGACCTGGGCGCCGGTCATGGTGACCTTGAGCGCCCCGCCGCCCACCGTCACGCTGACGGTTTCCTCGGCCAGTTGCGCCTGGACCGCTGCCATTTGCTCCTGCATCTTGCGCAGTTGCCCCATCATGCCACCGCCGCCCCCTGCCGGCCCCGCCGGTCGATTAAAACCTTTTGCCATGTCTACCTCCAATTTTTTTGCCCGGTAGGCGAAGCAGCCGGCCAATAATTTTTCTAGTCCAGATATCCATCATTCCGGCCGCTTCGCCCTTACCGGAATAGTTATCGCTACGAGCTACGAGCTATTCTTTATGCACAATCGTGCCGCCCAGGTTGAGCGCCGTGCCGACCATGCCGTCGCCCTCCGAGCCCAGATCGCTGGAGGAGGAGCCGGTCTTGACGCCCAGCACCACGCAGGTAATCTGGACGCTGGCGCCGCAGACCTGCTCAATCACCTGGCGGGTGATGTCGATATTTTCCTTGGTTTCCATTTTACCCTTCAACAACTCGCTGGCAAAGCCCAGGGTCAAGATACCCTCTTTGAGCGAGATCGGCTTGCAGGAGTTAAGCAGACCTTCGGTCTGCGAGCGGCCCTTCTTGATGGCCGCCCGGATGCGCGCCCAGTTGCTCAGCACCGTTTGCAAGGTCAAACCGCCCGGTCCGACGGGCGCAGCAGGCGTTGATGCCGTCTCCAGCGCAGCCACAGGCTCAGAGGCCTTGGTTGATGCTGGTTGAGCCGCTGATTTCTTTGCCACAGGTGGTGCCGTAGTTTCTTCATACACTTCCGATGGTTCCGGCACCGGCGGGCGGACCGGAGCTGTGTGTTTGGCGGCCGCCTGGGCGGTCGGTTGCACTGCAGTGGCCGCCGAGGCGACTGCCACGGGTGTTTCCACCAAAACCGGCCGTGGATTGATCGATTCAACCAGCGCCAGCTCCAGCCCCAGGCTGGGCTGCCAGCCGCCGCGCGTATCAACCGCGGCAGTGTTGAAGGAACGGATACATTCCATGATCCAGGCAGGGTCCATCCCGCTGGCGTGCTTGCCCATCTGGGCCCGCTGCTCGGGGGTGGCCTCCACCTGCTCTCCGCTGCCCATGCGGATCAGCAGCAGGGCGCGCAAATACTCCACCACCTGGCGGGCGAACTGGCGCGGGTCGGTCCCGCTATCCAGCGCCCGGTGCACCACCGCCAGGCCATCCGCTGCCTGGCGAGTCTGCAGCGCATCCACCAGGCCGAACACCAGTTGGCTGGTGGCCGTGCCCAGCACGGTCTGCGCCGTGGCCAGGGTGATGTGCTCGCCGGTCGAGGCCAGTTGATCCAGCAGCGAGATCGCATCCCGCATGGATCCGGTCGATTGGCGGGCGATCAGCAACAAGGCGTCGTCATCCACTTCGACTTTCTCGGCGGTAGCCATCTCACGCAGGACGTGGATGATATCCAGCACCGGGATGCGGCGGAATTCGTGGCGCTGGCAGCGGGAAAGGACGGTGGCCGGGATCTTGTGGACCTCGGTCGTCGCCAGGATGAAGATGGCGTGGGCTGGGGGTTCCTCCAGCGTCTTGAGCAGCGCATTGAAGGCGGCTGTCGAGAGCATGTGAACTTCGTCGATGATATAGACTTTGAATTCGCCCTGGCTGGGCGAGAAATTGATCTTGTCGCGCAGGTCGCGCACGTCATCCACGCTGGTGTTGCTGGCAGCGTCAATCTCGATCAGATCCAGGAAGCGGCTTTCGTTGACGGCCTGGCAGTTGGCGCATTGGTCGCAGGGGCGTAGACCGGGGTCTTTTTCCAGGCAGTTGACGGCCTTGGCCAGCAACCGGGCGGTGGTGGTCTTGCCGGTGCCGCGCGGCCCGGCGAACAGGTAGGCATGACCCACCCGCCCGCCCTTGATGGCGTTCTTCAAGGTCTGGACGATGTGTTCCTGCCCGATCACCTGTTCCCACAGGCGCGGCCGCCATTTACGATAGAGTGCCTGGGACATGCTGCCTCATTCCTGCCCGGGTTGGAGAGCGGGCGTTACATTACTTATTAACCACGGAGACACTGAGATCACGGAGGTCACGGAGAAAAACCTTTTCTAAGAAAAGCTGCACCACGGAGGGCACGGAGATCACGGAGGTGATTTAACCACAGAGACACAGAGGACACCGTTTTGATTTGTCACTGCGAACGAAGTGATCACGAAGCACCCCCCTTGGGGGAGCAGCCTCCAATTAACTCGGAGATTGCTTCGCAAAGACTGCATCAATTGAGTGGTCACTGATACTCATATATCCTACGGGATAACATACTCCGCACGCAGGTTGCCCTGCCAATCTTTCAACGACGCCTTGACGCCGGATTTCCAGACGGCCTCGGGCAGGCCCCAGTAGAGGGCAATCGCCGAATCTGAGCCGGCCCGGGTGTAGAGGTCCATCGCCCCGCCCTGGCTGAGGCGGATGCTGCCGAAGATGTACTCGTGCCCGGCGCCATCCTCCAGTTTCCAGCCCAGTAAATCCAGCTCACCTTCGCCGACCCGGCTGAGGCGGATGAATTCCTGGTTGAGGTCGCCTGCCCCGACAGCGTACTCGATCTTGACCACCGCTGTATCCAGCGCAGGCAGCTCACCCTGCAAGGCGGTAGGTTGGCCGGCCACCGGCGCGCTGCTGGTGGGCATGACCGCAACCGGTTGGGCGCGGTTCCACAGCCAGAGCACCCCGAGCGTGGTCAGTGCCGACACCAGGATGTTGATCAGTAAAAACGGAAGGATGGTCGGTCGTTGGCGCATGCTCACCTCTGCCTTTCGGGAAATGGAAGCGGATATGCTGAATCATAGCATACTTTCGGTTCCTGTTGGCGGGCCGGGGAGAACTTTAAGATTCGGGATGGAGGCGGGTGGAATTTATAAAGATGAGAAGCATTTTTTCTTGGATCAAAACTAAGGTTTTTATCTTTTTGTGCAACGATAAAGTCATTTTTTAATGTTGGGGGGAAAAATATTAACCATTGGTGCGTTTAGAGCCGAATGCATCCTACCGGCTACTTCTCTCAGGCTTGCATGCCTGAGCAATTACAAAAAATTTCGTATTAGGGAATCCCTGCAATCAGTCTCGATTATGGCAAGTATGAATACCAGGCAATTTTGGAAAAGCTAAGCCGTTATGGTTTTATTGTGATCAGCGAATAGCGAGAAAAAAAACAGACAGACTGGAATATGCAAAAAGGGTTTCAAAGCAAATCAGCGCCACTTGAATCCGGAGGATGTGGGCGCGCGCATCCTGCAGGCCTACCAGGATGGAAGGTATGGTAACCTGGACCTTTAGTCCTTCAGACAGAAGTTTATACACATACATTGTACACAGAGTGGATTTTGAGTCTCCAACCGCTTATAGTATGTAAAATAATTCACAAGTTATGGGTTGCTGATAAAAACAGCGGCCCCCATGATCGGTAAAGGAGACCTGAAATGGCTACACTCAAGAAAGTAAGCATTGAAGCAAAACTGTTGGACGGGTTTAAAATTGAAACCCGCACGGGAACACACGTTGCGCTGGTTGACCAACCCCAGGCCGGCGGCGGGACGGATGCAGGTCCCAGCCCCCTGGATTATCTCTTCATTTCGCTGGCCGGCTGCATCGCCACCATCGGGCACATCATCGCCAAGCAGCGCCATTTGCCGGTGCGCGGGATCCAGGTCAATGTGGAAGGCGAGCTGGACCTGGATATCCTGATGGGCAAGCGCCAGGATGCGCGCGCCGGGTTTACCGGCATCCGTGTCATCACCACGATCGACGCAGATATGACCCAGGCCGAAAAGGAAGAGTACCTGCGCGAGATCGACGAGCGTTGCCCGATCTCGGATAACATCCACAAGATGACCCCCATGGAGTTTGTGGTGGCATAAGCTGGCGTGTAATACCATTATGCTGCACAAAATCCGGCGCAAACAAGTTAAAGGTAGTTTTTCGTGCCCACGGGTCAAATTTGAAAAAAAATGGCAGGTGAGAATACCTGCCATTTCATTACCCTAAGCGATGCATCTTGCTGTCACTGGTGCAATAAAACCAATCCAATGTAGACAATCCCCAGGAGTGCACCGGCAACCGTTTGTGCGGCCGTATGGCGGCGAATATAGACTCGCGCCCACGACACCAGCGGGATCAGCAACAACGTTGCGATCATGATCGGGCCTAGAAAGTGAATCAATAAAACCGAAAGGGCAGAAATTGCTGCCGCGTGACCGCTGATCTTCCAATACAGTGTGATCAACAACATCACCAGGGATATCAAGACTCCCCAAAAAAGCAGTGAAACAAGCAATCCAGGCGCCTGGTTAGACCACAGAAAGGCTAAAGCTGCCAACATACACGCAATCGTCATCAGCGTAGGGCGCAATCGCTGCGAGCGGATCGGGATGTGAAAGTCGCTGATTTTACCGATGTGCACCTGCCAAAACACATAAACGACTGGTACCCCAACGACAAAAATCAGGCAGAACAACACCCACAGCCAGCCTGCCAATGATTGAATGGCGTATGCGATCACCAGAAAGGCGAGGGCGATTGTAACCGGTGGGCAAAGCAAATTTGAAATATTGCGCGCCAGGCCAAATTGCCACGTTATGGGCAAAGTTTCAATCGTATTGTAGAACTTCTCATCCAGGCTGGTTTGCATCATATCCCTCCCTGGCCTTATCCAGACGCAATTTTTGCGGGTTGGTCCTTTGAGTTACCGGATGTGCCTGTCTTTCCAAGGCTCTTATACAATATTCTGCGATGATCTGGCCGGAAACCCCACCGTTTTGAATCGGGATTAACTGGCGCAGATAATCCATATTGAAATAGGAGTAACATTCCTTTCCCAGCGCCAGGCCAACAAAAATACAACTTGAATACTGAGTTACCAGCGCTTCGCAGTTTGCAATCATGTAATCTGTGTTTCCCTCCGAAAAAACAAGCGCATCCGGCGCAATCGCCTGGATTTCCTTCCGGGCACGGGCAATATTCTCATTCGGGTGCAGCTTGAAAATCATGGGCCGGCCCTTCGCCTTCTCATAGGCCCACTTTAAAAATACCCGCCGATCATCCGGCTTGTAAGTTTCCCGGGCATTGGAAGTAGCCACCAGAACATAATCGCGATATGGGAAATCATTCTGGCAGTAGGAACTGACATGGTCAAAATTGGGCAAGCCTGTGACAACAACTTTGGAAGGGTTACAGCCCTTGTTGATAAACAAGTGCCTGTAGCCTGGAGAGGCCACGCATAAGTATTGATAAGCATTGGATAAACCAACTGTAGCCGTACCAGCTAACCAGCGTGGCAGGCGAAGCGCTTTCACCAGCCCAAAACGCACATCCTCGGGGTCGGTCATCCCTTCTTGAACCAAAATGACTGGCTTATTGCGCAGTGTATCCTGAATGATCAGATCTGAAGTGGTAACCACCAGGTCATAATGATTCAGTTGGCCAGCATAATCCAACCGCAAACCATGATCGCAAAGATAGGCTTCACTGCGCTGCCGGATACGGTCACCAATCACGGTGAACTCCAATGCGCCTAATCTGCGCATTCCATCCAACATTCCATCACAAAAAAAGGGGAATAGTAACAATCAAATTGCTCATCCAGGTACCGGCCAATTGCATGGGTAATCTTAGTCTGGTTGAGCGATCCACCAATCAATAAAATTTTTTTGCGTCCCATACTAGCCAGTATAGTGGGCAAAAATTAACGTGGCATCAACCAATCGTTATGGTCTTGTAAATGAATGGGTTAAGAAATGGGAACTACCCCGTTCAAATCACCCTCTCAATCAACCATGCTGCCTCGTCCGCCCGGATGGCGCTGAGAATTCCATTCTCATCAATCACGCCCGCCAGGCGGTCAACGTACCCCTGCCCTAACCAGCTCACCCCCTGTAGCGATCCGGTGGATCGCCCACTTCCCCCACAGATTCACCTGGAGCCATACGGCGTCGCCGTGCTCAGCCCGGCACTGAATTGAAGAGCGAGACGTTACATGTAAAGGCTTCAACCACAGATGACACGGATGAGCACAGATCAATAAAGGCGTATCTTTTTCTGGAATGTTGATGACTTATTGGATGGATGTCCCTGTGATCTGATGCACTCAAGATTTCCGAAATCAAGGGGTTGCTAGTGGAGGATAAGGAAAAGTAGTTGCAGAAGTGGTTGTGGGCCAATCTGGTGGTTCAGGCACTTGATGTCCCATCAGGGAGGCTGGAGCAATAGTGTTGAGAATCACATCTCCCGGACCTAAGTTTAGGTATTGATTAACGTCAGTTTCTGAACCATATAGATATTTGTCAAAAGTACCATTGCATCGAAAAATAATCCTTACCCATTTATCCGCTATAGGTATTTCAGGATTTAGGTCGACAATATTGGAATAGACCCGGGGTGTTACTGATGGAGCAGGGTTTACCATGGGTGATATGGTTGGTACCGGTGATGTGAGGGGATTGAGTGTGGGAGTAGGTAATTCGGATAAGATAATTGTAATGGGCAAAGGAACACAATAGGAGGGTCGAGTGGGCGAAGGGGTTCTAATAATAGTTGCTAATTGGGGAGGTTTGTTTTGTGCCAGGTCGTCCTGGTTCATCTTTTGTGCGGTCACCAGTGCTGTTCCAAATAAAATTATTACAGCGAGCACAATACACAATCTTTTGAAAAAACGGGAACGAAGGCGCATTTTTTTCGAAGCATGTATTTGATTATTGAACAAACCTATTTAATTTCAATAATAAAACTTCTTTTCAATTATTACAGTACATCAAATCTCATTAGAAAACAATGCCTAATTTAAGAAAAACAATCTGTTTCCGACACATTCCCACAAACCAAATTTTGGAACAGTACGGTATAGCCGAATTGCGCCTGGTGATGGATTGACGAACGAGAAAGTGCAACTCAACTGCGAGGTGCGATGCACATTAAAATCACATGGTTCATTTTTGCATCGATTTCTTCAGATTTTAATCTTCGCTTTCCCGTCGCTGCCCATTTCCCACAATCTGAACCCCCAGGCGTTCGAGCAGGGTGCGGCACAACCCGGCCAGGTAGTGGATCGGCGGCTTGTCCGGGCCGTGCGAGTCGGAGCCGGCACTGACCAGCAAGTCGTGGCGTCCGGCATACGCCAGGTAAATGGCGGTCTGGGCGGGCGTGTGGCTGGGGTAATACACCTCCAGGCCGTCAATGGGGGCGGCGCGGCGCACCTCATCCAGGATAGATTCGGTGTAGGTAAGGAAGCCGTCGGTCCGGCCGGGGTGGGCCACCAGGCAGACGGCGCCGCAGCCATGGGCGGCCTCGACCACGGCGGGCAATGGGGTGGTGGCAAAATCGCAGCCAGCCTCTTGGGCGATTTCGCCAGCAGAAAGCCCAGGCTGGGGATAGCCCTGGCACTCGATGAAGGCGACCAGGGCGTGCAGCTGGCAGGCACTGGGCAAGGCCAGGATAGACTCCAGATCAGCCGAGGTTTCCGGCAGGTCATAGCCCTGGCGTCCGAGGTACTCATAGACCTGGCGGGTGTTGTTTTGCTGGCGGTGCAGGACATCGTAGGCCAGATCGTGCAGGGGGCTGGCGGCGGGATCAAAGCCGTAACACAGCAGGTCGGTCATTTCGCCCTGCCAGGTGGCGGTCATTTCGACGCCCACGAGGAGGGGCAGGCGGCGGGCGGCCGCCAGTTGCTGCAGGGTGGCAGTTGTGTCCGGCCGGTCGTGGTCGGTGATGGCAGCCAGGCGAATGCCTGCGTCCACCAGGTGTTCGAGCAGATCTTCCGGGACCCAGGTCCCGTCACTGTGGCGGGTGTGCAGGTGCAGGTCGATGGGGGCGGCAGCGGGCAGGGTGAGGGTGGGGGTAGAAGGGGACATGGCGTAGCTTTTTATGGAACAAGACACAGGGTTAGAAAAGGCGCTGCCCAGATGGGATTTTCATTGATAATGACATTTAGAAGCGAATGCACCCTACATGCTATTTATTTCATATTAATTTCAAAAATACAAATATGATCTTGGAGAATCAATGGTTCTATTGTAGACCATTCAGGGCATTTAACCGCAAGTTTATCTCCACGTGGTGACCAAGCCAATTGCCATCCTTCACCTGCCCCACCCCCAAATAGAGAAGCGGAAATAGGAAAGATTACATCAGGATAATTTATATCAACCAAGTATATTATTGATTGAGATTTTCCTTTCTTAATTTCATTCTCATCAGCACCCAACGCGGCCAAATGCCTATTGTTACTATTCCAAGCAACATCATAAATAATCGGTGCAGGAATTGGAACTTGATCAACTTTTCCAGTCACGTGGTCGAGAATTAGTAACTTGCTGAATGGGGTAATTTTTCCAGGAATCTGAGCGGTTGCAATCAAAGCTAATTTCTTGCCGTCATCACTCCATCTTGCATTAAGTACCGAAATCGGGATTCCATGCATAGAACCGAGATCAACTTCACAAGTGTAACCGGTTTCATCAACCAGGAAAAAGTAGCCATTTCCATAGAAAGCCATTGTATATCCATGTGGCTGCAAGGCAGTAGCAAAAGTCCTTCCAGGTGTTGTGGAAGTTGAGATTCCTTCAAATCTTTGATATTCCCATTGTGCCAGGTCCCCTGATACTTCTTGTATACTCAGGGAATCTACAAGCCAAATCTGTGGGATATCTCCTGTTTCCATCGTAAAAAATACCAATCCATTGTCATTTCCTGCCAGTGACCAACCAGAAACGCCGGATGCTATCCATTGGGTCTCCTTCTGGTCTGCGTAACTAAGGAGCAATTCTGTGTGATCCTGTTCCAATGATACATAAGCAACCGCATTAAGCTTTTCCAACCAAACGGGTTTCCCGCCAGACCCTATTCGCTCACCAAAAGTGACCGATTCTCCGGTTCTAATATTTATTGTTTTGATGATTTCTTTTCCATTTTGATTGTTTTCAGCAATCAATAAACGTTCTCCATCCAGCAGCCAATCGGCAATTCCTATCCCAGATATATTTGAGAAAATTATTCTTGGCTCAGAAAATTGAAAATCTATCAATCCCTCATCAGGAATCTGTGGTTCAGGATTTTCACTCGTAAATTCGCAAGGCGGTGGTTTTGGCTTGTTATTCTCAACCATTTGGGTGGCTTCCTGTCCCGGCGGAGGATAAGGAGCTTCTGTCCCAGTAAATAACAACGCGTCACCCGAATCAGTTTCACCAAGTCCAGGATAGGCGCCCTGCATGGCCGGGGAGGCTGTTTCGCTGGCAGACCGCAGTCGAATCGTCAGGAGGATCAACCCCAAAAGAACGATCCCAAAAAAGATTTGAAGGATGATTCTTGATGTTCTTTTGAGGTTACTCATGGCTCTCTCATGGGAATGTTTAAGAACCTCCTATATCCCCCCCAACTCCCCCTGCTTGCCCTCGTCCTTCTTGAGGCGCTGGGCGCGTTTATTGGCTTTGCAAGCCTGGAGATTGAGTTCCAGATTGTCACTGTAATAAAGCGTGTTTTGCATATTTGCTCCGTTGATTCAGACCAGCCCCGTGTTCTAAAGGAAATCCCCGAAGAAAGATGGTTTTATTGTATATCGAAGGTGTGGGGAATGCAATTCAGGCAGGGAGGAATTTCATACGAACGGTGAGACGTTGCCCCCTACGGGGACGATGCTATGCAACATCTCTACCGGGCACGCCGGATGTGACCATCTGGAAATCCACCCGGCCAAGGAAAACCTCGGCCATGATCCATCCTGCCGGGTATTTCCTTTCCAGTGGAGGGTACCTGTCAGAAACGTTGGAACCAATCCGACTTGAATTCCGTCTTGAGATTGTTATAATGAAATTGTCACTCCTCGCTTCACCCTCTCACCCTCGCACGCGAGGATTTTATGAGATCGGAGTGTCCCATGAAAAAGATCGTCTGTATCTTTCTGCTCGTCCTGCTCATCATCCCCCTGCAAACTGTAGCCGCCAAAGGCCGTTCTGAAAACTCCATCCGCCTGTATGCCGACCAGGTGACCGGCGCGAATGACATCGAAGCCGCCATCATCGAGGTAACAGCCGACGGCAAACGCCCCGGCACGGTGATCCTGGACGGCTGGCACGGGCCGTTCGTCTTCAGCGGTGAAGACCGCACAATCAACATCTTCGTCTCCAACCTGAAAATCCGCGGCGAAAACCAGGCCATCCTGCAAAACTGCGCTGACGGCTTGTTTTTCGATAACTTTCCAATCCATGACATCCTGGTGGAAAATATCACCTTCCTCTGTGAAGCAGATGGCGTGGTTGCCCCGGGCTCCTTCCTGAATGTCACGTTGCGGAAGAACGTTTTTCAGGCCAGTAATTTTGGCATCGGCGTGGGCGGCGCTTCCAGCGGTTGGGTGATCACGGACAACCAAATCCAGGCGGATAACGGCATCCTGCTGGAAGGCGTCAGCAACTCCAGCATCGCCAACAACCGCATCACCGCCATCAACGCGGTGATGCTGGTCAATACCTCCGGGAGCATGGTGCGCAACAATGATCTCCAAGCAGCCGACCTGGGGATTAGCCTTGAGCAGGGCGCCTGGCAGAACCAGATCCAGGCCAACCTGATCCGGGGAGTCAGTCAAAGCGGGATCCACCTGGAACTGGGTGTGCATGACAACCTGGTGGTTGGCAACAAAGTGCGCTGCGGCCCGGGGTTGACCTGCCTGGTGATTGACGCCGCCGCGGAGACCATGGAAGCAAACAAGATCGAAGGAAATCGATTTTATTAGGCGTCGTTGGGTTTCAGGGCGGTTCAAGATGGGGGAATCCGTTTTCCATGGCCCTTCAACCCAACCTACTGCTGGCAGGCGATGCCACTCGATGATATCGGGCAAGGAAAAACATTCAAAGCAGTCTCTACTCAGCTGTTGTGAGTTTGGCGTTGAATGAAAATCAGTTTCCGATTGTCCCTAATAGGTGCGGGTTCAGAACCCGCACCTAGCGGGAAAGTTAAGAGATTTCTTAAGCAATTTCCTAGCGTGAGCAGCATATCAATCCCCAAAAATCACTTGACGGAATGATCATTCACCCTTATATTTAGTTTTACTAACTAAATATAGGAGCCAAGATGTCGTCTGAAAACCTGCCGCCGGAGGTAAAATTTTTCGAATTGATGAAGCGCATCCGAAAGCTGGGATTAGCTACCTACTCGCTTGAAGATGGGACGGCTTCGCCCGCCCAAATGGCTTTGCTGGACTGGATCGCCAGCCATCCCGGTTGCAGCCTGCAGGATATCGCTGACGGCCTGGGGCTGAGCGCGCCGACGGTCAGCATCAGCGTGCGAAAGATGGAAGAGAGTGGCAAGGTGGAGCGCAAGCCCAACCCTGCGGACGGGCGCTCGGTGCAGATTTTCCTGACGAAGCGTGGTCAGGCCCTGCAAGAAAAGATTCAAAACTCGCAACATCACCGGTTTCGTCACCTGCTGGGAGGATTGACCTCACAAGAACAGGGGGTTTTGCTGGAACTATTGGAACGGGCCCTGACGTCAGCCGAAAGTGACGTTTTAAAGGATCAAAATTAACCTGCACTTGCCGGCGCAAGCCGGAAGGCCAGGATTTTTATTATTACAAGGATCAAGATGATGGATAAGTTTCTAAAAAAATGGTTGCGTAAATTTCATCGATGGCTGGTCATCCCTTTCATCGCATTGTTAATCACGGTTCTCCTGACACGCGGCACAACGGTAGGCAACGTCGCCCAGCGGATTCAGGCGGTGTTCATGATCATCATGGCGATTACGGGTGCGTATCTGTACCTGTTGCCCTACTGGGCAAAATGGAAACGCACTCGAGGACAAACTAAGTAGAAGTTGCTCTTTAATGGAATCTTTCTTTAATAACTGATCGCTCTCGGTTGCTGCGCGAAGACCGGAGCGATCAGAATCTTTTTGAGAGGTTGGGAAAGCCAAAAGAGCTTATTAAGTATTTCACCGCTCCCGATTGCTGTGTGAAGACCGAAGCGATCAGAATCTTTTTGAGAGGTTGGGAAAGCCCGAAGAGCTTAATTAGTATTTCACCGCTCTCGGTTGTTGGGGGAAGACCGGAGAGATCAGGTCAGTTTGAGCAGCCGGCACCTGCCCGACCAGCTTATTCCTGGTGGCTGCATGGTCTCCCAGGCGCAACTGCGGCTTGTGAGACTTCACCCAAACACCCGAATCATTCACAAGATTAACATTTCCTCTTCACACGAAATTCACACCATTTTAGTATTCTTTATGAAAATAATCAATTGGAGAGAAACATGAAGAAAGCCGTCATCCTGATTGGAATCCTGATCCTACTGGCCACAAGCGGGTTTGCTTATTACAAGCTGGTTTACCAGCCAGCGCAAGTGGAACCGGAGCAAGCTTACAATACCACCAAAGTGCGCACGGGTGATATTTCGATTACCGCCTCGGGCGTTGGCAGCATCCTGCCATCCCAGAAAGTGACCATCGGCTTCCCGATCAACGGCAGCCTGAGTGAAATAAATGTAAAATTGGGGGATGTGGTGAGCGCCGGACAGGTAATCGCCAGGGTGGACAGCCTCGATATCCAGGCGCAACTGGCAACGGACCAATTGAACTTGCTGACGGCCCAACAGGCGCTGGATGACCTGTACAAGGACTTGCCATCTGACCAGGCCAATGCGCAGGCAGCCCTGCTGACAGCCCAGAAGAACCTGGCGGATGCCAATTACGCCCTGAATGCCTACACCACCCAACGCTGCGATGCAGCCTCGATCGTGTTGTACAACGGCAACCTGGTGCTGGCGCAGAACAAATACGACGAAGCATTGGAAAACTACAACAGCTATACGACCGAATCCGATTACGACGAGGGCAAGATCGTTGCCTATGAGAAATTGTACTTGGCCGAGATTGCCCTGAATACCGCCAGGAGCACCCTGACCTACTGTACCGGTGCGGCGGATAGCTGGACGACCGATGATTACACGGCGACAGCAGCCATCGCCCAGGTGGCGTTGGAAAAAGCCCAGGCCCAATTCCAATTGCTGCAGGCAGGACCGGACCCAGTTAAACTGGCGATTGCTGAAGCCAAACTGGAACAGGTGAAGCTGCAACTGGAAACCACCCGCCAGGATTTGGAGAAAACCAGCCTGCAGGCTCCGATTTCCGGCACAGTCACCGCCCTGAACGCCACCCTCGGCCAGTCGGTGAGCAATTCGTCCTTTATCACGATCGAAAGCCTGGACCAGATGGTGCTGCGGTTTTTCATCGAGGAACAGGATATCTACCTGCTCAAGATGGGAAACCCAGTGCTGGTGACCTTCGATGCCTTCCCAAACACACCGATCTCCGGTCAGATCACTTACATCGAACCGACCCTGAGCACGGTGGATGGCAACCCGGCGGCAGTTGCCTGGGCCAGTTTCAATCCCTCCGGGGATGTCACCCTGCTTTCCGGCATGTCGGCGGATGTTGAGGTGGTGGCGGGTGAAGCCAAGGGGACCCTGCTGGTGCCGGTGCAGGCCTTGCGCGAGCTGGCGCCCGGGTCCTACGCGGTATTCGTGGTGCAGGCGGACGGCAGTTTGAAGATGGTGCCGGTGACGGTCGGCCTGAAGGATTATGCCAATGCACAGATCCTGAGCGGCTTGCAAGCGGGCGACCTGATCAGCACGGGCGCAGTGGAGACCAAATGAGCGATCCATTGATCGAGGTACGCGACCTGATGAAAGTGTACGGGACTGGCGATGCCACGGTGTATGCCCTGAACGGGGTGGATCTTGCCGTTGCCCAGGGTGAGTTCGCAGCCATCATGGGGCCTTCCGGCTCCGGCAAGTCGACCCTGATGAACATCCTGGGTTGCCTGGACCGGCCCACCTCGGGAGAGTACTTCCTGGACGGCCGGGATGTGAGCCAACTGGGCAAGAACGAACTGGCGGAAGTCCGCAACCAGAAGTTGGGGTTCATCTTCCAATCCTTCAACTTGCTGGCCCGCCTATCCTCGCTGGAGAACGTGATGCTGCCGATGCTGTACGACTTGCAAGGCAGCCAGAGCTATGTAGTTCAACAGCATCGGGCGAAAGACGCCCTGGGAGCGGTTGGCCTGGGCCATCGGTTGCATCACCGGCCCAACCAACTGTCCGGCGGGCAGCAGCAGCGGGTGGCAATCGCCCGAGCCCTAGTCAACCGACCCTCGGTCATCCTGGCGGATGAGCCCACTGGCAACCTCGACTCGCACTCGAGCGTGGAAGTGCTGGATTTGCTGCACGAACTTCACCACCAGGGGGCAACCATTGTGATGGTGACCCATGAACCGGATGTGGCCCGGCATGCCCAGCGCATCATCTGGGTGCATGATGGCAAAGTCGTTCCAACCGGACGGGATGGGACTGCGACCCTCCCCGAAAGCGCCAGCTTGAGCAGGGAGTTGGTCCAATGAAAATCCAGAAAATTTTGCGGGTGGCCTGGGACGGCCTCACGCTCAACAAAGTCCGTTCGTTTCTCACCACCCTGGGGGTGATCATCGGGGTGGCATCGGTGATCATCATGCTGGCGGTCAGCGCGGGCGCCGAGGCCGCAATCGCCGAGCAGATAAACTCGTTAGGTGCCAACCTGATCATCGTCTCGCCGGCACGCGGCGTGCCTGGGGCATCCCGCACCCTGTTGCTGGAAGACGCCTACGCCATCCAGGAGCAGGTCATTGGCATCACGGGTATCTCCGCCGAACAAGCGCCCCCGGCACAACCGGTCAAGAGCGGGAGCGTTTCCCTGGACGAAATCGCGATCATCGGCACCACGGCAGAATTCCCCGCGGTGCGGGATTACAGCGTGGCTGAAGGACGTTTTTTCAGCAGCGAGGAAAATGATCGCAACGTGCGGCTGGCGGTTTTAGGATCGGGCATCTCGCAGGACCTGTTCGGAACAGAAAGCCCGCTGGGCCAAAGCCTGACGATTGGCACCAGTAAGTTCACGGTCATCGGCGTGATGGAGAGCAAGGGCATGGTGGCGGACGTTGATTATGACGGACGGATTTACCTGCCGATCGGCGTAGTGCAAGACAAGTTCATGCCCACCGGCACGCTGGGCGGCGAACGAGTGCGAACGATCTACGTTAAAGCCGAGAGCCAGGAAAAAATCGCAAGCGCCATCACCCAGATTACGGCGCTGCTGGCGGAACGACATGATGTGGACGCAGCCCAACCGGATTTCACCGTTCAGACCCAACAGGATATCATCGCCACCCAGGAAGCCACCACGGAAGCTTTCCGCAGCCTGCTAGCCTGGGTAGCCGGAGTTTCGCTGGTGGTGGGCGGGATCGGAATCATGAACATCATGCTGGTCTCGGTGACCGAGCGCACCCGCGAAATCGGCCTGCGCATGGCACTGGGAGCCCGCCCCAATGATGTGCTGCTGCAATTCCTGATTGAAGCCATCATCCTGAGCCTGGTGGGCGGCATTGTGGGGGTGCTGTTCGGAATTGGCGGTTCGTACCTGTTCGGCCAGTTTGGCGAGATGCGCACGGCGATCGTGCCCGGCTCGATTCCGCTGGCTTTCGGGGCGGCAGCAGCGGTTGGGATTTTCTTCGGCTACTACCCGGCCACCCGGGCAGCCATGCTGGACCCGATTGTGGCACTGAGGCATGAATAAAAAATGCGAGAATGATTGCAATATTCACGATAACAAAAAAATAAATCGATTTGAGAAAGAGGAAAATTGAATGAAACGCCTGATGATGATTTTATTGATTAGCGGACTGCTGCTATCCGCATGTTCTACCGCCACAACCTCAACGGTTGCTGACCCGGCGACCATGGACCAACCCACGGCTGCAGAAGCCGGGCAAGCCCAGGTCTCGACCCCGCAACCGGACAGCGAAGACACCCTGGCCACCGAATGGCTGACGATTGAATTTGAAGATGCCACCAGCCTGCGCAACCAGCTGGCTTATGGCATATTGAAATTGGAAGGAACCGCCCAGGCCATCAGCCCGGAGCAAGCCAAAGCTCTGCTGCCCCTATGGCAAGCCATTGTCGCCCTGAGCGGAACGACCACGACCGTCCCGGAAGAACTGACCGCGGTGCAAGACCAGATCGTTGATGGCTTGCAGCCGGAACAACTGCAAGCCATTGCGGCAATGCAGATCACCAACACCCAGCTCACCAATTTTTACGCAGAAAATGGCATATACATGCCAACCCCGATCCCGGGAGTGACCCAGGTACCGGGTAGCAAAAAGAATATGTCCGAAGCGGATAAATTGGCCACCCGCACCGCCAATGAAGCAGCCGGGACGACAGGCTCAGGCAGCGGGCAGATTTCCAAGACCTTCCTGTTTACCAAGGTGATTGAGCTGCTAACGCTGCGCTCGGCGGAATAGGCGGGGAACACTTTTTTCTCCCTCAGCCAGAACACCCAAAGGATCATGGAGATCCTTTGGGTGTTTTTGATTGGTGTACTTGATGCAGATCCATTATCCAGCCAGCCGCCAGGATGGAAAAGGGCTGGCTAGTCGCAGTTGGGAACGCCGATAAAACACGACCATTGGTCCAAGATGAGGTTGACCCAGCCGATGGCAATGAAGGAGGAGATGAGGATGGCAATGATCCAGTGGATGGGATGGGCAAAGAGCTTCCCGCCAGCCCGTAGGGTGCGGACGATCTGTGCGCTGGCGATCACCCCGGCCGCGACCGGGAACGAAAAGAGAAAGAGGTTGATGATCCAACCGGGCCAATAAAACACTTCTGGATTCGGACCGTTGAGCAGCTTGCCCAGCGGCAGCCAACCCAGGGAATCCAGCAAGGAGAGGGTGACAGGAAAGAGGAAAAGGCCCAGGCTGAGGATGGCGGTGGAACGGGGGTTGGTGGGCGGCGGATTCCCCTGATCCGGCGCGGGCTGGCCCTGGGATCGTTTCATCCTCCAGATGCCCAGCCCGAGCGGCAGCAGGATGAAGAGGATGCTGAACAAGTTGAGCCACATGGCGAAAAACAGCATGAAGGGGAATTCTTCGTTGAACTCCCGCCGGTTGACAATTTCCATGAGGATGAACGGCGAAATGCCAAGCAAAGCGCCGAGAATTGACCCGATAAAAGTTTTCAGCGTGGTTTTCATTGGTTCTCCAGTTGGTTGATTTCTATTCAATCTGCGATCAATCCCCTGGCAGAAGCCAGAGGGCTCAGCCAGGTTTTCCGGGAGCTAGCCATTTCCCTCACAGCCAAAGCCATCCTGATTCATGTCAAAATGATGCGGATCGGGGGGGATCACCTTGAAGTTACGGAAGGTGATATCCCCACAATCCAAATCAGGCGGACCCGGTGGGATGCAGACTCCCGGGTAGGAGGGGTCGCAGCCGGCCTGCGGGGTGAGCCAGATATCGCCGGAGCGCTGGCCGGGGGTGGCGGTGGGGCTCAAAGCCCACAGCCCCAGGCCGTCCACCTGGGCCAGGGCCTGTGCCTCGTCGAAGACGGCCAGGCAGGCGGTATCCGGCGGGTAGGCTTTGGAGATGGCCCAGCCGGCGCGCACCAGCTCGTAGTTGATGAAACGCCCGCCGGCCAGCACGTAGGCCAGCATCCGGCCGAAGGGATCGACCTCGGATTGATCCCGCACCAGGATCAGATCGCCCTGCCCCAGCAGGGTGGCATTAAAATCCGAGGCGGTCGGGCCGAATGGCTCGTCGGACTCGGGAGTATCCACCCCGATGTAGCGCAGCTTGACCTGCTCGCCGTCCAGCTCAACCACGATCGTGTCGCCGTCGGTTACTTTGATCAGCCTGGCCGTCAGGCGCTCGCCTTCGGGCAGGCACTGGACACCGGGGATGACCGGCGGAATGGTCGGTTCAGCCGTGGCGGGGGCGGTTGGGTCAGCCGGGGCTGGAGAACTTTCCAGGGCGGGTTGAGAAAGCTGCGGGGCAACAGTCTCCAGGCCAGGTTGGCTGCTATCCCCGGCGCAGCCGGACAGCAGCCCGGTGGTGAGAAGTCCCAGCACCAGGCAAATCACCAGGCAGGGAGTCATGGTTGAGCGGATTTGAAGCATGAGGTGGGTCAAGTTGGTCAATCGATTCCCCTCTGGATGTGGTTCTTAATAGTGGTATCTGGCCTGCAGGAAATCAATGCGGTCGTCCCGCACCAGGTAGACGATGCGGTGTTCCTGTGTCAAGCGCCTGGACCAGGCACCGGGCGTCAGGTATTTCAGCGGTTCCGGTTTGCCAACGCCATCAAACGGATCCCGCAGGATGGCCTCGATCAAATCGAAGGCGCGCAAGGCTAACTTGCGATCGGTTTCAACCCAATAGTGCAAATCCTCAATAAATTCCGGCTGAAAGACTGCCTCTCGTTTACTTCTCGCCAAGGCCTACCCCCTGGCGCAGCGAATCTACGGATTGGGGTTCGCCCTCGTTCTTCAGTGCCCGTCCCAGGGCAGAGAGCAAGCGTTCAGCATTGGCCGGGGAGCGCAACAGATAGGCAGTTTCCATCAGGCTCTCCAATTCCGAGGCTGCGATCATCGCCACTTCTTCTTCACCGCGGCGGTGAATCACCACGATTTCACGGTCATGCGTCACCTGGTCTAAAAGCTTGGCCAGCCCATCCCGAGCCTGGGTGTAGGTTGTTTGAATGGTCATTGGTTCCTCCAATCTGTACAGGAATACTGTACAACTATTAATTCTGTTTGTCAAGAGAAAACCAGGATTGGTTAATAGAATGACCAGGGCGGGTCAGAGCTATCGGGCGGGTCACCGACCCGCCCGTACCCTCCCAGATCGACATGTAATAAACGTTGCAGAAAAAGATAATGTAGATTTGCCAAGGAATACGTTGAAAACAAAGAGGCGGGTCCTGAGACCCACCTCTAGCAAATATCGGTTTGAAACCTAGAGTAATTACTCCGGCAGGTTTCCCATGATCTGCTCGATGCGCTCCAGCACCTCATCGGTCAGGTGCTCTTGGGCGTCGTGGGCGGCCAGGTTCTCGTCCAACTGCTCCATGCTGGTGGCGCCGGTGATGACGCTGGCAACTTCCTTGCGGCGCATGATCCAGCCAATGGCAAGCTGGGCAGTGGTCAGGCCCAGTTCTGTGGCCAGGGCAGTCAACTGGCGCACAATCCCAACCCGCTCCGGGGTGATGCGATCGCGGATCCAGGCCATGTCGGTCCGGTCGGCCCGGCTGCCAGCCGGGATGCCCTCGTTGTACTTGCCGGAGAGCAGACCGGAATAGAGGGGCGACCAGGTGGTGAGACCGATGCCGTACTCCCGGCAGATCGGGGTCAACTCCAACTCGACCCGGCGGCGGTGGAACATATTATATTGCGGCTGTTCCATGCTCGGGGGGATCAGGTTGTACTGCTTCGCCACCCCCACCGCCTGGGCGATCTGGGCAGCTTCCCACTCGCTGGTGCCCCAGTAGAGGATCTTGCCCTGGCGGATCAGGTCGTTCATGGTGAAGACGACCTCATCCACCGGGGTGTCGGGATCGTAGCGGTGGCAGAAGTAGAGGTCGACGTAATCGAGGTTAAGGCGCTTGAGTGAGAGGTGCAGGGATTCGGTGATGTGCTTGCGCGACAGGCCGCGGCCGTTGGGTCCGGGCAGGGTGGGCCAAAAGACCTTGCTGGAGATGACCAGGGCCGGGCGGGGCAGGTCAGCGATGGCCTTGCCCATGACGGTTTCCGCCAGGCCGTTGGCGTAGGCATCGGCGTTATCGAAAAAATTGACGCCCTGGTCATAGGCAGCATGGATCAAATCAGAGGCCGTCTGCTCGCTGATCTGGTTGCCAAAGGTGACCCAGGCGCCCAGCGAAATTTCACTTACTTTGAGGCCAGAACGGCCCAGTCGTCGGTAGTGCATGTTATTCCTCCTCGGGGGGATTACCGGAGCCAATGCCGAGCGGTTTCCACTTGCCCTGGTTGGCGCGCAGGCGGTGCATGCCGCCACCACGGTTGTGCAACTCGTCAAAGCCTTCCGGCTGAATGAACATTAAGTCACCGTCCAGCATGCCAGTGAGACCGGTCTGGCCCAGTTCAAGCAACTTGTTCTGGCAATAAGCACAGGTCTTGGGATCGTGCGGCTGGTACTGGATCGGCTCTTCGTAGGTGGTGATGTAGCCTTCATAGTTGCGCAGGATGAGCTTGTGATCGGACATGCTGATCTGGTAATTGGGCATGACCGGGATCTTGCCGCCGCCGCCAGGGGCATCCACCACGTAGGTGGGCACGGCGTAACCGGAGGTGTGGCCGCGCAGACCCTCGATGATCTCGATGCCCTTGCCGACCGGCGTGCGGAAATGGCCGGCACCTTCCACCAGGTCACACTGGTAGAGGTAATACGGGCGGACGCGGATGCGTACCAGGTCATGCACCAGCTTGCGCTGGATGTGGACGCAATCGTTGACACCGGCCAGCAGAACGGACTGATTACCGAGCGGGATGCCGGCGCGGGTCAGTTTATCGGCCGCGGCGGCCAGCTCGGTGCTGATCTCGTTGGGATGATTGACGTGGATGTTCATCCAGAGCGGGTGGTACTTTTGCAGGGTGTCGCACAGCTCATCCGTGACGCGCATGGGCATGAAGACCGGGATGCGTGAGCCGATGCGGATGATCTCGATGTGGGGGATGGCGCGCAGGCGGCTGAGGAGCTCATCCAACAGCTTTGGGGCCAAGGCCAGCGGGTCGCCGCCGGACAGCAGCACATCCCGCACCTGGGGGGTCTTCTCCAGGTAGGCGATCTGGGCTTCGAAGTCCGCCCGGGAGAAGGTGGCTGAAGGGTCGCCGACGATGCGGGAACGGGTGCAGTAGCGGCAGTAGGAGGCGCACTGGGTGGTGACCAGCATCAGGACGCGGTCCGGGTAGCGGTGGACCAGGCCGGGCACCGGGCTGTGGCGGTCCTCGGCCAGCGAGTCTTCCATCATGCCGGTGAAGGGAACGATTTCTCCGGCGGTGGGGATGACCTGCTTGCGGATCGGGTCGTCCGGGTCATGCGGGTCGATCAGCGAGACGAAATAGGGGGTGATATCGACACGGAAGAGGCCGGGGGCGTTGAGGGCCTGGCGCTCGCTGTCGGTCAGTTGGAGGACTTTTTCAAAATCCTCGGCGGAATTAAGGCGGTGGCTCATCTGCCAGCGCCAGTCGTTCCACTGGGCGTCGGGGATATCGGTGTAAATGGGGGCACGCTTTGAAACAAAAGGTAAAGAAGTCATAGGTTGGCTCCTGTTTTTTTACTGTTTCACCACGGAGGCACGGAGATCACGGAGGTTACGAAGGAAGCAAAACTTAATTTGGTGTATTTGCGTCCGGGGTCGGGATAAGGCAAGCAGAGGGGCTTGAGCACCCAAATCCAATTGGCTGATCAGGAGCGTGGAGGGTCGTGATCGGTGAGGTAGAAGCCGGTCAGATAGGCATAGAAAAACCAGATGATCATGGCTTTATTATAAAGAAAAATGGGGGATTAATCTACACAGGCCAACAGATTTCAGAAATTTTCTAAATTTCTGAAATCTTAGGTTGCACCTCTCCCCGGCCCTGCACTGCCCTGCTAAAGCTGGGTACACTTCACAAGGCTCAGAGAGCGTCATGAGCCGTCAACGAAGCGGAAATCGAATAAACGAATGGGTTGCGCGTCCATTCGTTTACCCGTAGCGCACTCTTCGAGTATTCGGTCAAACAATCGATGAAGATGAGGAAAATCTTATGGCAAGCCCACCGGCTGGACCAGGAGAGAGGTTACCAGGGCGTCCAGCTCGGCAAGTGCCGGCGAGAAATCAGCCGGGGCGGAAGTCTCGAGCAGGGAACGCACTTCGCCGATGTAGGTCGGGAAGTTGTTGGCAAAAGACTGCCAATCGGTCACGCCACTTTCATCCGCCGGCAGGGAGAGGTTGGTGATCGGCAGGATGAGGGCGACGTGATACAGGCCATCCGCGGTGACACCCTGGAAGGTGTAAAACAGGCTGTGATTGGTGATGGGCATGTAAGCCTGGTCGAATTGGGTCAGGTAGCGTACGCCCATGCCGTTCTGAAAATCCAGGTAGACAGGTGTTGTGTGAAAAACCTGGGCGGCATTGAAGAGCGGCATGAACGGCAGATTCTCGCGGTCGGCAGGCCGGGTGGCCAGCACGGACAGCAAATCAACAAAGCGGTCACTAAAGGCTTGTCCCAACGCCTGGTAGCCAGCAATCGGCGAGACGATCAACCTTGGTTGGTGGAACTTATCCTGCAGTGTGTAATCCGACAGGTAAATCTGGATCTGAGTCGGATTTAGGGCAAAAAAGGGCATATCCGGGTCGGTCACAGCAGGGACAACTTCGCCATTGATGGTGGAACCCACCCCGACTGGGATGCGGAAGCTGACCCCATTGAACTCAACCAGGGTACCGGGAATCTCAGTCGGCGCCTGGGTGGGAACGGCGGTCGGCTCCAGCGTCGGGGCCTCAGTCGGTGGGACGGCGGTATCGGTCGGGAGCGGCGCGGCGGTGGGCGGTTGGGTAGGCGCATCGGTCGGCAGGGCCAGGGTGGGCAATTCTACTGTGGGCGCCGGCAGGTTGCAGGACGCCAGGGACAGGACCAACAGGGTGAAAAACAGGATTTTGAGACGCATTGTAGACTCCGGTGAAAGATTTCAGTGTGGTTGAGACAGGCAATAAGACGAAAGAGGGTTGTAAAAAGTTTCCAGAAAAGGTAAGTTCGGCCAGGTGTCAGGCCGGTTTTTCTCCCGGGTAGACTGAGGCAATCGCCTCAAGTAAGATCTGGCGGTCGACCAGGCCGAGGGGCTTGCCGGCTTCATCCACCACTACCAGCCACTTGCGACCGGTGCTGAGCATGAGTTGGGCAGCCTCACTGATGGAGAGGTGCGGAGCAGCGGTCAGCACTCCCGGGGACATCAGGTCGCGGGCGGTCTCCTTGCCAGCTGGTGGCTTGCCGAGCTGGCGCAAGGCTTCCAAAATCGAGCGGCGGCGGGCGGGTTGAACCCGGCTGACGATGTCGGAATCGCTGATCAGGCCGGCCGGCTTGCCGACATCATCAATCACGATCAAACGGTGGGAGTCATGCCGGGAGAATTTTTCCACCATGGTCGGCAGGTCATCCTCCTGGCTGACGGTGGGAATATCAGCGCACATGATTTGGCCGAGGGATTTAACCGCCTCGAGCGGCGGTTGGGCAGATCCCTCCAGCGGGCGGGTATCGGCGATCTGGCGCAGGATGTCCAAGCGAGAAAGCATGCCCACCAGCCTGCCGTCTGCATCGACCACCGGCAGGCGTTTGAGACCCGCCTTGACCATGCGGGCTGCCGCCACACCAAGTGTCTCTCCCGCCAGGGCCGTCACTACCGGGGTGGACATGACATCTGCCACAGTCAGGATGGATTCCTCCAGCCGGCTTAATTCCTGGTTGATCTCGGCGGCATCCATACGGATGGCAACCGACAGGCGTTGCTGCACCCCGGCCCGCTCGAGCAGGTCTTCATCGGTCAGCAGACCCAACACCTGGCGCTTGGAGTCCACCACCGGCATGGCCTTGATGCGGGTCTCGAGCATCTTCTTCCAGGCGGCGTAGATGGTCAGATCCGCGGTCAGGGTGACCACATCCCCGGTCATTACCTCCGAGACCAGGCGATCGGCCGGCAGCGGGTTGAGGAAGCGGTGGGTGTACTTGACGATCTGCAAGGATTCACTGGTAATCAGGCCCTCGCGCACCATAGGGTAGATGGTCTCGAGGATGGCAGCAATTTTCTCCGGGGTGTCGATGACCTCGATGATAATCGGCAGGTCGAAAGAAAGCACCTCAATGGCGGCGCTGCGGATCTGGGAATGAGCGCCAAAGCCAGCGATGCCACGATAGACAGTTGCACCGGCCAGGCCATTGGTTTTGAGGGTCTCCAAGAGGGCGGCATCCAGGGGCCTGCCGCGCCAACGGTCGCTCTCGCTGATGTAGATGCGCAGGCGGCGGGCATTCTTATGGAGTGAAAGATCGGACATGGCATCCTCCTTCTGATCCATTAATTATAGCGATTTTCCAATGAAAATACCGACAGCGACTGCAACCAACCCCAGGAGGGTGCTGCCGAAGAGGTTGAGCAAGCCAGGCAGCCACTGACCCTTGAGCAGCAGGCTGATGCTTTCATAGGTGAAGGTTGAGAAAGTGGTGTATGCTCCCAGGAAACCCGTGGCAATCAGCAGGCGCCAGCGTGGGTCCAGGTTGAGCCGGTCCAACGCCAGGGTCAGGAACAAGCCGAGCAGCAGGCTACCGGTCAGGTTGACCAACAAGGTGCCATACGAAAAAGTCGCACCCCATTTGCGGGTGGCCCAGTCGCTGAGCCAGTAGCGGGCGTTAGCACCTAAGATAGCGCCAGCAGAGATCAACAGGAATTTTTCCATAAACAAGAACCAGATCCTTGAATCAAAATAAAAAGCCTCTGACCACGAACATTGTCGCAACCAGAAGCTATCAGCCCTTGCGGGCGGTTCGGTAAATCCCGGGCGAGCTTCATCGCCAGAGAGAGATTATACCGCAGACGGTCAATTCTATGGCAAAATCCACAACTCGGGTGGTTCCAACTCCAGAGTAAAGGTCAGTTCTTTCAAGGCATCCTTGCGCTCAGCTTCGATCGTGAGAACGATGAACTCAGCCAGCGGGCGCAGGTCCTCGGGCATCAGCACTACCGGGTGAAATGGCGCCGGTGAGGCAGCCGGGGTGAGAACCGGGGACTGGCGCACCAGGTTCACACCCAGGCGGGTGATTTCCTCCAGTTCGAGGGCATAGGCCGGGATGATAAAGCGCCGTGGTAGGGCCCAGAAGGCCTGCATTTCGCCGGTTTGATCGCCGTGAAAAGTGGCGCGGCTGAGCGTTACCCGGCCGGTCGCCACCCAGTAGGGATGCCCTGGCACGTTCTGTGCACCCGTACCGGGTGTGCCGGAGGCGGTGTGAATCTCGAGCGCCAGCAAGCCCTTGTCCGGGTCAAGCAATAGCCCCTGGCCACAGGCGGAACAAACCCAGACCGTCTCCTCCACTTTTGCTGGAACAGGCGTCTGACATTTCAGGCAGTACATGGGGACCAATTCGACCGACTGGCTCATTTGAAACGCTCCAGATTCTTGAACAGTTCAGACACCTGCCCGACGGATGAGGGCAGCATGGACAAGCCCGGGATACCACCCGAGGTATAACGCCGGCGATATTCATAGTGCTCGCCATAGCGGAACTTGCGGAATGAGAAGAACATGACGGCCAGGCCAGCAATTAATGAAATGATGGCTCCTTCAGCGCTGTCTTCGCCCTGGCTCAGTAAATACGTCACATCCACCGTGACAAATGAGCCCAAGGCCATGCCACCCACCAGCACGGCCGCCCGGTAGAGCACGTTGCCCGGCGCTTTGCCGTAGAGCACCTCGCCGGAGTAGCCATCCACCACCACCTGGAAGGCTCGGCCGCGGTAGAGGTAACGCATGACCCAGAGCGGGTAGAAGACCAGACCCTGGCGGGGTCGGATGATGCGCACAAAAGACTGGGTCAGGCGGTCCAGGTGGGCTGCGGCCCGGATGCGCCCGTCGAACTCGGCCTGGGCGCGCTGCATCGCTTCGCCAGCTGCCCCGACCGGCTCAAAGACCATACCGGAGCGGTGCAGGGCATCCCCATCGAACGGCTCCAACGGCCGCCCCTGCAGGCTGATCTCACTGACGCCGAATTCACCCACTTCGCAAGCCGCCCCGTTCCAGGTCATTTCCTCCACGACACGAATTTCCTTCGGCTCGTAACGGGTGGAATCCTTGGTACGGATGGCGCGCTGGCCAAAGGCCCAGCCGGCAGCCCGACCCCAAACCGCCCAGAAGGGCAGGTGCACCACCAGGGCTTCGGTCAATTGGGCTTCCTTACGCACTGAGCTGGAGATGGCCATGCTGCTCGTCAAGAAACGCTGGAAGGCTTTGCCGGCTGTTTCGCGATCCACCTTAAGCGGGATCTGGTAACGGCGGATGCCGTTTTCGCCGCGCACCACCGAGCGTAACTCACAGAAGGGGCAAATGACGATCTCCTGCCCCTCGGGGATATCAATCATGCCACCGCAACGCGGACAGGATAAACCATGCAGGGCTTCTTTGTCGCTCATACTTTGTTTGCCACCCAGGCCGCCCAACCCAGCAGGAAGGGAGCAGCCACAATCGCCAGGATGAAAGCCAGGCCGGTGTTGATGGCACCCCCGCCCATCAGTGGCAGGGAGGCCAACCCCAGGTAGACCATGGCTGTCACCCCGGCCACCAGGACGAAGGGAGCTTCGGACTTGGCCGGGAAGATATTAGCCAGCACCGTTCCGGTGGCAGCTTCCACCACGGCGGTGAAGGTCTGACTCTTGTAGATATACTTAAAGACGTAAATCGGTACATGGACCAGGGCGCTTTCCAACACCTGGGCTCCCGGCCGGGCCTGATCCAGCCACTGGCGGGCCGCTTCCAGCGGGACGGTGGGAGGGGTGGCCTGCACATCCAATGAGAGATCATACGGCTCCAGGTCCCCTGCCGGGATGGTCATCTTAGTCAACTCGGTGACCGAAGTGGCTGCGGCGGGTTGCAACTCAATTTTCTCTCCGCCAGGGGCTTTCGTCTTGAAGTACCAGAGCGGAAAATACTCAAAGTTGGAAGCGGTCACCTGGGCTTTTTGATCCAGGTTCTTGATCGTCTGGCTGCCCGACATCCAGCGGTTGAGGGCTGCGGCGGCCTTCTGTGGATCCAGGGTCGGGCGCAGGGCATGATGAAAGACAACCAGCGACTTATCGACATAGACCGTGGCAGTGCAAAATGGGCAGGTGATGAAGCTTTCACCTTCAGCCGGGTGCAGTTCGCCGCCACATTGGGTGCAATTCAGGCGGGTGGATTGAATTTCAGGCATCGGCGGAGAAACCTCCGTGAGTCGTGATTAGGATTAAGGCGGATCGGGACCACCAGTACAAGTTAATCGATCTCAAAATGATTTTAACATGAAGTAAGCCGGATGGGCTAGAATTCCGGCGCAGATATTGCAACGTGATGGAAGATGAATATATTGGAGGAAAAAATGAAACGAGTCACCCTGTCAATCTTCCTGATCTTGCTGGTATTCTCCACCAGTTGCACCCCGCAGATGCGGGATGACCTGGCCACCCTGGCCGCCCAGGCCGCCGAGACAGCGGTGGCGGGTGGAAAGGATTTTGCCGCCACCCAGGCCCAGATACTGGAAGCAACTGCCAGCGCCAGGGTAGCCACCGAGGTGGCCAAAAAGCTCAAAAGTCGCTGGCTGATCGGGATCGACCCGGGCCACGGCTGGGGCGGCGATAGCGGAGCCAGCGCAGGCGGCTACCTGGAGAAAGATATCAACCTGGCGGTGGCGGTCAAGGTGCGGGCAATCCTTGAAAACGAGGGCTATCGGGTAGTGATGACGCGCGAATCAGATGAACTTAGCTACGGCCTGGAGCGGGCAGCCCAGGTGGTCAACGAGGCCAAGGCAGACCTGGTGGTCTCGATCCACAGCAATGCCGGCGGCGGAACCGGCACGGAAGCCTGCTACACTTACGGCAAGTCCACGGACGGCAAGAGCCAGGACCTGGCGGTGCGCCTGACCCAAGAGGTCAGCAGCCAACTGGGGCTAACCAACCGGGGGATTTTCCTGGAGAATGACCTGGCACGGTGCGGTTTCGGCTCGCAGCTTTATATCCATGACATGAACGCCCCGGCGGCATTGATTGAGATGGCATTTATTGACACCGACGTGGACCGGGAGCTGCTGGTGAACCAGCAGGAGGCGCTGGCGCGGGCAATTGCAGAGGCGGTGATGGGGTATTTGGGGGAGTAAAAGTTCCCAGCCTGAAAGAATGTGGACATGATCCGTAGAGCCATTGAATTGCAACGGCTCTACGGTTTTTTGATCCAGATTCAATTCAGGTTATTTCGCGGAAGGTGATCCTGAATGAAGAAAACTTTGCGATTTCTACATACTGGAGTACATCGTTTTCCGCGATTGCCCTTACCCGTTATAATCGAAAAAATCGTTCGCCAAAGGCGCACTTCGTGTGTGTGCCCCATACCTCCGGGTGTGCGAGCAGCTATTTTGGAAAATGGTCATAGACGTAAAAGATGTAATCTTGCGACTCGGTTTTTACACCCAAATCGTTCAGCAGCCGCAACAACTGGGCACGATGATCCGTGCCGTGATTGACGACATGGAGCAGCACTTGCCATACAATGAGGTCTCGGTCTTCTTCTGGTTCTTTAATTGGCTGATCGAACAACATCTCATCCCGTAATTCCGCAAGATAATTACACATATTTTTTTCAACAGTATCCCAGTGCTCACGGATATTCCTCCGATCATCAAAGGTAGCGGTAGGAAACGGTCCTGTGGGTTCAACCCCTCGCAGTTCACTGAACCACACTTCATCCACACTCATGAGATGAATAATCTGGTCCCGGGCGGAACCGTAAGAGTAGCCTACATCCTGGGTGAACTGCTCCAGAGATAACCCAGTGATACAGGTTTCCCAGATCTTCCGGTTTTCCGCGAAGTGATAGTCGTAGAAATGGCGAAAGGCATTTGCATTCATATCATGGCTCCTCGTTCAAGGAAACTAATGCCTAACGGCGGATGTTTCCCGCAGTTTTTTGCTCACCCACCCAGCACAGCCTTGACCGGCTTGAAATTCAGCTTGGCGCTGCGCCGCAGGCCTTCCTCGCCCCAGCGCTGGTGGATCTGCTGGAGGAACCTGGGGATGGCCGGGTCGCTGGCCCCGTAGGGCAATTCCAGGCCAGACTTACGACGTAATTCCTCAAAGGCCTGTTCAAAGGCAGCCCGGGCCAGGATCGAAGCTGCAGCAACCGCCAGGTCATTCTCAGCATGCGGGCGTTCTTCCAGAACCACCGGGCAGTTGGCAGCCGTCAAGGCCTGCTGGATATGCGGGCGTTCACTGAACTGGTCGGAGAGAGCAGCTGCCACCCCGGTGCGGGTGTGCAGAGTTTGAATCACCCGGGCGTGGCCCCAGCCAAGTAATTTATTCAGATTGCCTAACTCGGCGTAGCAGGCATTGTACTCCACCGGGGACAGCACCAGCACTTCGACCGGACAACGATTGACCAACCAGTCCGCCAGTTCACGGATGCGCACCGAGGAAAGCGTCTTGCTGTCGCGAATATCCAGGCTTTGCAACAGAGTCGATTGCTCCGGCAGCACCACCGCCCCGGCAATCACCATTGGGCCGAAGATATCGCCTTTACCGGCCTCGTCCACCCCGATGTGGGCAGCTGTCACACGGCCGGGGGGTGCAACTTTGCCCCCCTGATGCGTAGTTGCCCACTCCTGCAACTGGCTGCGCAGTGGACTGGCCTTGCCACCAACCAGCATGCGCCCGGTGGTGTAAAGGTTCACCGGCACTTCGTACCTACCATCTGAGATCACAACCTGCACCCCATAATCGATCGGGTGCTCAATGAGTATTTGCAGCCCTTGCTTGAGCGCGAAGCTGCGTAGCCGATCCAAAAGATTTTCCAGTGGGGAAGTCATAAGGAAATTATACCCCGGCCGCTTAAATTCGATCGCCCAGCCTGGGGGGGACAGGCCGGGCGATCTTCAGGGAGGGAATGTCACCGTTCGCATCTTCATCTTGCGATGGATCAACCCGAGGGGGGATCGGGCTGAAAGCTGCTACCCGGTGGGACACCGATACTACCAATAAAGCGGTGTCTAATGGATAATATACATCTTTTTTGTCATAATTGCATTAAAAATGATTAAGAGTTTTAGGAGTCTTTGCGGCGGGACTTGAAGAGTTCGAGCCATTCATCCACCTCCCCCTGTGAAAGCCTTTTATCCTCCGTGCGGGCAGATTCAGCGGCTTTGGCCTCGGCTGCCAGGATCATCCCCGCAAAGGACTCCGAGCTGAGGACCTGCATTCCGGCGGCGCGGCCCTCCGCCTGCACCCGCCGGTCGGAACTGACCAGGGTCTGGTTGCGGGCAGCCTTGCCGAGGCGTCCCAGGTGGCGGGTGATGGCGTCGTCTGCGATGGTTCCCTGCGGAACAAAATGCGCCCGCACAGATCCGAATGAACGCTCTCCAGAAAAACCGGCAGGTGCCTGGTCAAAAAACACCTGCACCGAGCTGCGCTGGATGCGACAGAAGACCTGCAGCCGTTCAATCAGGCGTAGTTCGTCATCCAGTTGCTCCAGGCTCAGCCCGGGCAGCTTGGGGATCAGGTTGTGTCCATCGACGATGTAAATCATTGCAAAACTTCCAAAAACAATCCGGCATTTTTACTACACTAATAGTTTAAGGTCGGATCATTAATGGAGGGTGACAGGAATCACCCTCCACTTGAAATCCAATTACTGCCGGGCTTTGGCAATCGTATCCAAAAATTGCTGTTGATGTTCTTCATTGAAATGGCCAGGGACAACATTCAGCGCCCAATCCGCCAGGCGGCGGTAGAGATGCTTGCGCCACTGAACGAAAGGCGCTGGCAGGCCAGACAACAGGGCGACCGTTTCGGCATAGGCTGCTTCCAGCTCAACGATCAAGGCATCCAAGCCACCGAAGCGAGCGACCAGGGCGGTAATGCGTTCGTTGACATTCGGGCGCATCTCGATATCATCATTGACCGGGTGGTCCAGCAGCATATCGGCTGCCCAGGACTGGTAATCGCGTTCACAAAGGATGAAGTGGGCGACCAATTCCTTGACGCTCCACTCGTTCTCAGCCGGTCTCCGGCTGGCCTGAGCGTCGGTCAAATTCGTTGTGATCTCGCGGATGCCTTTGAGCACTCCGTCAAAGCCCTTACTGGCAGCCTCAGCCAGCCCGGTGGCCGTGTCTGGAAACTGCGGGATGGGGAAGCTGGAAAGTTCCAGCTCTGCGGTGATCAAGTCAGCCCCGCGGTAGAACTCGATCTTGACTTGTTCCCCGGCTTTATGTTTCTGCAGGATAGGGGCCAGGCTGGCAGGGACAGGCGTCGGCTGGCAAGCCATGCTGACCAGCACATCCTCTTTGACCAGTCCAGAGCGTTCCGCCCCAGAACCGGGAGCCGTTCCCTGGATCAAAACACCTTGTTTCACCGGCACTCCCAGCCGGGCAGCGGTCGCTTTATCCAGGTTATCGAGATAAATGCCCATGCGTGGGCGACGGGCCAGGCGCAAGTCGATACCAGTCAGGAAGAAGGACTCGAGGTTCTCAATTGCGGATTCCCAGGCAGCGGTATAGACCTGGCGAGCAGATTCGCAATCCTCGGCCAGATGGTGAACCAGGGTGAGTTGGAGGCCGCTTTCTACTGTCTCAATGTGTACATCTACTGTATCAGGTTTGGCATCGCCCAGGGGTTGCCAGGAGAATTCCAGCAGGTGTGGCGGTTCAAACTTCCGATAAGTACCCTGGACGATGGAAAGATCCGACCACTGCAACAAGAAATAGCCGTTCTCACGCGGTTGAGAGTGAGCAGATTGGCTAAGCCAGTCACGCAGGGCGGTGGCATGGGTGAAGGCGCGGAAGACCTCAGCGGGGGGAGCGGCCAGATTACGGGTGAAGCGTAGTTGACAGGCTGTATCCATATGAATTACCTCTAGGATCTACTGGTTCTGTCTGATCCACAGATGAACGCAGATCATTGCAGATGGATTTGATTACAATGATTCTGAGCAATTGAGATCATTGTAGGAAATCAGGAATGGTATTGTAAGGTGCACCCGGATGGTGTAGGGGTAAAAACAACTGCAACAAACTGGGTGAATGCTGAAGCAGATAAAAAACCATTCAACCAGTTGTTGTCTGTCATCCAACTACTCCAGGCAGAGCCCGGGCACTGTAGAGATCAGGTTATGACCATCGATAACAAAAAATCTGATGCTATGCACATCCTCATTTCGTGATGATCGGCAAGCAGAGGCTGCAGCAACATCCTGATTCTGGATTAATTACCTTGGTTGCATCCAGCAATTGGTAACCGCTGGATTTTGTCACTCCCAAAGATTGGATTGTCATCCTATATGGACCGCCAACCATCTCTCTCGAAGTCGTCCAAGAAGAACTCACTTCAGAAAAAGATGACCCGGAAATTGTCATCAATAAAACTGCTACGATCAGAGCTAATAGCACCTTTCGTGATTTCATTTTTTCTCCTAATTGCAATTCGCCGCATACTCCTGTCAGACCTCGAATAGAACCGAATTCTTGCAATTCTCTAGAAACATGCTTGTTCCTTGGTCAAGGTAGTTTTTGGAAATGAATCTCTTCTTCAACTCACATTAGCCACGGATTGATCCAAGCAGGAGGCCTAAAGCTATGCTTCAACCATCAAGCATAGCCAAATCCATTTGACCGATTGCAAGATTTCTCCCTTACATTCACTTCACCACCTAAGGTCTGCTATTAACAGTGGTATCAACAGGCATGAGACGATCACCCTCGTAGCCCAGGCGTTTCGCTATCACCCGGTAGTCAAATCCGCAGTTACTTGGTTGTTTATCCAGTGTCTCTCCTTTGACTGTGAAGCCTTCTTCCGTTTTCTCCGTTACAAACAAGATGACAGCGTATTCACAAAGAGGCGTGACAAATACATGGTAGTCCAAACTCGCATTCACGGTCTCAGCAAAAATCGTCTCGAACTTGACCATGGCAACGCCATTTTCCAAATGAGCTGTGCCAATATCCTCAAACCACACTTCCGGGCTTTCAACAGAGTACATCAAGCGTTGGCCGAAGTTGGGTGTGTTGACACTGGCTGACTTGGTACCTATGGCGGTAGTGTTCCCGGACTCATCCACCTTGTAAACTAATGTTTCTGTACCGTTCCAAATCTCAAATTGGTTGGCGCTGTTATTGTCATTATCCAGGTCAAGAGCTATATAACCGTTGCTGAATAACTCTATGATATTCCCGAAGGAAAATATCTCACCGCGTGTTCCCCCGATTAACAGGTCTCCAAGCAAATCGGAATATGAGGCATCACCGCCGCCCGTCGCTTCCACACCAAAGTTATTTGTACTGCCACCATGCACACCTTGCCGATTCGTGCTGATCCCCCAGATTCCATTTCCATCGACAGAGTGACCGTAGACGGCACTCTTGATATTCGAAGCGGTGGTAGCTTCCAATCCATCCCCGCTGTTACTGTTTGCATACACGCCTACCCCCTGATCGCTGAAGCCATAGACACCTGTACCATAACCTGTCGCAGCTATGTTTGCTCCAAAAACAGCAGCATAATTCCAAGTCGTTGACTTGCTGTAAGCGCGCAAGCCATCCCCAGTGCTCATATTTTCAATGAGCAACCCCCAATCCGAGCTTTCACCAGGCCAGTAATCAGTGAAGTGATTATGTGGACAAGTCAGTGTGCTAACCTCTTTTGTCGAATTCATGTCGATGCGCGGATTTAACAAAATGAATTCACCATCCTGCGGCCCACGTACGCTAACCGACAGCCACAATCCCTGTCGATCAGCCAATTCTTTGGTCATGGGCATATTCTGTCCCAGTACCACATTCATACTCCCCGACTTCACATTCACCCCGGTCTGGATTTCGGTCCATAGCACGGGACCATTTTTCTCTGACGGGTACAAGGTGAAAATAAAATCGTATAAACCATCCGAAACCGCCTGACCAGATGAATCCGCCAATTGGCCAGAATACGGAAGTGTCACGCCGGAAGCTGCAGGCGTTTGTGCGGTTACGACACTGACCGTTACCATTACGGTCACGAAAAAGACGATCAGCATGACGACCAAATTTTTTCGAGACATTGTATTCTCCTTAAAAGATTGTGGCGCTGGTAATTTTGGATTGTAGAAATGAAAGGGGAACGAACAGAGCTTTCGGATGTGACAACTTACTGTTCAACGATTAATTCTATTAACTCATGACAGGCTAGATTTGAGTTTGAGAGAATTGAAGGCACTACTATTATTGTAACGATAAATCATCACAATTCAAGCAGTCTTCACTCTTACTCAAGAATCTGACATTCGTTTGGGTCTCTACTGGAAGGCTAAACCATACTGGCAGATCTTGATTGGAACAATCATTGACAGAATGAGAAGAGATGTAATTCCTGTTGTGAAAATAAATTAAGGGAGACCCAAAAGATTATTAACTCCCTCATTGAAGCAAGGGGTGGGGTAATAACCTACCATTTACAGGGAAAGTTGTATGGGCAATGCTTGCCCATGCATGTCGGGTGATTTGGCGAGTCCCCGCAACGAAAACGAAACTAACCGCTTATCCGACGGATGGCATTGATCAGTCCATTGGTGGAGGAATCGTGCCCCGTGACTGGATCCGGTCCGGACAATTCCGGCAGAATCTTTTTAGCCAGTTGTTTGCCCAGTTCCACGCCCATTTGGTCAAAAGAGTTGACATTCCAGATGACGCCCTGGGTGAAGATTTTGTGCTCATAGAAGGCAATCAGAGAACCCAGCACTTCCGGCGTCAGTTTTGGGTAGAGGAAGGAATTGGTCGGACGGTTGCCAGAGAAAGTTTTGGCCTGGACGAGCATTTCCAGACGGTCGCCAGTAATGCCCTGCTGGCGCAATTCCGCCCGCGCCTCATCGGGTGTCTTGCCCTTCATCAGGGCTTCGGTCTGGGCCAGGAAGTTGGAGAGCAGGATCGGGTGATGCTCACCCAGCGGGTTGTGGCTGGTGGCGGCCGCCAGGAAGTCACAAGGGATGAGTTGGGTGCCCTGGTGGATGAGCTGGTAAAAGGCGTGCTGGCCATTGGTGCCGGGCTGACCCCAGATAACCGGGCCGGTGGCATAGCGGATCGACTGTCCCTGCAAATCCACACCTTTGCCGTTGCTTTCCATGTCCCCCTGCTGGAAGTAGGCGGCGAAGTGCAACAGGTACTGGTCGTAGGGCAAAATGGCGTGCGAGCAGGCGTTATAAAAATTGTTGTACCAGACACCCAGCAAGGCCATGACGACCGGGATGTTACGCTCAAGCGGGGCATTGCGGAAGTGAAGGTCGGCTCTGTGCGCCCCGAAAAGCAGTTCTTCAAAGTTATCCATGCCGATGTAAATGGCGATCGACAGCCCGATGGCCGACCAAAGTGAATAACGCCCACCAACCCAATCCCAAAATTCAAACATGTTGACCGGGTCGATGCCGAAGGCTGTGACTGCGGCCGTGTTGGTGGACATGGCAGCGAAATGGCGGGCAATTGCGGTTTCATCCCCGGTGGCCGAGAGGAACCAAATCCGGGCGGAGTGAGCATTGGCCATGGTCTCCTGGGTGGTGAAGGTCTTGGAGGCCACCAGGAAGAGGGTCGTTTCCGGGTTGACCAGTTTCAAAGTCTCGACCAGGTCAGTTGAATCGACATTGGAGACAAAATGCACCCCCAGGCCGGGTTTACCGTAGGGTTTGAGCGCCTCGCAGACCATCTTGGGACCCAGGTCAGAGCCGCCGATACCGAGGTTGACCACATCGCAAATCGGCTTACCGGAAAAGCCCTTCCACCCCCCGCTGCGGATGGAGTCGGAGAAAGTTCGCATCCTGCCCAGCACCCGGTTGACCTCCGGCATGACGTCTTGACCATCTACCAGCACCGGGGTGTTGGTGCGGTTGCGCAAGGCGGTGTGTAAGACAGCTCGATCCTCGGTGATGTTGATCTTCTGGCCGGTGAACATGGCCTCGATCTTCTCGGGTAAACCAGCTTGAAGCGCTAAATCCACCAGCAAGGGCAGAGTCTCGGCAATAATGCGGTTCTTGGAGAAATCGAAGAGGATTTCATCCATTTGCAGGGAGAAGCGTTCAAAGCGCTGGGGATCGGCGGTGAACAGGTCCCGCATGTGCAGGCTGGCTGTCTCTTGAAAATGACGGGCCACTGTCAGCCAGGCCGGGGATTGGTCAAGATTCGGCATAAAAGCTCCTTTTCACCACGGAGGCACAGAGGTCACAGAGGACACGGAGAAGATCATTGGATAAGAAAGCTCTTTCAGTGTTTTCCCGTAGCTTCCGTTGTAATCCATGTTAAGAATCTGAATACATTATCCAAGGGCAGAATCCACGATCGCCTGGGCTTCGGTCTGCAGGCGGGCCAGGTGTTCCGAGCTGACAAAGGATTCAGCATAAATCTTATAAACATTTTCCGTGCCGGAGGGGCGGGCGGCGAACCAGCCATTGGCCGTTTCGACCTTGAGGCCGCCGATAGCAGCCCCGTTGCAGGGAGCATGGGTCAGGCGGGCAGTGATCGGGTCACCCGCCAGCACCGTAGCTGTAACCTGTTGCGGGGAGAGGTTGGCCAGGGCGGTTTTGCCAGTCGGGGTGACCGGGGCATCTTTGCGGGCGTAGTAAGCCCGACCAAAGCGCTGCTCCAGCTCCTGGTAATGCTGACCCGGGTCGCGCCCGGTAACGGCCAGGATCTCGGCTGCCAGCAAATCGAGGATAAAGCCGTCCTTGTCGGTGGTCCAGACGGTGCCATCCAGGCGCAGGAAGGAAGCCCCGGCGGATTCTTCGCCACCGAAACCAAAGGAGCCATCCAGCAGGCCATCCACGAAGTACTTGAAGCCGACCGGCACCTCGCACAACTTGCGGCCCAGGTGTTTCGCCACCCGGTCGATCATTGAGCTGGAAACCAAGGTCTTCCCGATGGCAACTTCCCTGCCCCAACCCGGGCGATTTTGGAACAGGTACCAGATGGCGGTTGCCAGGTAGTGATTGGGGTTCATCAGACCCACGCTGCGGGTAACGATGCCGTGGCGATCGAAATCCGTGTCATTGCCGAAGGCGATATCAAAATTGTCCTTCAGGCTGACCAGTGAGGCCATAGCGTAGGGCGAGGAGCAGTCCATGCGGATGCGGCCGTCAGCATCCAGCGTCATAAAGGAGAAAGTTGGGTCGACGTAGGGGTTGACCACCTCGAGGTTGAGACCATACCTCTCGGCAATCGGCGCCCAGAAGGCTACCCCCGCACCGCCCATCGGATCCACCCCAATTTTCAGGCTGGCCGCCGCAATGGCAGGAAAGTTAATCACGTTCTTCAAATCCTCCACATAAGGCTGGATGTAATCCACCAGGTGGGTAGTCGGAGCCTTGAGGGCTTTCTCGAGAGGGATGCGCTTGACATCTTCCAGATCATTGGCGATCATTTGGTTGGCGCGATCCTGGATCCATTTGGTGGTGCCAGTGTCCGCCGGTCCGGCCGAGGGCGGGTTGTACTTAAAGCCGCCATCCTCCGGGGGATTATGGGAGGGGGTGATGACCACGCCATCCGCCAGGCCGGAGGTTCGACCGTGGTTGTAGGTCAGGATGGCAAGCGAAATGACCGGCGTAGGGGTATAGCCCAGGCCCTGCTGAATGACAATCTCCACCCCGTTAGCAGCAAATACCTCGATCGCTGTATACAGCGCCGGCTCAGAGAGTGCATGGGTATCCATCCCCAGGTAGAGGGGGCCACTGTAACCCTGGGCAGCCCGGTACTCACAGATCGCCTGGCTGATGGCCAGGATGTGCTGCTCGTTGAAGTTGTGGTTCAGTGAGGAGCCGCGATGGCCGGAGGTACCGAAAGCCACCCGGTGAGCCGGGTTGGCTGGGTCCGGTTGGTGAGTGTAATAGGCTGAAACAAGCCTGGGGACGTTGATCAGGGACTCGGTCGGAGCTTTGTGACCTGCCAGCGGATGGATGCTCATCTTTCCTCCATTTCACAAGAAACCACAGATATCACACATTGTCCCCGCTCGGGGAGATGACACAGATGAAAAACTCTTGTACCACCAGCCTGGTTTGGAGATTCAGGCGTGAAGGGAAATATTTAGCGTTGGATGCGAGCGGAGCCGCCCCTGGCAAAGGTCCGGACCTGATCGAGGGTGGCCATGGTGGTGTCGCCGGGGAAAGTCGTGATCAGTGCCCCGTGGGCCCAGCCCAGGTTGACAGCTTCCTGGGGCTGCTCACCGGTCAGCAAACCGAAGAACAAACCAGCCGCAAAGCCATCCCCACCGCCCACCCGGTCATAAACATCCAGCTCAGCGGTGGGAGAAACATAGGTTTGCCCATTGATCCAGGCGACAGCACCCCAGCTATGCCGATTGGTGGAGTGCACCTCGCGCAGGGTAGTGGCTACCACCTTGATCTGCGGATACTTCTCCAGCACCTGGTCAATCATACCGAAGAAGACACTCGGGTCGAGCTTGGATTTGGCTGCAACCTTTGGCCCGGGGATCCCCAGACCAAGCTGCAGGTCTTCTTCATTGCCGACCAGCACATCCACATTTTCCACAATCTGGCGGATGACCGATTGGGCACGGGATTCCCCACCCCAGATGTTCCAGAGCTTGGCGCGGTAGTTTAAGTCGAAGGAAGTGACTGCACCAGCAGTCTTGGCAGCCTGCATGGCCTCGATGATCACATCACCGGTCGATTCCGAGAGCGAGGCGAAAATGCCTCCGCTGTGCAACCAGCGCACCCCTTCTGAGAGAATCGCATTCCAATCAAAGTCGCCAGGTTGGAGCAAGGCAGCCGCCTCGTTAGCCCTGTTGTAAAAAACCACCGGAGCGCGCATGCCGTGCCCCTGGTCGCTATAGATGGTAGCCATATTAGGGCCGTTGACGCCATTATGGGTGAAGTATTTATAGAAAGGCTTGATACCCATGGTCCGCACCCGCTCGGCGATCAAATCGCCAATCGGATAATCCACCATGGCAGAGACGATCCCCGTCCGTAAACGAAAACAATCGGACAGGTTAGCGGCAACGTTATATTCTCCACCGCTGGGGTGTACCGTCCACTGGGTAGCTTTGCGGAAGGGAATGATGCCAGAGTCAACGCGATGATTTAGTGCTCCGAGGGAGAGAAAATCCAGGGTTGCGGTTTGGGGGATGTTCAGGCCAAGGTCCATTCGTTGTCACCTCAAGAGATATAGCATAATATGGATAGAGACTAAAAACCTCGTGAGAAATTTCCGCGATTCCTTTAGCCATCTCCATCATTATCCATTATACTTTTCAAAGCTTGAATGCACGAACATCCTGTAAGTCTTTTTGAAATATTCATATACAGGTAATCCAGTCTCATGATGAATCTTAACCCTGATCGTTTTTTTGACCCGGAACCCCAGCAAAAATCCCTGGCGATGGATCTTTACTTCCTTGCCAGGGGCCTGCCGATCTACTCCCCTCATAGCCATGTCGATCCAGCTCTCTTCAGCGACCCGCTCTACCGTTTTGGCAACCCGGTGGAATTATTGATCCAGCCGGATCATTACGTCCTGCGCATGCTGTATTCGCAGGGTTTGCCCTATCACCAAATTCTCTCCAGGCAAGACCCGCGCCAGGTGTGGCGCCTGTTTGCGGCCTATTTTCACCTGTATCGCGGCACCCCATCCGGGATCTGGTTAACCCACGAGCTGGTATCTGCCTTCGGGGTGGAGGAAAAACTTACCGTTGAATCGGCTGACCGAATTTACGACCGGGTGGAAGAGGCCCTGGCGTCACCAGAATATTCACCCCGTTTGCTGTTTCAGAAGTTCAACATTGCCGCCCTGGCAACCACCGACGCAGCCACCGACCGCCTGGAGCATCACCGGGCGATCCGCGACTCGGGCTGGGAAGGGCGAATCTTGCCAACTTTCCGGCCGGACAACCTGATCAACCTGGAGGCGGACGGCTGGCTGGAGAACATCCAGCTCCTCGGCCAATTAAGCGGGATCGGGATTGGCAGTTTCAAAGCCTTCCTGCAGGCCCTGGAGCAGCGCCGGGCTGAGTTCAAAGCCCTGGGCGCCACCGCTTGCGATTTTTCACCCGCCCAACCCTATACAGCCTGGCTGTCAGATTCTGAGATGGAGTACATTTTTCAAAAGGCCCTGCGCGGTCAGGTCGAACCCGGGGATGCTGTACAATTTTCCGCCCATATGCTGACCGAGATGGCACGGATGAGCGTGGAGGACGGCCTGGTGATGCAGCTGCACGCCGGGGTCTTCCGCAACCACAATCCCCAGGTGATGGCCGAGTTCGGCCCGGACAAGGGCTTCGATATCCCGGTGCGGACTGAATACACCCGCCGGCTGAAACCCCTGCTGGACCGCTTCGGCAATCATCCCAACTTTACCCTGATCCTGTTCACCCTGGATGAATCGACCTACACCCGCGAACTGGCTCCGCTGGCCGGGGCCTACCCGGCGGTTAAACTTGGCGCGCCCTGGTGGTTCAACGATTCCTGGAACGGCATGCGGCGCTACCTGGACCAGGTCATGGAAACAACCGGACTGTACAACACCACCGGGTTTGTGGACGATACCCGGGCTTTGTTATCCATACCGGCCCGGCATGATGTCTGGCGGCGGGCCTGCGCTAACTGGCTGGCCGGTTCGCTGGTGCGGGGTATGATTGACCGGGAGGATGCTGAAAGCATGATGGCCGAGCTGGCGGTCGAGCTGGCGAAAAAAGCGTATCACCTTTAAATGAAAACCATCACGACTTTATCCGCAGATAAACGCAGATAAGATACTTACAACAAAAGTACTTAAAAACCTTGGAGAGAAGATAATGCCATCAGATTTTAGTAAAGCATATGATTTTAGCGGCCAGGTTATTGTCATCACGGGCGGGGCTGGCATTTTGGGTAGCGGAATGGCCCGGGCACTGGCCCAGTGCGGAGCTGACGTGGTGATCATGGATTACAATCTGGCCGCGGCCGAGGAGACCGTGAAAGAACTTAAGTCGATGCCGGGTGGAGGGCGCCCGCTGGCCGTACAGGGGAACGTGCTGCAGCCGGAAAGCGTTCAAGCGACCGTAGATCAAATCCTGGCTGAGTATAACAAGATCGATGGGCTGATCAACGGTGCCGGAGGCAACAAACCGGATGCATCCACCAACGCCGACAGATCTTTCTTCGACCTCTCCACTGATGCCCTGCGCTGGGTGTTCGACCTCAACCTGATGGGAACGATCATCCCTTCGCAAATCATCGGCCGGCACATGGCGGAGCGCAAAGAAGGCGTCATTCTGAATATCTCCTCGATGAACGCCTACCGACCCCTGACCCGCATCCCGGCCTATTCGGCAGCCAAGGCTGGCGCCAGCAACTTCACCCAGTGGCTGGCCGTGCACATGGCACAGGAATATTCCCCACGCATCCGGGTCAATGCGATTGCGCCGGGTTTCTTCCTAACCGAGCAAAATCGTTACCTGTTGACCGACGCTGAAACCGGTGCACTTTCCGCCCGCGGGCAAAAGATAATTGATCACACCCCGATGGGGCGTTTCGGCAACCCGGAAGATTTGGACGGCGCTGTCTTGTGGCTGATGTCATCCGCCTCGGCGTTTGTCACCGGTATCATCATCCCGGTGGACGGCGGCTTCTCCGCTTATAGTGGTGTATAACATCTGAGTTTGACTTGTGACGGATAAGGACCAGCAACAATGATTTATTCTCAACAATATACACCGGTCGGAATTCTCGATCAAGAAGCCATCCAGAAAACTCTTCTAGAGGGGTTGGTCGGGAAGTTCACGGGGCAAAAAGTACTGGTATTGATTCCAGATCACACCCGCTCTCTGCCTCTGCCACAATTGTTCCGGATGGTAGTGGAGATTTTGAGTGACGTACGCCAGTTGGATTTCCTGGTGGCGCTGGGGACGCACCCCGCCATGTCGGAAGAAGCTTTAAATCACCTGGTAGGTATCTCAACTGAAGAACACAGGACAAAATTCAGACACATTGGCTTGCTGAACCATGCCTGGGATGATCCAACCATGTTGGTCTCGCTGGGCGTGATGGACAAGGATGAAATCCGGCAAATTGCCGGAGCCAACTGGCATCCCTCGCTGCCGGAAGAAGTGGTGATCCGGATCAACAAGCTGGCGCTGGAATATGACCAGATCCTGATCGTCGGCCCGACCTTCCCGCACGAAGTGGTTGGTTTTTCGGGCGGCGCCAAGTACTTATTCCCCGGCATCTCCGGGCCGGATATGATCAACGCCACCCATTGGTTGGGGGCGTTGGCTGGGGTGGTTGGGACGATCGGCATCAAAGACACACCGGTGCGGGCCATGATCCACGCTGCCGCCAGCCGCCTGAAAACCCCGGTAACGCTGGTTGCACTGCTGGTGGAAGACCACGATTTGGCAGGCCTGGTGGTGGGCGACTTGTTGGATGCCTGGAGTGTTGCAGCTGATTTCTCCGCACAGCGCCACATCCATTGGGTGGAAAAACCCTTCCAACGGGTGCTCTCGTGCGCCCCGGTCATGTACGACGACTTATGGACCGCAGCCAAGGCTATGTACAAGCTGGAACCGGCGGTGGCAGTCGGTGGCGAAGTGATCATCTACGCCCCGCACCTGGATGCGATCAGCCATGTGCATGGAAAATTTATCTACGAAGTTGGTTACCACTGCTTGCCCTATTTTCTGAATAACTGGGATCGATTTAAACACATCCCGCTGGGCGTGCTGGCGCACAGCACCCACGTGCGCGGCTCCGGGGTCATGGAAAATGGGGTCGAAAAGCCAAATGTGCGAGTCATCCTGGCCAGCAAGGTTTCAGCGGAAGATTGTGCCCGCCTGAACTTGGGTTACCTGGACCCGACCAAAATCGACATGCGAGACTGGCAGAACCGGGAAGAAGAAGGGATTCTTTACGTGCCCAAAGCCGGTGAAATCCTTTATCGAGTACCTGGAACACCGGGTAAAATTAACAATAATCACAGTTGATGTCTCTTTCGGAGAAAAAAATATGGAACCCAAATATTCACTTGGCATTCTCGGTCTGGGCGTGATGGGACGCAGCCTGGCTCAGAATTTTGCCCGCAACGGATTTCCACCGATCGGCTTTGACCTAAATCCGAAACTACCGGAGGATTTTAATGTCAAAGTCGTCACCTCGCTGGAGGAGTTAACGTCTGCCCTGACCCCACCCCGGGTGCTGTTCCTGATGGTGCCGGCGGGCGCACCGGTGGATGCAGCCATTGCCTCTCTCAAACCCTTCCTGCAGGCTGGCGACCTGATCATCGACGGAGGGAATTCCTTCTTCCTGGATACCGAACGGCGGGCCAAGGAATTGACCCAGGCTGGCCTGATGTTCATCGGCATGGGGGTTTCCGGCGGGGAAAGCGGCGCCCTGTGGGGGCCGAGCATGATGCCCGGCGGAACTTATGAGGCCTGGTCGCGGGTTGAGAAAATGTTCAAGGCCATATCTGCGAAAACCAAGGACGGCGAAGCCTGCGTGGACTGGATGGGAGCGGGTGGGGCCGGACATTACGTCAAGATGGTACACAACGGCATCGAATACGGCGATATGCAACTGATTGCCGAAATCTACGACCTGCTGCACCGTGGTGCGGGCATTTCCAATGCTGAATTAGCTGAAGTTTTTGGCCGTTGGAATCAAGAGGTACTGCAATCCTATCTGATCGAAATTACCGCCGCCATATTGACCCGCCTGGATGAGGAAACCGGGAAATCACTGGTGGATTTGATCCTGGATGAGGCTGCCCAGAAGGGCACTGGCAAGTGGGCCTCGCAAAACTCCTTCGATATTGGCGCGGCCATCCCGACGATCAACGCGGCGGTGGAGAGCAGACTTATTTCTTCACTTAAAACCGAGCGGGGTGCAGCCTCCCGCATTTTGGGCAAGGCTGGTCATTTCACCGGGGGTAAAGCCCATTTGATCGCAGCGGCAGAACAAGCACTGTATGCCAGCAAGATTACCTCCTATGCCCAGGGCTTAAATTTACTCAAAATGGCCTCAGCCGAGTACAATTGGGGTTTAGACTTGGCTCGTATCGTAAAGGTCTGGCGGGCGGGCTGTATCATTCGGGCTGGTATGCTGGGCGATATTTCCGCGGCATTCACCCGCAATCCGGATCTGCCCAACCTGCTGCTGGATGAAACTTTCTCCAAGGATATCCTATCCCGGCAAGCTGGTTGGCGCGAGGTGGTCCAGGTGGGTGTGGGGTTGGGCATCCCGATGCTGGCGGTGAGTGCATCCCTGGCTTATTTCGATGCCTACCGATCCGAAATCCTGCCAGCCAACCTGACCCAGGCGCAGCGCGATTATTTCGGTGCCCACACCTACCGGCGGGTGGATAAAGAAGGCGTGTTCCACACGCAGTGGGAATAATTTAGTTTTTATCAAGGGAATGCCATGAAAGAAACCAAAGAAATCCAAAACCTTGCGATCAATACCATCCGCTTTTTGTCTGCAGATGGGATTCAACAGGCCAAGTCCGGCCACCCCGGCCTGCCGATGGGGACCGCCCCGATGGCCTACACCATCTGGACGCGCCACCTGCGCCACAACCCGACCAACCCGACCTGGGCGAACCGTGACCGTTTCATCCTCTCCGGCGGGCACGGCTCGATGCTACTGTACAGCCTGCTGCACCTGACCGGCTATGAGCTGTCGTTGGATGAAATTAGGCGCTTCCGTCAGTGGGGCAGCCTGACCCCGGGTCACCCGGAATTTGGCTGGACACCCGGCGTGGAAACTACCACCGGCCCGCTTGGGCAGGGTTTTGCTAATGGGGTGGGGATGGCCATCGCCGAAGCACACCTGGCCAAAGTTTTCAACCGCCCCGGGTATAAAATTATCAATCATTACGTGTATGCCATCGTCACGGACGGCGACCTGATGGAAGGTGTCACCGCTGAGGCAGCCTCACTGGCCGGGCACCTGCGCCTGGGCAAGCTGATTTATCTTTACGATGATAACCGCATTTCCATCGAAGGCTCCACGGATATGGCTTTCACCGAAAACCGTGGCAAACGCTTTGAAGCATATGGCTGGCATGTGCAACATGTGGCGGATGGCCTGGATGTGGAAGCAATTGACACCGCCATTAAAACGGCCAAGGCGGACCCACGACCATCCATCATCATGGTGCGCAACATCATCGGCTACGGCCTGCCGACCCGGGCTGGCACGGAAAAAGCCCACGGCGAGCCGCCGGGAGATGTGGAACTGGATGGCGCCAAGGAAAAACTCGGCTGGCCGAAGGAACCGCGCTTCTTCATCCCGGAAGAATCACTACCTTTCTTCCGCCAGGCAGTGGGCCAGGGTGCAGTCATCGAAACCGAATGGAAAGAGCGTTTTGAAGCCTACCGGGCGGAATACCCGGAACTGGCAGTTGAACTGGAACGGCGATTGGCTGGCAAACTAGCCGCAGGCTGGGATGCCGAGTTACCGGTGTTCCCGGCGGATGAAAAAGGCGTCGCCACGCGGGCTTCGTCCGGCAAAGTGATCAATGCCCTGGCAGCCAAGCTGCCCGAGTTGTTCGGCGGATCGGCTGACCTGGCTCCCTCTACCAATACCTGGATGACTGCCTCCCCGGCATTTTCATTTGATGAGGAAGGACGAGCGGGGCGCAACATGCACTTTGGGGTGCGCGAGCATGGCATGGGCTCGATCGTCAACGGCCTTTCGTACCACGGCGGATTCATCCCATTTGGCGCAACTTTCCTGGTATTCTCGGACTATATGCGCCCGCCCATCCGGCTTTCAGCACTTTCCCACCTGGGCTCGATCTGGGTGTTCACGCATGACAGCATCGGGGTGGGCGAAGACGGGCCCACCCACCAACCGGTGGAACACCTGGCTGCCTTGCGAGCGATCCCCAACCTGGTCACCTTGCGCCCGGCGGATGCCAACGAAGTACGAGTGGCCTGGAAGATTGCGATCGAGCACCGGCACCGGCCAACCCTACTGGCACTGACCCGCCAAGCCTTACCCACCCTGGACCGCAGTTTTTACGCCTCCGAAGAAGGGGTGCGCAAGGGTGCGTATGTGCTGGCCGACCTGGGGACTGGCAAACCACAAATTATCCTGATGGCCAGCGGCTCGGAAGTGCCGTTGATCGTCGGAGCCGGCAAGCAATTGGCCGAAAAGGGTATCAGTGTGCGCCTGGTTTCCTTCCCAAGCTGGGAACTATTCAGCGAGCAAGACCCGGCCTACCGGGATTCTGTCCTACTACCCGCTGTGACACGCCGCATTGCGGTTGAAGCAGGCGTTTCGCAGGGCTGGCACCGCTGGGTCGGTGACCAGGGCCAAATCATCGGGTTGGATCGCTATGGCGCTTCCGCCCCGGCCAGTGAAATCTTCAAGAACTTGGGCTTTTCTGTTGAAAATGTAGTCAAAACAGCCCTGGAAATGTTGAAATAACGGATCGGAGAAGATGATGAACGCATCCCAAAAACTGTTCGAGGCGGGACAATCCGTCTGGTATGACAACATTCAGCGCCGTTTGTTGAAGAATGGTGAGATGGCGCGTATGATTGCAGCAGGGGAAATCCGCGGGGTAACCTCCAACCCGAGCATCTTCATGAACGCCATCGCCAAGACCAACGACTATGATGACAGCCTGATTCCCGGCCTGAGCCCGGAGGAAGTTTTCTTCCACCTGGCAATCGAGGACATCCAGGCGACTACGGATCTGTTCCTGCCGCTCTACCAGGAAAGCAACGCTGGGGATGGCTATGTCAGCCTGGAAGTCAGCCCGTACCTGGCGAACGACACCGAGGCCACGCTGACCCAGGCCAAAGCACTCTGGGCGCGGGTGGACCGGCCCAACCTGATGATCAAAATCCCGGCCACCAAAGCCGGTTTGCCGGCCATCACTGAAGCCATTGCAGCGGGTATCAACGTCAATGTGACCCTGATCTTCTCCCTCGAGCGCTACGCCGAGGTGATGGAAGCCTACTTGAGCGGTCTGGAAAAACGGGCTGCGGCCGGCTTGCCGCTGGAGCAAATTGCCTCGGTGGCCTCTTTCTTCGTCTCCCGGGTGGACACCAATGTGGATGCCCGGCTGCAGAAACTCATTGCCGCTGGAAATAACCGTGCAAGCAAACTATTGGGCAAGGCAGCCATTGCCAATGCCAGGTTGGCCTATGCAGATTACAAAAATGTCTTTACCTCTGAACGCTTCCTGAAATTGAAAGCCAAAGGAGCGCGTGTCCAGCGGCCGTTGTGGGCTTCCACCAGCACCAAGAACCCGGCCTACCGGGATGTAATCTACATTGAAGAACTGATCGGCCCAGATACGGTCAATACCGTTCCCCCCCAAACCCTGTTGGCCTTCCTGGATCACGGTCAGGTACGCCCGAGCCTGGAGGAAGATCTGGATGGTGCAAAGAAATCACTGGCAAAGCTGGAAAAACTAGGCATCTCGATGGCGGAAGTGACCTATCAATTGGAAGTGGATGGGGTGAAAGCCTTTGCGGATGCGTTTACCACCTTACTGCAAGCCATTGAAGAACGATTAAAATCCAGATAGCTCATTTAACGAAGCAAATCAAAGCCCTTGGAAAGTTCAAGGGCTTTTTGGTTTCTACGATTGATCTCCAAATCTTGGGGGAGTAAAAAACATCCATGATATGATTACTCGATTCTTCCGCCAGCTGCATAGAACCGCAAAGGATTCCATTCTATTTCCTCCATCATCCGGTCATCGATGAAATCAACTCCTTCCCTCCTCCTGGCATTGGCGGCCATTCTGCTATGGAGCACTCTGGCCCTGGCAGGAAATGGGTTGCAGGAAATTCCGCGTTTCCTGCTGCTAGGCGTCACGCTGACCACCAGTGGATTAACTTCCCTGGTTCGGAGAAATGGATGGCGGGTTCCAATCAAGGTGATCCTGGTGGGTGTTGGGGGGATTTTCGGATATCACTTCCTGTATTTCACTGCTTTTGCCCACGCTCCGGCCGTTGAAACCAACCTGATCAACTACCTATGGCCGCTGTTGATTGTTTTTCTGTCCCCGCTGGTGCTGCCAGGCACAAAGCTGCGGGCCCATCACATCCTCGGAGCGGTGATTGGCCTGTCCGGGGCGAGCTTGATCGCCACCGGAGGGAAGGCCAATTTGCAGGTGAGCTACCTGGCTGGTTATAGTGCAGCCCTGGGAGCGGCGGTTATCTGGGCGGTATATTCTCTACTCACTAAGCGCCTACCCCTCTTTCCCACTGATTCGATCGGTGTATTTTGCCTGATTTCAGGGATGCTATCCTTCGGAATTTATTTTATCAATGGTGGGAGCGCACAAGAAATCTCAACAATCGCACCCCTCCAATGGCTCTTCCTGATCCTGGTGGGGATTGGACCGATGGGTGCAGCTTTTTTCTGCTGGGATGCAGCGCTGAAAAAGGGGGATCCGCGTGTCATTGGATCCCTGGCATATCTGACCCCTTTGCTTTCCACAGTCAATTTGGTGCTGTTTGCCGGTCAACGGTTGACGTTGATTTCCTTCGTTGCCATGTGCTTGATCATCAGCGGGGCTGTGATTGGCTCATGGAAAATAACCGAATAACGGGCTCTATTCAGCATATGTTGGGGAGGTTTGCGTTTAAACACACCAAGGCATGATCGGATGGGGTGATTTGGTTCGTTGAGGACACACTACACACTTCCACGCAAACACTCAGGGCGCAATCAAACCAACTGATTGCGCCCTGAAGTTTTTAGCTCAGTTCAACTACTTGGTACTGACCAGAACTGCCCGCACCACTACCCGGCTACTGTAGGTGTAAGTATCCTCATTAAAGCCCTGGCAAGTGATCAGCGTCAGCCAGGATTTCTTTTCATGGCGCATCGGGGTCATGTCTGTCGGCTGCAAGCGCTGCACTGTGCGGACTTCGTAGGTGTAAGCCACACCGTAGGCATGGACAATGATTCGGTCGCCATAACCCAGCGTGTGCAGATTTACAAACGGGCCGGTCGAGCCATCTGCATCATAAACATGGGCAGTGACCACCGAGTTGCCAGAGTAACCCGGGAAGGCGGTCTCTTGCAACCACCCCACCTGTTCATTCAACCATTGCACATCCCAGCCATCCGCGGCCAATGGCACACCCACGATGGGCAATTTGACGCCAATTTCTGGGATTTCAACCCAGACACTGCCCAGGGCGGCATAATTCACATCCATCGGGCCGAGAGCAGTGACAACACTCGGGGCAAAGCCGGTTTCAGGCAAGGTCAGACCAGAGGGATAATCCACATTCACCGAGTCCGAAGCGCCGTAAATATCCACTGCAGAGTCGGGGTTGAAGTAGCGCTCATAGGAAAGCGGGTTGAAAGGCGATTGTGGTTCGCTGATTTCACCGGGCAAGCTGGTCCAGTCTACATTAGCATTATTGACCACCGTTTGACCCGGGTAGATGCTCCCCAAACGAGCCTGGAAGCGCAGAATTGTTGGTTCACCATTGTTGGCAAATACATCCCAGGTCACCTCCAGTCTGGTTAGATCGTTCGTATCGATCAGAGTGGGCGCCTGCCCGCTAACCAGCATCAGGCTTCCAGGTACATAGATCAGATCAACTGGCAGGGGATCTGTCAGTGTGACGTTGTAGGCATCGCTGTTCGAATCTGCTGTGTGGGCCAGGGTGAGCGTGAAGGTCAGCAGGCTGCCAGGCAAGGCAGAAGGTTGGCTGACCGTCTTGACCAGGCTGAGCGCTGGCTCAACAATGATGACAGGCGGAGCTGTACTCTCCAACGAACCTCCGTCCCATTCCCACATAGCGGCATTATTTAACTCCACACCGCGCAAATTCTCAGCACTATCGAGTACCACCACCTGATAACGGACCGTGAGATCCAAGTCTTGTTGGCCAGCATTGCTCACCGTTCCAAAGATGACCACCATTTTGCGACCAGCATCCGCCGGGTTGGTACTGGCGGCAGGTTCAGTGCTAATCACCGTGGCTGCGGCACAGATTTGGTCAAAAGTTAGCGGAGAAGCTATCAAACCAGGCGGGGCAATGACCTGGCAATTCACAAAGGCCAGACCGCGGTCCAGAATATCCGTGAGTACCAAATTGGTAACTTCACCCGGGCTGACGGTCAGCTTGACTTCATAGGTCAGCAGTTCGCCGATTGCCACGTCGGGCAAGACAGTTTCTGCAACGTTATGGGCAACAATTTCCTTGCCGCCCGATCCAATCAAATCGGTATCTTCACTCGTATTATCTTCGGGATTCGGGTCTTCACCATTAGCGCCGTCATCCTGCACCACAGCTACATTCGTCAGCAGGAGAATTTCTCCATCCAGTTCCGGGTCCACCTGGACTGTGATTGTGCGGGTAATGCTCTGACCAGCGGGCAGGCTGGCCAATGTCCAGCTAATCGTTCGATCCGTGTCGTTGTATGAGCCACCATCACTGGCGGTTTGGAAGATCAAGCCTTCGGGTAAAGTGTCGGTGATGGTGATACCGGTCGCTTCCTGGCCGCCATTATTGGTAATGGTCAGGGTGTAGGTCAATTCAGCACCGGGGGTGACCTGGGTCACGCCATCAGTCTTGATAATGGAAAGATTTGGTGATGCATCCACCGGTGTTGTATCCTCATCAGAGTTATCTTCAGGAGTAGGATCTTCACCATTGGTTCCATCATCTGCCACACGAGCGCCATTGGCAATCTGCTCCACACCAGTTGGTAATGTCGCATCGATGCGCACGCCAAAGGAGAGCGTCCGGGTGGCACCAGCACTGATCTGGGTAATATCAAATGTACAGGTGCTGCCAGCACTTGCATCCGGAGCACATGCCCAGCCCACTGTGCTGGAACCCGCTTCAAAAGTTGTGTAGAGTGGCACTGTTTCGGTCACTACCACACCCGTTGCAGCCTGGGTGCCATTGTTGGTGATTACCAGTGTGTAAACCACCACCCCACCCGGAGCGCCTACACCATCGTTATCCGTTTTGGTAATGGCAAGGTCAGGTTGGGCATCCAATGGTGTAGTGGCATCATCTGAATTATTGTCCGGGGTTGGATCTTCGCCATTAGCGCCGTCATCCCCGATGGTGGCGGAGTTGGCAATGGTCTCCACCCCGGCCGGGATATTCATAGAAACCTGGACGGCAAAAGTTATCGAACCGCTACTGCCGGCTGCCAGGTTGCCTATCGTAAAGACACAACTAGCACCTGCTGGAGAACCGTCCGTGCAACTCCATCCAGCACTACTGCTGGCTGCAACAAAGGTGGTGTTGGCCGGAACTACCTCGGTAATATTTACGCCCGTGGCATCTTGATTGCCTGCATTTGCATACGAAAGGGTGTAAATAACCACATCACCGGGGTAGACCAGTGTCGCAGTGGTTGTTTTAATAAGCGAGAAGTCCGGAACAGCGTCCACCGGGGTCGCTTCGTCATCTGAATTGTTGTCAGGAGTGGGGTCCGTTCCCTGGGTACCGTCATCCGCGATGGTTGCGGTGTTTGCCACCTGGGTCACACCAGCTGCCAGGGGGTTATCCACCTGGACTGCAAATGTAATGGATCCACTCGCCCCCGAATTAAGCGTTCCAACGACATAAGTGCAGGTTGCACCCGGGTTGGCATCCGGTAAACAAGCCCAACCAGCTGTGCTGGCACCCGGATTGAATGTGGTATTGGCGGGAACGGTTTCAGTGATTACCACACCCGTCGCCGAGCCAGTACCGCTATTCTGATAATCCAGCGTGTAGGCGATAACATCCCCAGGAACAACCGATATTCCAGAATCTGACTTGGTGATGGACAGGTCTGGAGCCGTTCCGATATATTCTGCACTGGAATCTGCAGAATCATAGGTCGTTCCACCGAAATCACCACTAGCATAGGCTGTATTTACAACAGATCCAACCACCACGGTCACAGGTCCAATGACACACGAGGTCGTCGCGCCTGGTAGCAACGGATCGGTAAATATGCAGCTACTGGTATCGACATCCGGGTCTGTTACCCAGACCGGGCTGAGCGTGACATTTCCAGTATTGGTGATTTCAAATCGATAATAGACCGAGCTGCCTTCGGCAACCATGATGGATGATGCCCATGGACCAGAGGCAGAAGTACCAATTTGCTTCAGTAAGGAGAGAGTTGGATTCTGGTCAGCATTCACCGTCTCACTGTCGGTCGTTGAATCGACCGGGTTGCCGCCAAAGGTGCCATGGGCGGAGGCGATGTTGGTCACATCACCCGCATCCAGGTCGGCCTGAGTGATGGTGTAGGTGGCGGTGCAGGTAATGCTGGCCAGCGGAGCAAGCGTTGCAGTGACCGGACAGGCTTCGTCGGTAGAGCGGTCATCCGTTACAGTAAAGGGACCACTGAGTGTGACGTTGCCGGTGTTAGTCACAAGATAGGAGTAGTGCAGGATGTCGCCCACGGCTACGTAGGTGGTTTCAGTTACACTCTTAACAATGCTCAAAGCCGGATTTTGGTCGGCATTCACCGTCTCACTGTCTGTCGTTGAATCGACCGGGTTGCCGTCAAAGCTGCCATGGGCGGAGGCAATGTTGGTGACATCGCCTGCATCCAGGTCGGCCTGGGTTACGGTGTAGCTGGCGGTGCAAGTGATGCTGGCGGTCGGCGCCAGAGTGGCTGTGACCGGACAGGCTTCGTCGGTGGAGCGGTCATCGGTGACTGTGAAGGGTCCGCTCAAGGTCACGTTGCCGGTGTTAGTCACAAGATAGGAGTAGTGCAGGATGTCGCCCACGGCTACGTAGGTAGTTTCGGTTACGCTCTTAACAATGCTCAGAGCCGGGTTTTGGTCCGCATTCACTGTTTCACTGTCTGTCGTTGAATCGACCGGGTTGCCGTCAAAGCTGCCATGGGCGGAGGCAATGTTGGTGACATCGCCTGCATCCAGGTCGGCCTGGGTTACGGTGTAGCTGGCGGTGCAAGTGATGCTGGCGGTCGGCGCCAGGGTGGCGGTCGCCGGGCAGGTTTCGTCAGTCGAGCGGTCATCGGTTACTGTAAAGGGACCTGTCAAAGTCACATTGCCGGTGTTAGTCACAAGATAGGAGTAGTGCAGGATGTCGCCCACGGCTACGTAGGTGGTTTCAGTTACGCTCTTGACAATCGTGAGTTCCGGGTTTTGGTCGGCATTCACCGTCTCACTGTCGGTGGTTGAATCGACCGGGTTGCCGCCAAAGGTGCCATGGGCGGAGGCAATGTTGGTCACACTGCCCGCATCCAGGTCAGCCTGGGTGACGGTATAAGTGGCGGTGCAGGTGATGCTGGCCAGCGGAGCAAGCGTTGCAGTGACCGGGCAGGCTTCGTCAGTGGAGCGGTCATCTGTTACTGTGAAGGGTCCGCTCAGGGTCACGTTGCCGGTGTTTGTCACCAGGTAGCTGTAGCTGATCACGTCTCCAACGGAATCATACGTCGCCGGGCTGGCAGTTTTGACGATCGTGAGTTCAGGGTTTTGGTCGGCATTCACTGTCTCACTGTCGGTCGTTGAATCAACCGGGTTGCCGCCAAAGGTGCCATGGGCGGAGGCAATGTTGGTCACATCGCCTGCATCCAGGTCAGCCTGGGTGACCGTGTAAGTGGCGGTGCAGGTGATGCTGGCCAGTGGAGCAAGCGTTGCAGTGGCCGGGCAGGCTTCGTCGGTGGAGCGGTCGTCCGTGACGGTGAAGGGGCCACTCAGCGTGACGTTGCCGGTGTTGGTCACCAGGTAACTGTAACTGATCACGTCTCCCACAGCGTCATACGTCGCTGGACTGGCGCTCTTGACGATTGTGAGTTCAGGGTTTTGGTCAGCATCCACCGTTTCACTGTCGGTCGTTGAATCGACCGGGTTGCCACCAAAGGTGCCATGGGCAGAGGCAATGTTGGTGACATCGCCCGCATCCAGGTCCGCCTGGGTGATGGTGTAGGTGGCAGTGCAGGTGATGCTGGCCAACGGCGCAAGGGTGGCGGTTGCCGGACAGGCTTCGTCGGTGGAGCGGTCGTCCGTGACAGTGAAGGGGCCACTCAGCGTCACATTGCCAGTGTTAGTCACTAGGTAGGAGTAGTGTAGTATGTCGCCCACGGCAACATACGCCGTTTCGGTGACACTCTTGACGATGGTCAGGGCCGGATTTTGAGTAGCCGGGACGGTTTCGCTGTCGGTTGCGGAATCAATCGGGTTTCCATTAAAAATGCCGTGTGCAGAAGCTATGTTAGTGACAACTCCCGCATCCAGGTCAGCCTGGGTGATGGTGTAGGTGGCGGTGCAGGTGATGCTGGCAAGTGGAGCAAGCGTTGCTGTGGCCGGGCAGGCTTCGTCGGTGGAGCGGTCGTCCGTGACGGTGAAGGGGCCACTCAGCGTGACGTTGCCGGTGTTGGTCACCAGGTAACTGTAACTGATCACGTCTCCCACAGCATCATACGTCGCTGGACTGGCTGTCTTGACAATCGTGAGTTCAGGGTTTTGATCGGCCATCACCGTCTCACTGTCGGTCGTTGAATCGACCGGGTTGCCACCAAAGGTGCCATGGGCAGAGGCGATGTTGGTCACGCTGCCCGCATCCAGGTCAGCCTGGGTGACAGTATAAGTGGCGGTGCAGGTGATGCTGGCCAGCGGAGCAATCGTTGCAGTGACCGGGCAGGCTTCGTCAGTGGAGCGGTCATCGGTTACTGTGAAGGGTCCACTCAGGGTCACGTTGCCGGTGTTGGTTACCAGGTAACTGTAGCTGATCACGTCTCCCACGGAGTCATACGTCGCTGGGCTGGCTGTCTTGACAATCGTGAGTTCAGGGTTCTGATCGGCATTCACCGTCTCACTGTCGGTGGTTGAGTCGACCGGGTTGCCACCAAAGGTGCCATGGGCGGAGGCGATGTTGGTCACATCCCCCGCATCCAGTTCAGCTTGCGTTACGGTATAAGTGGCGGTGCAGGTAATGCTGGCAAGTGGAGCAAGCGTTGCAGTGGCCGGGCAGGCTTCGTCAGTTGAGCGGTCATCGGTTACTGTGAAGGGTCCACTCAGGGTCACGTTGCCGGTGTTGGTTACCAGGTAGCTGTAGTTGATTACGTCTCCCAGGGAGTCATACGTCGCTGGACTGGCGGTCTTGACGATCGTGAGTTCAGGGTTCTGGTCGGCATTCACCGTCTCACTATCGGTCGTTGAATCGACCGGGTTGCCTCCAAAGGTGCCATGGGCGGAGGCGATGTTGGTCACATCCCCCGCATCCAGGTCGGCCTGGGTGACATTGTAAGTGGCGGTGCAGGTGATGCTAGCCAGTGGAGCAAGCGTTGCAGTGGCCGGGCAGGTTTCGTCGGTCGAGCGATCGTCCGTGACGGTGAAGGGGCCACTCAGCGTCACATTGCCGGTGTTGGTGACAAGGTAGGAGTAGTGCAGGACATCGCCCACGGCTACATACGCCGTTTCAGTGACACTCTTGACGATGCTCAGAGCCGGAACAGCTGTGAGTTCATTGGTAAAGAAGCATGTCACGGTCTCAAATGCTTCGGCATTGAATGTGGCAACACCCGTTAATACATTACCTGTGCTGTTTGCATCATTACAAACGATTGATTGCAGGGTCCAGCCCACCGTTGGGATTTCAGTGGAGGTGTAAGTGCCGGGCGGCACAATCAAATCCAGGATACCGCCGTCCGTGTTGATGGTTCCATTCGGAGTACCGGTGAAGACGAAATCGGCTCCCCCCCCAATCATGGTTTTATCCACAATTAAGCGGCTAAATTGGGGTGTGAGAGTAACAGCCGCATCATCGTCCTGGGTGATGGAGGTGTCCCCAGGAGTTGAATCTGGATCGGGTAAATCGCTTGTCCAGATTTGGGTATAGTTTGTCACCGGAAGAGGTGTATCCACATAAACCGTTATTTGCAGTGATGCGCTTCCTCCGGCTGCCAGATTACCAACCGTCCATATTCCACCTGCGTAAGCTCCGCCGCCATCATCACTTTGATAGGCTAAGCCGGCCGGGAGTATATCTTGAACCGTGACATTACTTGCATTGCTTGGACCATCATTGTGAATCGTGAGCGTGAAGGTTACATTGGATCGAAAATCTGGAGTTAAGGTGGTGACTGTTTTCTCCAACCAAAGATCAGCCCCAATAAAGGCTGTTACAGTTTCACTATCTGTTGGCGAATTGACCGGGTTGCTAGCGAAGAATCCATGGGCAGACGCAATATTCGTCACACTACCCGCATTCAAATCGGCCAGGGTAATGGTGTAAGTGGCAGTGCAGGTGATGCTGGCCAATGGCGCCAGGGTAGCGGTCGCCGGGCAGGCTTCATCAATCGATTGGTCATCTGTCACAGTAAATGGGCCTGTCAGTGTGACATTGCCGGAGTTGGTCACCAGGTAGGAGTAATGTAAAACCGTTCCAACCAGGCTGTAGTTCGCTTCGAGAACACTCTTGACAATGGAGAGCCCCGGAGTCTGGGTAATGGTGACTGTCTCACTTGCCGTCTGATCCGGAGATTCGTTGGTTGACCCCGTGACAGTATTATTGATCGGCAATCCCGCATCCATTTCTGCCTGGGTGACCGTGTGATCGCCTGTGCAAACCATCACCGCAGTTGGAGCCAGAGTAGCTGGTTCAGGGGGTGTACAGACCTGGTTTGCCAATAATAGATCGGCAATGGTCACATTTGTCAGGGATTGAGTGCCGGTGTTGGTGATGGTGATGGTGTAATTGATCACATCTCCCGCCGCATCAACACTTGCAACATCTGCAACTTTCGTCAGGGAGAAGCCAGTCGTTAGAGAGAATGTATCGGTGGACGTGTTATTAACCAAGTTGGGGTCAGTCACGTCCAGAGAGCGTGTCACGGTCGCTGTGTTCGTAATCGGGGGAACCGCACTTGGTGAAAGGGTTCCGCTCACATTGATTGTGATGACAGCACCATTGTTCATATCCAGATTCAAATTGATTGAGCTACCTGTACCAGAAGGTGCGCTACAACTTCCTGTGCCCGAGGTAACCGCACAGGTCCAAGAAGGACTGATCATCACTGCTGGCAGGGTATCTGCAAAAGTGATCCCTGTCTCATCGCTGGGTCCATTATTTGTCACGACAATCGTATAGTTATAAGGCTGGCCGGCAACCGGGTTGGCTGGAGAATGGGTTTTGACTACTTCCAGATCCGCCTGAAGAAGCTGAACACCGCCAGCCATCAGCACCGGGGTGGTCGGCAAGTACGTCCAGTTTTCAATGGCTTCGCGGTCTCCAAAATTGGATGCAAAGCCATGCGCCCCGCCACTGCTAGGCGTCCCTGCCAGGGAATACAACGGAACAGGTGGAACATTGCCGCCTTCCTGGGTTACCGTGCGATCATCCCAGTAGAGCAAGGATGGATCGGGTGGGCTCGTGTTGGGGATCTCGCGAACAATCACAAAACCTGTAGGATTATTTTCAACATCAATGAAAGGGAAGTGAATTTCGCCGGCGTTCAAAGTAATGCGGGCATTATAGGCCTGGCTGCTGGCTGGAACGACGGCTCCCGTGCCATCCAAACCATCCCAAAAAATCTGGTTGGTACCGATTGAAGCATAGTCAAACAACTGGCGGTCGTTAGCATTGCCGTAAATTCCATCCTGGTTGATATCCAACCAGATTGAAAAACTACCATCCAGGGTTGTGTCAAAGCTAAAGTATCCACCTAGAGGATTCGTGCCTCCCTGTCCGGGGGTACCCTCTGCGCCGGTGAAGGCAAAATTGGTCGGGGGAGGCGGTGTGAAAGTGGGAACATCCAACCAGGTGGTGCCGCCAGAAATAGGCGCTGACGCCGGGAGATTAGTGTAATCCGGGGTCTTGAAGAATATTTTATGGGTGGCAGTGCCAGAAACATCAATGGTCACCCCGGCTGGCAGAGAGCCCGGGTTTGGACCTTCCAAGTCAACAGAATGATAGAGTGGGTCTCCGGTGCCGCTGTCGACCAATCCCTTGGGGCTGGAGAAAAAGATGAAGCCAAACGGATCCATACTATTCATGTCAACCCGATAGCGATAACCATCACTTGTTTGCACATAAATTAAAGAGGACAATGAAATAGCATTGCCGCCCATATTCAAAGACAAATAATTGGCATACGTGCGACCCGGCATCACGACAGAACCGGCGGTTCGTACCGTAACATCCCATGCTGTGACGTAGCCAACATTATTTGGCTGCGCCCAGGCCGCCGTCGCGAGCAATGGGGGGGGATTTGTAGCGCTGGCTTGATTAGGTGATAGGAAATTGATCTGCCAGACTCCACCCTGGGCGGCTCCAACCACAACCACACAGGGAGTGAAGCCACCTGCTCCATAGGGACCGGCCACTTCCTGGGCACGATTAGCGATCAAACCCACACCGGCAACACAGGAGCCGGTGGTTCCGTCCGGGCGCACATAGGTGATGTTACCCGCCCCGATACCTGTGGCACTGGAACCCAGCAAAATGCTCTCGGTGGGCATTGCATAGACATAAATGGTTGTCCGGCGCAGGATACCAGCATTCAAATCGGTGCGATATTCCAGATAAGGACGATACCCCCCGCTATTGGTCATATCTACGCTACCATCTGCATGAACCGGAGAAACAGATCCAGCAAAAATGAGGATAGATAAGAAAACAAGCGAAAAAATAACTGAAATGAATTTTGACCATGATTGAGTCTGCATATTATTGCCCAATTGATTATTCATCCATCCTCCAGAAAATGTCCAAGTTATTCAAAATATGTAAAGGTAATATTGGCAGAAAACAAAATTTCATTCCATAAGTGGCTAAACACAAGAATTGACATATATTAATGTCAAAAACAAATCAATAAAGCAACATGGAAATACAAACAGCTATCCAATTTCACTTAAAAAGTGCGAAAACTGGATAGACTCTGTCTATTTTAAGGTAAGATTAATGTTAACGCAAGTCGATTTGGGTTTTTATTTGATTACAAAATTGTTTGGTTTCCCCCAATAAAATCGGACACATCCCCATTATTTGACCGGATCAAAGGATACTACTATCCGGGCACCCTCACCCTTGCCGGCGGATTCAGCAGTGATGGTTCCCCCCTGGGCTGTGACCAGGGCCTTGCAGATGGCCAGACCCAGACCCATTTTGCCAGAGGATGCTCCCCTGGATTTATCTGCCCGATAAAAACGGTCAAAGACAAACGGCAGGTCTTCCGCATCAATGCCTGATCCAGTGTCCATCACCCGTAACTGGATAAGATCGCCGGAGGAAAGGCTGAGGGTAATCTTACCGCCCTCAGAGGTGTAGCGCAGGGCGTTCTCCACCAGGTTTTTGAGCACCTGCAGCATGCGACCTTCGTCCACCAGAATCGACGGGGAGGAACCAGGAATATCCAGAACCAACTCCACTCCCTGGCGGGCGGCAATCGGCTTGTAAGCTTGAAATACACGTTCGAGCAACGAAGCAGGTTGAACCACTTGAGTCTGGATCTCCAACCCACCCGCTTCCACCTGGGTCAGGGTGGTGAGATCACTAACCAGGCGGCGAAGATGCTCAATCTCGGTCTTGATAATGCCGATCCGTTGGGGGGTGAGGGTAACTTCCCCGCCTTCCAACATTTCAATATAGCCAGAGATGATTTGCAGAGGAGTGCTGAGATCGTGGGTGATATCCGCCGTCAGGCGCTTGCGCTGCTCATCGACACGGGCCAGATCGGCACTCATCTGATTGAAGGTGGCCGTGAGCAAGCCCAGCTCGTCCAGGGATGTAACGGGTACTTGCTGTTGCAGGTTGCCGCGCGCCAATTCCTGGGATGCCTGGGTCAAGCGGCGGATGGGTTTGATCAACGCTCCTGCGAGCAAGAATCCCATGGCGACTGCCACCAGTACGCCGGCCAAGGCTGAAAGACCAATCGCCAGGTTGGTGCGCTCCAGGAAGAGTTTTTCCTCCGTGCTAAGGTCAAATTGCTTGCCAGTGTCCGGCAATATCCAGGCGATGGTTTTGCCATCCACCTTGACCGCGATGGCACGTTTCAAGCGGTCTTCCGGTAAAATCTGCCCGATTTGGTAGCCAAAGGTCGGCATGAGCACCCGGTATTCCGCATCCACCAGGCCATATACCCCACGAATGTCGCCCTCCCTGGATGGTTTGTCCGGGAAAACCGTCTGGTCGGGAGCTGGTTGGATACGGTTGGACTGAAGGAAATAGGCAAAAAATCCATCCAGTGAGCCGTTGGCAGTGTAATAGGTCTGCACAGATTCCGTGAGCAGGGCAGTCTGTCGTTCGACCACCAGGTCCATCAGGGATTGACCGGAAGTCAGCCGGATGACCGCCGAAACCACCAGGACAGTGAGCAACGCCACCGCCAGGTAGGAAAGGATCAGCTTGGCTTTGAGTGACCGTTTCATTCTACTGCTTCCAAAAAGCGGTAACCAATGCCAAACACGGTTTCGATATAGCGCGGCTGATTGAGATCGTCATCCAATTTGAGGCGCAAATTGCGAATGTGAATTTTGAGGGTAGATTCGGAACCGATGTAGCCATTTTCCATCAGGCGCATGCACAGCTCGGCGCGTTTGACTACCTGCCCCGGTGATTGCATTAATATCTCCAAAACCTGGAACTCCAACGGGGTCAGGCCAATCACCAGGTTTTGCTTTTTCACCTCATGTTTGTTGCGATCCAAAGAAAGGTCGCCAACCAAGATGGCAGCCTCGTCTGATTCCCTGGGACCCGCCCGGCGCAGGACCGCCCGCATGCGCACCAGCAGCTCGCGCAGGCGGAAGGGCTTGGTGATGTAATCATCAGCGCCCAGGTCAAAGCCATGGATGATATCTGCTTCCTGCTGCCTGGCGGTAATCATAATGACCGGGATGCTCGATTCGTGGCGCAAGTGGCTGATGAATTGGTAACCATCCAGGTTGGGCATCATGATATCCAGCAGGATCAGGTCCGGATGGGATGCATGAACAACCTCCAGGGCCTCCCGCCCATCCGAAGCGGTCAGCACGTTAAAATCCTGGCTGGTGAGGAAATCGCTGAGCAGCAGCTGGACATTCTTGGTGTCATCGACCACCAGAATTTTTCTTTTCATGGTTAGATTATATCCAATCTGGTAAAGAGTGTTTGACCGGGCACTGGTTGTTTTCAGAATGGACATGGTTATCCTTGGTTTAGATCACTGCAAAGGCTATGCGAATACTGTAAGGGCGAAGCAGCCGGGAATTTCACTGCAGATTATCGATTTTCACCTCTCCGGCCGCTTCGCCCTTACCCTGACAAATGAGCAATCATCCATCGAATGCGCATTATGTGGGCGTGGTCGTCTTTTGCCTGACCGACAGCCTGTTACAGGCTTTCTTCCTTGCTGACAATCACCACCTCAGAGTCGCTGTCATGCAGCCAGCCTTCGGAATTCGGGTCGTCGTAATAGACCTTGAGGTTGGCCGTATCCCGCAGGAAATCCACTTTGCCGATGATGATCCGTTTGATTTTCAGACCCGTGCGCAGTTCCAGGTCAGCCAGCAATTCAGCCCGTCGATCCGGTCGGATGAGTTCGATTTTCTCGTAGACAATCCGTTTGGAGGTTTCATAGTGGAAACCCCATTCCTTTTCCAGCACCAGCATGATGGCCAGGATGACAACATTGGCAAGGATGAGCTGCGGCCAAACATCCCCATTGGAACTGGCCGAATTCATCACTGGCAAAGCCGCAATGACGAATAGGTAGGTCATCTCGCGGATCGGGATTGGATCCGTGCGGTAACGTAAAATCGAAAAGATAGCAAACAGGCCAAAGCCAACCCCGATGCCAATCTCAATGCTGGTCATGAAGCTCAGCACGAAATAAATCACTGTGTTAAATGCCAGGAAGGTGAACACGTAGCGTTTGTTGTGGGTGGATGGATAATAAACGAAACGAACCACCAACAGCGCCACCAGAAAATTAAAGCCGAAGCTTACCAGGAAATTCACAAAATCACTCACCGTAAAGTCCTCCCGTCATTCTTTCAATCATCAACAATTTTGGTTTCAAAGCATTTTTCTTGACCGTATCGTACAGCATGGAAACACCCATGCAATATTTGCTAAAGCCCCTGGGATGGATGTGGTGGGAGCGCATCTGCGCCAGGAAAGGAGAAGTGTTGTTACTGGCATCCCGTTTGACCTCGGCAATTGCCAGGCCATCCAGTTGGGTGGAACTCGTGGCTGTGTAGAAGGATACATTGACATCCAGGGTCACCCGCTCGCACAGATACTTGCTGACCAGGGTGATGCGGGTAAAGGTGTTCCAGAGTTTGGGCTCCAGGCTGGTGCAGTCGAACGGATAGACCGTCTGCAACCAATCTTCCGCTTCATGATTAATGCCCGTCATCTGGCTGGGGGTTGGGATGCGATCCTTAATGGTGCGGTCCTTGCGGGTCTTGTGTTTCACCTCCAGAAATGAGGTTTGAGTATCGGTGTATTCGCGGCTGCGAACTTTGTAGCACTCGGCGTGACCATTGACATGGAACTGATACAGGTTGAAATTCGGGGTATCAAAATATAAAGTCCGATAATGGTTCAGGCGCTGACCCTTGATCGATAAGATCCAGTAATCCAGTTGAAGCGCAGCCAGCGTATCCATTAACTGGCCGGTGGTCATCAAGAACTTGGTGTCAATCCGATTGAGTAGAGCCACTTCATCCATTTCCTTGAGGGTGATGGGGTCAAAACCATCCGAAAGGATCGCCAAATCCAGGGAATCGCTGGTCCAGCCCAATTGGCTCTCAGGTTGCATCCAACCCTGCAAATGGTCTGGGTCTCGTGTGGTTGTGTTCGTCCATGTTCTTCGATTCATCCAAAATCTCCTATCGGTGATGAATTCCTGATTGCTCTTATCTTACTTTGACTGACCTGGCGAGTGGTTTATTTCTCGTATAGCTGAGAGATGGGAAATAAACAAATTCAAGAATTCATAAAAAACCTTATTCTTGTTCGGGTTTATGGGCGATGACCACCACCCGGTTTTCCGCCACCAAAACCGCCACCCGAACCGACCTGGGTAACCACACTGCTGATGGTGAAGTTGGTGTATTGACTGCCATTCAAATATACATTGTAGGTGGCACCCTGCGCCAACTTCGCTGAGGAAAAAGCCAGCGATTGGAATTCCCTGGTGGGTGTAAAGCTGATCAGCTCCTCACCTGCGCTATTTTCAATGCGGATCTGCGTGCCTGCCGGCTGGGTGGCTGAGAAAAAGATCGTGACTGAATTCTGGCTGGAGGAAGCGCTAGGCGCCATTGCCATACCGGAACTGCCCGTTGCGACGATCGTCCCTCCGGAAATGTTGAATATCCCGTCATAATCGATTGCACCATTCATCTGCTCCGTTGGCCCGGTGACCAGCACCACACCACCGGTCATTTCAATCGAACCATTGATATCCAACCCATCCCCATAGGCATCCACCGCGATCGTTCCGCCGTTGATGGTCAGGAGTTTCCCGGTGGAGCCAAACATATCCTGGCCTCGACCCCCACCACCGCCAAGTATACCGGAGGCATCATTTCCGCCCGCAATATTGATGCCATCATCGCTGGAAACGACCTGGATATTGCCGGCATTGATGGTGATGGATGCACTTTCAATTCCTTCATAGGATTCGGTGATATTGATCATACCGTTATTAATGGTGATGAGCGTATCCGCATGGATGCCATCATCAGCGGAAGCAATGTTGAATGTTCCGGCATTGATGGTTACATTGTTATTGGAGTGAATGGCATCATCAGAGGAATCAATGACAAAGGTCCCACCATCGATACTGACGCTAACCACACCCTTGATGCCTTTGGCCGAGCTGGTCTTATCCACCCAGGCGCTGCTACCTCCCCCCGAGGTCAGGGTGAAATCACCGGCCATGATCAAGACATCTGTCATGGCCTGAATGGCATCCCCACCGGATGTAATATCAAACACGCCGCCTTCAATGGAGATATAGCCTCTGGTAGCGTCTTCATCATTATATGAAACCAGCCCATCTCCCTGGGCCTGGATGGTGAGATCCCCACCTTCCACGACTATATAATCCTTGCCTCGAATGCCATCATCGACAGCAGTGACGTTCAAGGTGCCGCTCTGGATGACGAGACCGTCCTTGCTGGAAATGCCGTCGTTGTAGTTGCCCGTCACGGTCAGTGAGCCATCCCCAAAAATGGTCAGGTCGGCCATGCTGAAGATGGCCGCGGATGGTTCGTTAGCTTCAGCGGTTGCATAAACATAATTGGAGCCATCGGAAACCTGGTTGGCCGTGTTATCCGCCAGCACAATCACCACCTCATCGGCTGCGGCTATGTAAATCGGAGCGGTGGTCAAATTCTGGATGTCCACCCCGTTCAAGATCAGGCGGACTGTTTCTTTATCATCTGTATTGACCAGGATTTGTCCATCGTTGAGCGTGCCCGTGAAGCGATAGATCCCCGCGGCGGTGATGGTGACGGTGCTGCCATTCACTGCGAATCCAGCCCCGCTGGCTTCGATCGCATCGCCGTTCAGGGTAATCTCAATAACTGAGGCTTCATCCCAGGTCACATCTTTGGCATCTTCATGAGATGTTTTATTTTCTGCCAATGCATCCGCCACAGAGACAGCGGGCGTATTGACCAATGTCGTAGGATCCGAATTCGAGACCGTGGTGGTGTTGCTGGTGGTGTTGGTCGTACCGCTGACCGTTGTGGCACTGGTCGCGGCAGAACATGCCGCCAGGGCAAACATTAAAATCAGAGTTACCAATAAGAGAGACAATTTCTTCATGCGAAACCTCCAGGGTTTTGTTTTTGGTTTTTTTTGTGTTTCCACAGTATTGATTTTATGTGAATCAAAACTGGTTCAGGTTTAGATTTGGTATAAGCCAATAGACCGCAGAAGACACTCAGCCACCATCCGGCAAAGCGGGGGTATGACCCTGGTCATACCTATAACTGGTAGTGATCTATACATAAAATAGGACTGGTTTAAATTTGTCAAAACTCTCGGAATGATATAGAATTTCTAGTGAAAGGAAAGGAAAAATCATGCCCCCTGTTATGATCCTGACGGATAGCAGCGCATATTTACCCGTGGAACTTGTTGCAAGCCACCCCATCCGTGTCTTACCTCTAACTTTGAATTGGGAAGGGCAATCCTACCGGGATGGCGTAGATATCCAAGCAGCCGAATTTTATACCCGCCTGTCCAAATCCAACAGCCTGCCGACCACCAGCCAGGTCACTATCGGACAGTATGAAGAAATCTTTCATGAGTTGCTAGAAGGAGGCTACGACGTCCTGGTGCTACCCATCTCCTTCGGCATTTCCGCAACCTATCAATCTGCCGTGGCAGCCGGAAAAAATTATCCAGAGAATCGGTTAAGAATTCTGGATACCAAATTGGTCTCAATGGCCTTGAGCTTCCAGGTGTTAGCCGCCGCCCGAGCGGCAGCAGCTGGAGCCGGCCTGGCAGAATGTGAACAGGTTGCGCTGAAAGCCTATGGACAAATTGGGGTTTATTTCACGGTCGACACCCTCAAATACCTGGCCGCTGGCGGGCGGATCAATAGTGCCAAGCGTTTGCTGGGTACTGCCTTGAACCTCAAGCCGATCCTTGAGATTCGGGATGGCAAAATTGAGCTAGTGACCAGCGTCCGCACCAGCCGCAAAGCACTGGAGAAGATGGTCGATCTGGTTGAAGAGGGCATTCACGGCCGCAGCCCGGTACGCATCTCGGTCTTCCACGCCCTGGCTGAGGAGAAAGCGCTGGAGTTAATGGAAACCTGCCGGAGGCGCTTCTCTCCGATTGAGCTGATCCTCTCCGAGGTCAGCCCAGTGGTTGGCGCCCACGTCGGACCAGGCACATTGTCGATTGCCTTCCAGGCCGGCGGATAATTTATCCTGCCGACCAATATAAACAAGAAAGAATTGCTTTACAACGATTAAGATAGCCGAAGGGGAGGGTTTGGAACCCTCCCCTTCGGCTACTGCATTCTTCCGTCCAAAAGTCATTATCCAGGCTTATGAACCAATCAACAAAATATCGCTGGTGCCACGTTCCTTGTTACGTCCCAACGGGTTGTTGACCACCCGGCCATTAAAAACCATGGTGGATGAGCCACCGCCATCGATGTTATAGGCCTGGGTGCAGCCACGATCCTTGAACATCTGAGCCAATTCGGTCAAAGTAGCGCCGCGGCTGTAACCGGTGCTGCGCCCGTCCACCACAATGAAAACGAAATGGTTGGCGTCAATGATACCAATCCCTGTTCGCGGTTGATTGCCCTGGATGGAGTGATTGCCGAAGTTATGATCAACCTCCACCGTGGTCAGGTTGGCGGGCGATTCCCCATTTACCAACAAAGCAGGGCCAAAGGAGAGGGTATTCCAGACACCATCTGTAAGCAGTTCCTCCGCTGTGGTCTGGGTTTCGTCATAAATCTTCATCGTGCCATCCAGATAGAAGGCCAGACCAGTGCGGGCCGGTTCATCTCGGTAGATGATCCCGTTACGAATGATGATGCCATCTGTGCGAAAGCCGTAGTAGTCGCCGTTGATGGCAAAGATGGCATCATTCTGTTCAGCAATGCTTGAAGTGTAGTCAATAATATTCCGGCCAAACTGGTCGTAGGCAAAGGCGCTGGTTAATTGAGTGGCATCTGAAATCACAACATCCGCCACAAAGTAGGTCAGGGTGGTACTGCCGCTGCCGATGGTGACCTTCTCGATGGAAATGGAGATTCCATCTGAAATGTAATTCCAGTCATCACTGTATAGACTGGGTGTGGCGGTGGTGGTCTCCTCAGACTGGTTGGAGAGTTGCAAATTCGTGGAGGATGAAACAAGCGAGTTGACTGGCTCGCTCTGGCCTGCAGCAGTTACTGTGGCGGCGCTGGATGCGCTGACTTCAACCATCTCAATATGATCAATCAGGTAGCGGTCGGCCAGTAAATAAGCAATCCCGCACAGGATCAGCACGACTGCTGTAATCACGATTCTTATCGTAGGTATCTTTGATTTGTTCAGCATACACTCTTCTCAATTCTATGAAAATTTGTCTGGAATCTGAGCTGCAATTTCCTGCACATCTGAGAAGATTGTATAAAAAAGTCCCTTTTCAGGGGTTTAGAATTGGTATATCCGTTTTGTTTTTTTTCTGCGGGGATTCTATTATTACATTTCGTCGCTCTCGGTCTAGCCGCCCTTCGGAGGTGCTATACAAGACCGGCGCGATCAGAATCTTATGATGGTCGGCAGAGCCCGGATTGCTTATTGGATTTTCAGTAATAAATCCATCCCCATCAATCCAATTGGATGGCATCCATAAAAATATCGGTGTAACCGGAGACTGTGGTCAATTCCACGTATTCGATCTTATCCCCCAGGTGCTCTGCAGAGGTCCGCAGACGGGTGGATATCAGCATCTGGCGCGCTCCGGCCCCAGCGGCGTTGCCGACCTGCCGGTAGCGTTCCAGCGGAATGGGCGGGAACATGCCAATTCGCACAGCGTTTCGCAAATCCAAGTAGGAGCCGAAGGCACCAGCCACCAAGAAAATCTCTATATCTTCCGCATTGATGCCAGCTTCCCGCAAGAGCACTTCTACCCCGGAGCGGATAGCTGCCTTGGCCAGCTGGATTTCGTTGATATCCTGGCGGTTAATGCTGATCTCCCGGCCATGGCCACTTTTTTGGGCAGGAACCAGCACAAACGCCGGCTTACCATGGCGCAAGGAGAGCCGCGGATTTCCCTTGCGGAAAGCGCCGCGCCGGTCGATCAGGTCGGCCTGGCGCAGTTCAGCCACCGCATCCAGGATGCCCGAGCCGCAGATGCCGATGGCCGGTTTGCCCTGTACCGTGTGGATCTGCACCTTCTCGCCTTTCAGCAAGACCCGCTCAATCGCCCCGGGGATGGCCCGGATGCCTTCGCGGATGTGAGCGCCTTCAAAGGCTGGTCCAGAGGCGCACGAACAGGCAAAGTGGCGGCCACGGTGCACTAGGCTAATTTCGGTATTTGTGCCAATATCCAATGCAACCACTGTCTCAGCGAACTCTGTAGACCGGGTGGCCAACAGCATGGCTACATGATCACCGCCCACAAAACCGGCGATATTGGGGGGCAGATAAATCTCCGCTCCAGGCGCCAGCTGCAGCCCAATTTGGCTTGCTGGCAGCGACATGGCATCCTTGATGGCGGCTTTATAGGGAGCGGTGCCCAGCGAATGCACCGAGCAACCCACTAACAAATGGTGCATGGCGGTGTTGCCGACCATGACCGCATCGACCAACTGTTCCGGGCGGACGCCGACCTGATGGCACAGGTTTGCCAGCAGTTCGTTCAGTCCGTCCAGCAAGACCCGCTGCAACTGGCGACCACCCTGCGGATGGCTGTCGCTGTATTCGATGCGGCTGATTACATCCTCCCCAAAGGCAATCTGTGGATTGGTGATACCGGCCGAGGCGACGGTCTGACCGCTTTCCAAATCCACCAGGTAAGCGGCTACCTTGGTGGTACCAATATCGACCGCCAGGCCAAAGATTCGAGTGCCGGAGGGCAGGACAGAAATAACCTGACGATTGTTGTAGACTATGCGCAGCTTTCTGAGCGGACTCTCAAGGCAGGTTTCAACCCAGGCCAGCAAGTCCGATTGGACCTGGATCTGGAGTTTTTGTTCCAACCAGGCCAGCATCTGCCGGGGGTCCGCCCCTACCAGTTGAGGGGATTCAAGATCGATGAATTTGACTGCCGGTTCCAGCTGGATGTTGGTTTCCAGGCCTTCCAGTTGCAGCCGCTGCAGCGTGGCCAGCGATTCGGGTGGGAATTGCACCCGGGCGTCCGAATAGACCCGGGTCTGACAGGCCAACCGCATCTCCTGCCCCAGTTCCCCCATCTCCAGCAGGTCTTTCTCAGCAGAGCCCAGCGGCGAGAAATCGCCTTGCATCCGGATAACTTTGCACATGCCGCAGGTGCCATTGCCGCCACAAACGGCGTTTATTTCAATTCCGGCTTTTTGAGCACACTCCAACAACGTGACGCCGGGTTTCACCTGGACGCGCGATCCCAGCGGCTCCAGAATGACCTGGAGCATGGGATCAGCCTGTTTTTTAGCCATTCGGGACCACGGTGAAAATACAATCGTTATAGGTCAATTCAACCCGATGCCCGGCGGGAACCACCTGGAAATTTGCCTGATCGCTGTTTTCCCAATCTCCATTCAACAAGCTGTGAAACAATAATAAATCCCCGGCCAATTTTTCATAGCGCCAGCCATGGTGGGCAGCTGCAGATTGGGTTTCCTGCTCGTAAGGCGAGTCATCCGTGATGCCTAGATCGATGAAAGCCGCCCGTTCGTAATGGCTTTGCCAGGATCCCATAACATCCATCAGGTAATCGGCGTTTTCCCGGCCATATTTGGCCACAAACAGGTCGTATTGTGCCTTCATTTCGTCTTCCGTAGTTGAACCCAGCGAGGAGAATTTTGAATCGCCGTCTCTCCGCTCCATGAAGTCCTGGGTGTACCAATAGGTGCCGGGGATCTGGTCAAACTGCTGGCGGTAACGAACTGGATCACCCAGCAGCAAGCCGATGCAATCATGAACGCGGGGAATGACCAACGGAATGGTACGCGCCTGCAGATCGGCGGTGCCATTGCCACACAACCCGTACCCCAGAAGTAAAGCTTGGTAGCCCTGGCCTTCAGCCTGGTCGATTTGGGACTGGAGGGTGGCCAGCAATTCTTTGGGGGTGTTGTGCAATCCACGCCGCATCAACTGGATATCCACCACGTTGCGGGAAGTGGCGGCTGCCAAATAGAGTGGGCGCGCCAACACCTCACAGGCAATGCACAGGTAGCGCTTCATCCGGTAAATCCCCGCACGGTTTGATAGAAGACATCCAGATTTGCCACGGGTGTATGAGGTGGAAGATCGCAGCCGGACGAAATGATAAAATTTCGGTTGCCGGCTGCCAGCCGCAGCAATTGGTCAGTTTTCTGGTGAACCTCAACTGGAGTCCCGCTATAAAAAACATCCGTAGGATCCAAATTTCCGCCCAAGATCACGCCCGAATCCATCTGCACCAGCGCTTGACCGATATCCATTGGCGCACCGAAGTGGTAGATCTCCGCCCCGGCTTCGAGGATCTTGGGTAGATGCTGGATTCGGGCGCCGCAATTATGCAGGATGAGGGTGAAGTTCTCCGCCTGGTTATGCTCAATGATTTGCCTGACAAAGGGGCTGGAAAAGCGGGCCAGTCCGCGCGGTGAGAGCAGCCCGGCTGCCGGCTCCGCCATGATGACGCCAGCAGCCCCCACCCGGCGAAAACAACCTACATAATCTATCAGAAATTGGGTAGCCTTGGCGAGCAGTATCTCCAGCAAACCCGGATCAAGTAGGGACAGTTCGAGCGCTTCCGAGACTCCGATCAAGCGTCCGACCAGTGAAAAGGGGCCAATCACCCCGCCCAGTACCGGACAGCCTGTTTTTGCGACTGACAACTGCCGGGCTGTCTCCAGGTGAACTGCCGTCCGGCCGTCGCCTGCGGATGGCACCACCAGTTGATCAATCTCACCGGCAGAGTGCACCAAGCGACCGATCACAGTCGGAATTTCATCCTCATCCATGCAGATTTCACAGCCGAAAAGATCGGCCTCGGCGCTTAAATCCATGGCGGTCAGCAGGACATCCGTCTGAAAGCGCTCGTGCAGAGCAAGGACTGCCTCACTTTGAGCAGCTGGGTTGGTCACCGCCTCCTTCACGGAAGCCCCGGTGATCTCCAAACCAGCATACACCCCAATTGGCATCGGGACACGTTGGATCGAATTTAAAATGAAACTTCCAAACTGGGATCTCATGCTGGATTAGCCCAGACCGACCAGTCTCCGAGCCAGAATGGACGCCTGATTGGCGTCAGGTGCAAAACCATCTGCCCCGATTTGGTCGGCATATTTTTGCGTCACAGGCGCTCCGCCAATCATCACTTTGACCTGGTCTCGCACCTGGTTTGCTTCCAGGAAGCGGATGGTCTTTTCCATGTTGGACATGGTGGTAGTCAGCAAGGCGGACATGCCCAGCAAGTCCGGGTGGTGGGTCTGGATGGCTTCCAGGAACTTTTCCGGGGAGACATCCGTGCCCATGTCGATGATTTGAAAACCAGCACCCTCCAGCATCATGCTGACCAAGTTTTTACCGATATCGTGCTGATCGCCTTTAACTGTGCCAATCACCACCTTACCCACAGGTTTGATATCCTGGGCAACCAGGATTGGCCGCAAGATGGTCATACCCGCCTGCATGGCACGGGCCGAGATCAACATCTCCGGCACAAAATACTCGCCCTCTTCAAACAGGCGACCGACTTCTTTCATGGCAGCGATCAAGCCGTTATTGAGCAATTCTTCCGCTTTGCAGGCGTCGTCCAGGCCAGCCTGAACGCCGGCCTTTACCCCGCTGGCATTGCCTTCCACCACTGCGTTGTAAATCTCCTGTTCAAATTGGTTCATTCAAACCTCCGTTAATTTGCTTCCAAGGGATACTGTATTTTATGCCAATTTTGTTCCTTTGTCATTCGGATTCCCAAAAACCTACTGCACTGACCGGGTATAGAAAAAAATTATTGTAGATTTTCAAAATTTCGTTCTTGACTTTCGTAAAAATTTATGCTAATGTTTTAAGTGATGTTCTACACTGTATGCTCCCAATTTAATAGCTGAATGTCGGATATATTTTTTGGTCAAAAAGTGAAACGTTTCATGTTTTCCATGTTTATCATTTTATCCATCCTACTTATCTGTAGAAATGCAATATAGTCCATATCGTCACAAGGGCAAAACAATGAAATTTCAAAATGCCTACGGTTATTTTTCGGATGATGGAAAAGAATACGTTATCACCTCTCCCCTAACACCCAGGCCGTGGGGCAACATCATGAGCAATGGAGATTTTGGCATGATGATTTCCCAAACCGGCTCCGGTTACAGTTGGCGCGGCAACGCCGGTCAAAACCGCCTGACCCGCTCCTTTCAGGATTTGATCAAGGACAATTGGGGAAAATACTTTTACATCCGGGATTTACAGCGAAACATTTTCTGGTCGGCCACTTATAAACCCGTGATGCTTCCATACCAGCATTTTTCGGTAGTGCATGGGATTGGCTACTCCAAATTTACCCAAGAATACCAGGAAATTGAGAGCGAATTAACCGTCTTCGTTGCTGCTTCTGATCCGGTCGAGGTTTTCCGGCTGAAATTGACCAACCACAGCAGCGAAGCTCGTGAGTTGGATATCACCTCGTATGCTGAATGGCTGCTGGGTTTTGCACCCGATGAGCACCGCGAGTTTCATAAATTATTTATCGAAACCTCTGCCGGTATTGCCCAAAACGCGGTTTATGCCCGCAAGTGCCTGTGGGGCTTCGCCGACGAGAAAGGCCGGCATAATAACATCGATTGGCCGTATACCGCCTTCATGGCAGTCAGCGAACCACTGAAATCCTTCGATTGTGACAAAGAAACCTTTATCGGCCTTTATCATAACGACGACCAGCCTCGGGCGATGATCGAACCCAAGCTGTCCGGTCACTCCGGACGCTTTACCGACGCGATTGCCGCCCTGCAGGTTCAGGTGAACCTGGAACCGGGTCAATCCAAAACGGTGGTCTTCAGCCTTGGTGCTGCTGAAGATGGCAAAGAGGAAGTGGCCGAATTGATCAGCCGTTACACCGGTCTTCACCAGTGTGAACAGGCTTTGCAAGAGGTCAACGCTTTCTGGTCACGTTTCATCGACAGTGAAAAAGTCGAAACCCCGGACGATGCATTCAACTTCATGACCAATACCTGGCTTAAATACCAGGCAATCTCCTGCCGTCTGTGGGGCAAATCAGCCTTTTATCAGGTATCCGCCGGCATTGGTTTTCGCGACCAGCTGCAGGATAGCCAGATCTTCCTGATCAGCGAACCGGATTATGCCCGTAAACAATTGTTGCTGCACGCCGCCCATCAATTTATTGAAGGAGATGTCTTCCACTGGTGGTTCTCCATCCGCGGTGGCGGACCACGCACCAATTGCTCGGATGATTTGCTCTGGCTGCCATTCATCCTGGATGCCTACTTGAAAGAAACTGGCGATTTCAGCATCCTGGATGAAGCAATTCCGTATCTGAACGGGCCTGCCGAAAGCTTTTACGCGCACTGTAAGCGCGCCATTGAACGCTCCTTCTCGCGCTTCTCCCCACGCGGGGTGCCGTTGATGGGCGATCACGACTGGAACGATGGCCTGAGCGCGGTCGGTACACTGATGCGGGGTGAAAGTTTCTGGGTTGGCGAATTTTTATACATGATCCTCGGTACGTTCATCCCCATCGCCCGGATGCGTGAGGAAACTGGCTTTGCAGAACGCTGCGAAATCGTGCGTCAGAGCCTGAAAGATGCCGTCAACCGGCATGGATGGGATGGCGAATGGTATTTACAGGCAACCACGGATGACGGCCTGCTACTGGGCTCCAAGGAAAACAGCGAAGGCCAGATCTTCCTGATGCCCAACAACTGGGCGGTTATCAGCGGCCTGGCTGATGGAGAGCGCGCCCAAAAGGCGATGAATTCAGTCACCAAATACCTGTTCAAGGATTATGGGACCTTGCTGAATTTCCCAGCCTTTACCAAACCCCGGTCGGATATCGGCTACGTCACTCGCTATACGCCGGGCTTGCGCGAAAATGGCGGGGTTTACACACATGCTGCCACCTGGTCCATCTGGGCGTACACCCTGGTGGGAGAACCGGAACTAGCCTATGAGGCGTTCCGGCGGATTTGCCCGCCCAATCGAAGTCAGGACATTGAGACCTATAAAGCCGAACCCTATGTCACCCCGGGCAATGTGGATGGTCCGGTTTCCGAGTACTACGGTCGGGGCGGATGGACCTGGTACACCGGTTCTTCCCAATGGTTGCACCGGGTGGCAACCCACTGGATTCTGGGAATCCGGCCACAGACAGATGGTTTGCTGGTGGATCCGTCCATTCCAGCTTATTGGCCCGGGTTTAAGGTTACCCGGAAATTCCGTAATGCTACGTACAAAATCGAGGTAAAAAACCCACAAAGAATCAATAGAGGCATTAACTCAATAACCATAGACGGTAAAAGCCTTGAAGGCGAATTAATCCCGGTCTTCAATGACGGGCAGGTGCATGATGTACAAGTCATCATGGGAAAACCTGAATAAAAAAATCCTAATCAATCCAGGAAAATTAGGAGGTGCTTATTGAGGAAGATTAACTCACAATTCTGTTGTTTCCATAAATCACCACATTATCAAGAGGAGAGAAAATGAAATTCCACGCGAAACTGATTGTTATTCTGGTCGTCGCCATGTTATTTGCTAGCATGGTCGGATGCACCACACCGACTGCAGAACCTGTTGCAACTCAAGCAGAACCTACAATGGCTCCCAAAGCTACAGACACTGCGGTCCCTGAACCCACAGCGGTTCCGACCGAAGAACCAAAGGAACCAGTCACCCTGAAATACGCCAACTGGAACCTGGGTACTGAAGAAGAAAATAACATCCAACGGCAGTTGGTCAAGGCCTATACGGATAAGAACCCGCACGTCACGATCGAGTTTGTGGATATGTCCGCTGAAGGTGGCTGGGAAGCCAACCTGACCGCATATGCCGCCAAGGGCGAACTGCCAGACGTATTCATGGCCAACAACGTTCCGCTGTATGTGCAGAACGGCTGGGTTGCGGATCTGTCTGAGTTTACCGCCAATGACCCGGATTGGGCGGATGTTTCCCAGGCGATGAAAGACTCCTTCACATACTCAGGCAAAATCCTGGGTCTGCCAGCTGCCCAATTCATCATGGGTTACTGGGTCAACAAAGATTTGTATGAAGCTGCCAACATGGATGCCCCGGAATACGGATTCACCGTGAATGAGTGGATGGAAGCCGTAACCGGTCTGACCAACGTCTCCAAGGGCATCCTCGGACTGGATGAACAGGAGTTCGTCAATGGTTGGTTCGCGAATGCCATTGATCCCACCTTGAGATGGTTCAGCTATAACGGCGAAAAGTTGAATTACAACTCGCCCGCCTTCAAAGTGGCCGTTGCCAAAACCGGGGAGATGAAACCCTATACCTGGCAAGGCCTGACGGATGAGCAGAAGGCCAACTTTAAATCCACCGGACCCTGGGAGCTGTTCCTGAACCAGGAAGTTGGCATGCGCTGGGACGCCTCCTGGTCTGTGCCGGGTTATGTTTCCGGCGCAACATTTGACTGGGACTTCGTCGGCGTTCCGGGCGGCAACCAGGCCATCGTCTTTGACGTGATGGTTGTTTCCAAGACCGCCGCCAACCTGGAAGAAGCCTACAATTTTGCCAAGTGGATGACCTTCTCAAAGGAAGCCTACATGGCGGAAGCTGAATTGGCTCGTGCTGCTGGCTCCGCGCCGAAGATGCCAGTTTCAATCGATGAGGCCTCGCTTGCACTGTACAAAGAATTCGTGGATAAGCCCGGCATCATGACAGCCCTGGAAAACCTGGATGAAAGCATGGTCGAGTCCCTGGCCAAGATTGTCCCAGGCTACATCAACGCCCGCTGGGAAGGCAAACCCGGTATTGATGTCGGCGATGATAAAGATGTGAACATGTGGTATATGTTCAATTTCGCCAATGATGGCCGCTACAAATACGAAGACTATGCGGCAAAATTGGAAGAATTCGCCAACAAGATCCTGGCTGACGCAGCCGCTGAGATGAATAAGTAATCTGTTTTGTAAAGAAGGGCGTTGTGCTTACACAACGCCCTTCTTTTATTCATTCAACCAGAATTGGAGTTTCCAGTGAAGGCGATTCGATTTTTACGATTGCTCGGGGTAGTTGTCATCTTATTCTCGGCTGTGCCGCCTTCGACCCAGGCAGCTTCCAATGCGAAAAACCTGTACAGTTTTTCCAATCAGCTAAATCAACACGTGCTTTCTGCTGCGAGCGAGAATGTGATTGAGATTCGTGCTGATTCATTTGGCATGCCTTCCAGCGATCATGAAATCGCCAGTTTGTACGAAAAGCCAAGTGTCTACCTGCAACAAGATGATGGAGTTAAGTTCACCGTGTTCATCCCTCAGGACGGTAATTACACCATCTCCTTTGACATGGCAGCAACCGAGTCATACATCAACCCTCCTGAAGCGCAATTATTGATCGATGGTTCTTTTCCACTGGCAGATGCACAACGAATCACTTTTCCTATTTATTATCGAAACACTCGTGACTCTTTCCCCTTGGATCGTTATGGAAATGACGCCTTGATTCGGCAGGAGCGCCTGCTCCGCTGGGAAAAAGTAATCCTGCGGGATGTCAATTTCAGTCAGAAATACCCATCTCAAGTCTTTCTGATTCAGGGGCAACACACCTTCGAATTCTCAGTAACCCAGGAATCGATGCTCCTGGGTAGCATCTATCTTGCCCCATTTGTAGAATATCCAACTTACAGCCAATACCTTGCCGAAAATCAGGCTCCTGATTCTTCGGGGGTATTCATTGAGATCGAAGCGGAATTTCCAACCTATAAGAATGACACCTCCATCCGGCCGGTGAATAGCCGCAGCCTGGATGTTAGCCCGTACGATACCTATAAAATATTGTTGAATAGCATGGGAGGTGATAGCTGGAAAAAGAGCGGAAGTTCTGTTTATTATGAAATTGAGGTGCCTGAGGATGGAATGTATTGCATCACTTTGCGTGCCCTGCAAAATTTCAAGAATAATTTTACTGTCTTCCGAAAAATTACCATCAATGGTGAAGTCCTATACGATGAACTAACCCAAATCCCATTCTTTTCCTCCTCTAAATGGGCCAACTTCACCCTGGGCGGCGATTCACCCTACAAAGTATTTCTAAAAAAGGGAAAGAACGTGCTGGGGATCGAAGCCAATGATGCTCCGTATCATTCAGCCATTGAGAAAATCAAGAAAGTCTTGGTTGATATCAACGTCCTTGCCCTGGAAATCAAAAAACTGACTGGGAACCAGTCGGATATTTACAAAGAATGGGTCATCTCGGATTACATCCCAGATATTAAAGAACAATTGTTGGCTATCGCAGAGGATTTACAGCAAGATCTTGGGGTATTGAAGACCATCAACCAGGAAGGCGGTTCGCAGGAAATCCTTTCTTACCAGATGGCCATTGACAATATCCTGTTCCTGGCTGAGGATCCTGACAAAATTCCTTCGCGGATGAACCGTTTTTCCGAAGGCTCAGGTTCTGCCGCCCAACTGCTCGGCAATGTTCTTCCATTGTTGCAGGGGCAACCGTTGGCACTGGATAAAATCTACATCCACTCCCCAGATTCTAAACCTGAGCAGGTCAAGGTTCCAGTCATCACTTCCCTGATCGATGGCGCCAAACGTTTCATATATTCTTTTCGCCCGAATCCCTACCAATCGATTGGAGCTGAAGAAGGCGAAATTGAAGTCTGGGTAAATCGCCCCCGGCAGTATCTGGATCTATTGCAAACCATGACGGATGAATCATTTACTGCCAAGACGGGCATTCGCATCAAGTTCTCCATCATGCCGAATGAGTCAAAACTGGTTTTGGCCAACGCGGCTGGCATTCAACCCGATGTGGCCCTGGGGGTCAGTACGAATATCCCGTATGAATTGGCCATCCGGAACGCATTAACCGACCTGCGTTCGTTCGACGACTTTGATTCCTACATCCAGGTCTACTCCCCTGGATCGTTATTGAGTTACATCATCAATGATTCCGTTTATGCCATTCCGGAAACCCAGGATTTCTGGGTGACTTTTTACCGAAAAGACATTTTGGAATCACTGGGCATCCCGATCCCACAAACCTGGGATGAGGTCATTGAAATCCTGCCGGAACTTCAGCGACAGGGTATGAATTTCAACACGCCATTATCCAGCGGCACTGGTGGTAAACCCTACCTGTTGACCGCCCCCTATATTTTCAATTATGGTGCGGACCTCTACAGCCCCGATGGTTTTTCAACCGGATTGGGCAGTGACAAAGCGGTTCAGGCCATGAAGTTTATGGCGGAAAGTTTCACCATTTACGGCATGCCCTTAACCACTTCCAACTTCTATGACTCTTTCCGCTATGGCAGCTTACCCATCGGGGTCTCCAACTTTACCGATTACCTCAAATTGTTGACCGCCGCCCCGGAACTGACTGGCCTGTGGGCGATCGATTTATACCCAGCAACCGTCCTGCCAGATGGCACTCAGAACCGCTATGCAACGGGTTCAGCCCAGGCCAGCATTATGTTTAAGGACACAGATCAACCGGAGGAATCCTGGGAGTTTATGAAGTGGTGGATGTCTACGGAAACCCAGACCGATTTCCAGCAACAATTAATCTTGAACTACGGCATGGAATATCTTTGGAACTCCGCCAACCTGGAAGCCTTCCAATACTCTCCCATGCCAGAAAAAGACCGGGAAGTCGTTCTGGAGCAATGGCAATGGCTGCAGGAGCCGGTAAAACTGCCAGGTAGTTACATGCAGGAGCGAGAATTGAGCAATGCCTGGAACAAAATTGTTTTCGATGGTGTCAATCCCCGGACCGCCATTGACGAATCCATCATCATTATCAATCGCGAAATAACCCGAAAAATGGAAGAATTTGGTTACCTGGTTAACGGTGTCCAAGTGAAAGAATTTAGGATCCCCACAATTGAAACGGTTGAGAATTGGATGGGTAAAAATGGTCAATAAAACAATCCAACGCAAATCAAATTTCAAGAATTGGTTTGAAAAAGAGGGGAGCGCTTATTCTTTCCTGTCCGGGTATGCGCTCATGTTTATTGTTTTCATCGTTGTGCCTGTCTTGGTGGCGATCCTCCTTTCCTTCACGTTGTTTGATACGATCCAATTTCCCAAGTTTATCGGTTTGAAAAATTATGTCACCCTGCTGACCCAGGATGATATCTTCATGAAATATGTTCTACCAAATACCATTCAATTCGCAGTCATTGTAGGCCCTGGCGGTTATATCCTGTCGTTCATGCTGGCCTGGATGCTAGCGCAACTCCCCAAACTACCCCGGACTATCATGGCGTTAATCCTTTACTCCCCTTCCATGACCTCGGGTGTTGCCATGTCTGTCGTCTGGTTGACCTTCTTCAGTGGAGATCAGAATGGCTATCTCAATAGCTTACTGCTCAACTACAGCATTATCCAGGAGCCTATTCAATGGCTGCAATCGCCACAATACTTGATGACGATCATGATCGTTGTCACCCTGTGGAGCAGCATGGGCGTCGGTTTCCTGGCAATGCTGGCTGGTATCCTGGAAGTTAATCCTGAAATGTATGAAGCAGGCAGTTTGGATGGCATCAATAATCGTTTCCAGGAGATTATTTACATCACGATACCTTCCATGCGACCTCAAATGTTGTTTGGGGCAGTCATGGCGATTGTCGGCACATTTCAGGCAGGTGCTATCGGTGTCACCCTTTCCGGCACTAACCCGACACCCCAATATGCCGGGCAGCTCATCGTTAACCATATTGAGGATTATGGATTCCTGCGCTATGAAATGGGCTATGCTGCAGCAGTCTCAGTGGTGTTACTTTTGATGGTTCTGCTCTTTGCCAGGGTCGCAAATAAATTGTTCAGTAGCAACAATTAGGTGAAAATGATGAAACTCTTCAAGCCTAGACGACATTCAGGAATCCATTACAGCGGGATCAATCCAAAAGGGTATCATCCCAGCCAACTTAAGTTCTACGTCCTCCTGCTCCCACTAGCGATTATCATGTTATTGCCGATGGTGTTTATCTTCTCCCATGCTTTTAAACCGCCGGACGAGTTATTCGCCTACCCTCCCCGCTTTTTTGTCACCAATCCGACCTTTAAAAACTTTATTGATTTATTTTCCAAGATGTCAGGCTCCGGTATACCAGTCAGCCGCTATCTCTTTAATAGCATCGTAATTACTGCCGTTACCATTGGTGCGTCGATTATCGTCTCGTCAACTGCAGCCTATGCCCTTTCAAAAAAGCGCTTCAAATTGAAAACTGCGCTGTTTGCCATCAACACCGTGGCCTTGATGTTTGTGCCAATCGCCGTCACCATTCCCCGGTTTTTAATTATTGATAAGCTGGGATTGATGAATACTTTTTGGGTGCATATCTTGCCGGCCTTGGCCATGCCGGTTGGCTTATTCCTGATCAAGCAATTCATTGATGGAATCCCCGACGAGGTGGTGGAGGCGGCGCGGATCGACGGCGCTTCGGATCTCATGGTGTACTGGCGGATCATCCTTCCCATGATCAAGCCAGCGATCGCCACCATTGCCATATTAACTTTTCAGGCTACCTGGAATAATGCAGATACTTCTTCTTTGTTTATCAATGACGAAAGCCTGAAGACTTTTGCGTTTTATCTGACCACGCTGACATCCACCACATCTGGTAACACAGTAGCTGGCCAGGGGATTGCTGCAGCTGCATCCCTAATTACTTTCCTGCCGAACCTGATCATCTTTATCTTCCTCCAAAGCCAGGTCATGAGCACAATGTCACATTCGGGGCTCAAATGATGAAAAAGATCATCCGAATTTTGCTAATCACCGCTATCCTTGCACTGACAGCGTCGAATGTGAGTGCGGACTCACCCTATACCACCTGGGCACAGGGACCGGGCGGATGGCTTACCATGACCCAGGATGCCTACAGCCCATCGGCCGAAGTGGATCTGCCCATTTCCTCTGCCGAGGAAATGGTGATCACGCCGGATGGCACAATGTACATTGCCGACACTGGCAACGGGCGGATCCTTAAACTGGAGAATTTCGAAATCACAGCAACCTATGGTGAAGACATCTTGGAAGGTCCGACCGGCTTGTTCATTGACGAGGATGAGAACCTTTATGTTGCAGATGCAAAGTTGAATGAAGTATTCATTTTCGATGGCTCTGGCAATTTACTCAAGCAAATCGGCCGGCCCACCGAACCTCTATTCGGCAAGAACCGGCAATTCCTGCCACGAAAAATCGCGGTGGATGCCCGTAAGAACTTGTACATTATTAGCGAAGGCTCGGTGGATGGGGTTGTGCAATTGAATACCAATGGCAACTTCATTGGCTATTTTGGTGCCAATTCAGCTACCATGTCGCTGAAGATGATGCTGCAACGGCTTTTTTTGACCAGAGAGCAACTGGATCAGTTTGTCAAAAATGAGGCAGCCTCCCCTTCCAACATCGCGATTGACTATCAATCCATGGTTTACACCATTACGGCTGGCACAACCCGGTCGAAAACCATCCGGAAGTTCACCGTTTCAGGAAAAAATATCTTCCCTGAAACTTTTGGCTCCACGACTTTTCGGGATATTGACGTTAATGAAAATGGCCTGGTACTGGCTGTGGATGCCAATGGTCAAATCTACGAATACGACTTAACCGGCACAATGTTATTCGTGTTCGGCGCCCAGGATAAAGGCGACCAACGCCTGGGCACATTAAAAAATCCGACCGCCATTGAACGCTCCGGGGAAAATATCTATGTGCTGGACAAGGACAAGAATGCTGTTGTCATTTATCAAACCACCGACTTTGCCAGGCGGGTGCACGACGGTGTTCGATTGTACATGGAGGGATTTTACTTTGAAGCCAAGCCGTATTTTGAAGATGTACTGAATTCCAATGGTTCCTTTATCATGGCCTACCAGGCTATTGCCGATGCTGATTACAAGGAGCGCAATTATTCAGAGGCCCTGAACAATTATAGATATGCTGAAGATCGCAATGGTTTTTCCCAGGCCTACTGGGAGCTGCGTAACATGGTTCTGCAACGCTCGTTAACCTCAGCGATCCTCTGGCTGGTTGGCCTCTGGCTGGTCTCGGTTGTGGTGGGCAGGCTGGAGAAGCGTTATAAGTGGTTTGATCCGGCACGCAATTGGCTGAAAGGCCTTACGCGCTATAAACTTATCGATGATTTTGTGTTCCTATTCCGCTTTATTAAACAACCCGTGGATAGTTTTTATTACATCAAGAAAAACCAGCGTGGCAGCCTGTTGTTTGCCGGGCTGATTTACCTGTGGGTTGTTGGTGTGCGAGTGCTGAGCCTTTTCCTGACCGGTTTCACTTTCAGCCCTTACCCGGATGTAGCCTACATTCCGGTCGGCAATGAGATCGTTATCACCATCCTGCTGTTATGCATCTGGAATGCGGCCAATTACCTGGTATCCACCATCAGCGATGGAGAAGGCCGGGTGCGGCATGTGATCATCGGCAGTGCTTACAGTCTATTCCCCTATGCCCTGTTTGTCCTGCCGATCGCCCTGATTTCAAACGTGTTGTCGCTCAACGAGGTTTTCCTATACTCGTTTTCGATGAATGTCGTCTGGGCCTGGACAGGCATGATGTTGTTCATCATGGTGAAAGAAATCCATAACTATTCATTCTTCGAAACGGTCAGGAACATTCTGATTACGATCTTCACCATGGCACTGTTCGTCTTGACCGGCTACATCCTGTACGTTCTATTCAACCAATTGTTCGACTTTATTTCAGCGATCCTGCAGGAGGTTCGATTACGTGGCTAAAATGCGGTTTTCCCTCCAGCTATTACTAGCGATCTGCCTGGTCTTCGGGTTGAGTTCAACACCACAGAATGCCTTGGCGCTGAATTCTGAATTCGCGGCTGCTCACTCAAATCAGGTGAGTGAAATAAATTTAGATTGGAAAGGTAACCAGGAAATCCCGGAGACTTATGAATTTATTGGGGAAAATTCAAACTTTCAATTATATGCAAATCGAGCTTCTTTGGCTTTCAAGGTGGTGGATAAGCGCAGCGGTTACATCTGGCACTCCAACCTGGATGAGAAAATCGATGGAGACCGGCTGAATAAAACCTGGACGGCCTTTGCCAGCAGCGCCATCAGCATTGATTACCTGGACCAAAAAGCCATCAGCGAACGGGTTTCGATCACAAACTCAGAACCCACCATTGTCTTCAATCCAAACAGCCAGGGATTTGAAGCCTCAGTCACCTTTCCTACTCCATCCATCACCATGGTTCTGCGGGTTACGTTGGAAGAAAACGGTGTCAGTGTTGATATTCCGTTTGCCTCGATCCAGGAAGCCAGCCCAGATTTTAAACTCGGCCTGGTTTATGTCTATCCTTTCCTTGGGTACACCCGTGAAGATATCACCCCGGGATATATGTTCATCCCGGATGGCTGTGGCAGCTTGATCCGTTTTGCTGCCACCACCAAGGCCACCAACATGTTTTATGGTCGCTATTACGGATCAGACCTGGGGATGCTGGGTGTGCTCCCCTGGGATCCGACCATCAACCGGTCCTATAAGATCTCCATCCCGGTGTTCGGCATGGTGCATGGCGAGAAAGAAAATGCCTTTATTTCCATCATGGAAAAAGGGGCATCCTATGGTGAAATCGAGGCGCATCCGGCCGGGATTATCACGAATTTTAACTTTATTCACAACACATTTCTTTATAACGAAAGTTACTTCCAGGCCACCAACCGTTCCGGCGCTGGTGTGACCACCTTGCAGCAAAACACCAACGCTTTTGATATCAAAATCCACTATCGCTTTTTGACCGGTGACCAAAGCGACTATGTAGGTATGGCACGCAGCTACCAGCAATATCTATTGGAGCAGGGCCAATTGAAAAAAGTTGAGGATCCGGGATCGAATATCGGGATCAAATTGGAATTCCTGGGCAGCGAAAAAGAGAAGATCTTATTCTGGCATCAATTAATCCCCATGACGACCGTTGACCAGATGGCAACAATTCTCGATCAACTGGAGATTAATAACCCGGAAGTTGTTTACTATGGATGGCAGCCGTTAGGCGCCTCCAGTATGCCGCCCAAGTCATTAAAACTGGAGCGCGGTCTAGGCAATGTAGACCAGCTCAAAGCGCTGGTGGAAAAAATCCAATCAGAAGGTGGTAATTTCTCCCTATACCTGGATCCACAGGCTGCATTGCGGGATGAGGGCGGCTACTCGCCACGCTTCGATCTGGCTATGGCAATCACAAATACCAACCTGATTGGCTTCAACCGCTACAAGGTCAATTACTATCTGAATTCGGAGGCGGTAAGTGAGCACTTTTTACCCCTCAGCCAGGATGTTTCATCAAAACTCAATGCCGGGCTGGCCCTGGATGGAATTGGCTCCATGCTTTTCAGCGACTTTAAAACCAACAATTTTTTAAACCGTGAACAGGCCATCCAACAGTACCAGGCGATGATGAACAATAGCCCAATCAGGAAAGGCTTTTACCAGCCGAATGATTACATGTTCGCAACCATGGATGCATATTACGACATGCCTTTGAGCAACAGCGGTTACATCTATACAACTGATTCTGTGCCGTTCCTGCAAATTGTCTTATCAGGTTATGTGCCTTACTATGGCAGGTCGTTGAACTTCTCGTCTGATTCAAAAACAGACCTTTTACGCCATGTGGATTATGGCGTTTACCCGGCGTATTTCCTAACCCAGGAAGTGACGGCAAAAATCATCAACACCCAATCCAGCTGGATATACACCTCCTCTTATGACCAGTGGGCTGAGGAAGTTAACCAGACCTATCAATGGTTGAATTCTTTGCTGGGGCCTGTAAAAGGCCACAGCATCATCGCCCGGGAAATGCTTAAGGAGGGAGTGTTTACAGTCACTTACGATAACGGAAAACAAATTATCGTGAACTACACCAATCAACCTTATGAGACAGATGGAACAGTGATTAACAGCAAGGACGCTGTGATCAGGGAGGTGTTACCGTGAGCTCAATCAAAGCCGTCGGTAAAGGAATAATTAAATTAAGGACCAGAGAAGCTCTTTACGGGTATGGATTTGTAATTCTTTGGATCATTGGCTTTGCTGTATTCACCCTGGTGCCGCTTGCCCAGACGTTCTTCTACAGCCTGAACAAGGTCACGGTTTCTGCTACCGGGATTGACCTCCTGCCTGTTCAATGGGCGAATTATTCAAGAGCCTTATTCACAGACCCAACATTTGTACAATTACTGATCGAATATACAATCGAGACCCTGGTGTCCGTTCCAATCGTGATCATTTTCTCCATGGTGATTGCGCTGTTATTGAATCTGAAGTTTAAATTCAAAGGTTTCTTCCGGACGATCTTCTTCCTGCCGGTGGTCATCACCAGCGGACCTGTGATTCAGGAACTGACAGCCCAGGGAGCCACATCGGTCCCAGGAATTACCGATACGGTTGCCATGTCCGCCTTTCTGACCACCTTACCAGTGTATCTGCGTAATCCAATCGAGTATCTGCTCACCTCCTTCATTTTGATACTCTGGTTTTCTGGTGTACAGATATTAATCTATCTGTCCAGCCTGCAGAAAATTGATAAAAGTATATACGAAGCCGCTTCAATTGATGGTGCCTCTGCCTGGGAGTCGTTCTGGAAAATTACCCTACCTTCCCTGTCCACGACCACGATCATCAATGCTATCTATACCATTATCACCCTGTCTCATTTTTCAGAAAACAAAGTCATCAAGTATATTTACAGCCAAACCTACGCTGTCCAGGGTGGGATTGGTTACTCGAGCGCTATGTCCTTTTTGTATTTCTTTGTATTGTTATTACTTCTAGTTATTGCGTTCCTGGTTCTTAACCCGCGCACAGAGAAGAAACGCTGAGAGAAGGCAATGTAAAATGAAAAAACTTGATCTCAACAAAATAAAGAGTTTTCTCCTGGGTAATCGAACCAGCTATGGTTTAATTTTCACAATTTTATTGTATTTGCTGTTGTTTGCCATCGGCTTTGTTTATCTTTACCCTCTCTTATTTATGTTAGTCACCAGCATGAAAAGCCCGAGTGATTTACTGAATCCGATGGTGCAATGGGTTCCCACACAATTTTATAGTGGTAATTACGAAAAGGCATTCCGCGTACTGGCCTACCCAACGACCCTGGCTAACTCGATCATGGTCAGCGTCATCCCATCGGTAATTACGGCAGCCGTCTGTTCGTTGGTTGGCTATGGGCTGGCTCGTTACCGGTTTTTCGGGAAGAATATCATGTTCGCCCTGATCCTGGCCACTTTTATCATTCCTGCCCAGAACACGATCATTCCGCAGATGCTGACCTACAAAGAGCTGGGATTGCTCGGTAACATTTTCTCGCTAATACTGCCAGCCATCTTTGGACAAGGTTTTCGCAGTGCGATTTTTATTCTGATCTTTTATCAGACATTTTTATCCATGCCCAGGGTATTGGAAGAGGCAGCCCGGCTGGATGGGGCATCTGATCTTAAGATATTTTTTCAAATTGCCCTTCCAGCGTCCATCCCTGCCTTTATCATTACCATCATCTTCTCGACGGTTTGGTATTGGAACGAAACCTATCTGACTGTTGTTTTCCTGGAAGGCGGCATTCAGACTTTACCCATGCAGCTTTCCAAATTTGTGCAGGCTTATGAAAACCTGTACCCGCCGGGCATGGTGAATATTTTTGACCGCCTAAACGAAGCGGTTAAACTCAGCGGTACATTCTTAAACATTTTACCCTTGCTGGTCATGTACTTCATCCTACAAAAGTGGTTCGTCGAGTCAGTGGAAAGGTCAGGGATAACGGGTGAATAAGTTATTGCTCCTGGTTTTATTGATTTCATTGGCTCTCAGCGGGTGTACGACCCCGGCTGCAACGTTGGTGGTTGAGACCAACCCACCTGCCCCGGTGGAGCCGACTGCAATTGCTCTGGTTGAGGCAACCGAAGTACCCATCCCAACACTTGAGCTTCTTCCGACCGAAGTTGTTGTGGATATTGAAGAAATTATTGAATACGAGATGAAAGGCTCATTTGATTTCTTCTGGGAACAGGCCAACACGGACCCCGACAGCCCAGGTTATGGCCTGATCCGCGACCGCTACCCTGGTTCAGAAGGTATCGCCAGTATTGCCTCGGTGGGATTTGGCCTGACTGCCTACCTGATCGGGATTGAGAAAGGCTACATCACCACAGAGCAAGGAGCTGAAAGAGCCAGTAAAACCCTGGATACCCTGCTGGGTATGGACCGTGAAGAAGGTTTTTACTATCATTTCGTGGATATGAAAACCGGCAAGCGTGCTTGGGAAAGTGAAATCTCGAGTATTGACACCACCATCTTGATGATGGGAGTTCTATCTGCCGGCGAATATTTTGGCGGTGAGATCCTGACCAAGGCCAATCAGCTTTTTGATGGAGTCAACTGGCCCTGGTTCATCGACCCCGATCGAAACATGTTTTACATGGCCTACCGGCCGGGCAAAGGCTTTGAGGGGCACTGGGATTTTTACGCCGAGCAGTTGATGATGTATGTGCTGGCGGCTGGATCGGACACGTACCCGGTGGATGAAATGCCCTATTACATTTTCACTCGGCATTACGCCAAATATGGCGAGGGCCAGCCCTTCATCCACTCATGGTTCGGCTCCATTTTCACTTACCAATTCAGCCATGCCTGGATCGATTTCCGTGACATAACTGACAAGAAAGATGTCAACTGGTTCCAAAACTCGCTGGAAGCCAGCCTGGCCCAGGTTCAATTCGCCTCCAACATGGACGAAAAATTTGAAACCCTAGGCCCGAATGCCTGGGGACTTTCAGCCTGCGATGGACCGGATGGCTACAACGGTCTTTACGGTGGACCACCTTCCGGATTTGATAACAAACAGCATTTCATTGATGATACAATTCCGCCTTATGGCGCGATTGGCTCGATCGTTTTTTTGCCAGAAGAGGCCCAGCAGGCGATGAAGTATTACTACACCTTTGAAGAATTGAAAAGCCAGTATGGTTTCAAGGATGCTTTCAACCTGAGCCGTAACTGGTTTGCCCCGGATGTCATTGGCATTGATAAAGGCATCTCCCTGCTGATGCTGGCAAATTACCAAGATGATTTAGTTTATCAAATCATGATGAGCAATGAAAATATCCTGGCTGGACTCGACCGGCTGCAAATCAATCAAGGCGAATAGGATCAATCGTTTGTGACGACCATTAAAGATGTAGCCAAATTGGCCAGGGTCAGCATTACATCAACTTCATACGCCTTAAACGGAACCGGCACCATCAGTGAGGCAACCCGCCAACGGGTGCTGGAAGCGGCTGAGCAGCTAAATTTCCATCCCAATGCCTTTGCCCGCAACCTGAAGACGCAATCATCCCGCACAATCGGCGTCTTTATCACTCGTTTTGGTGGCCTGTTTTATGAGGACATCCTGGAAGGCATCCATGAGGCCATCCTGCAGACCGAGTATGAATTGATTGTCTGCCCGGAAAGCCGGAACATACGCCGAATCCTAACCCAGCGCATGGTGGACGGCGCCATCGTCTTTGATACGAAGGTGCGTGATGAGACCATCATCAAAGTCGCTTCAGAAAAATATCCGGTGGTGGTGCTAGACCGCTACCTGGAGGCCGAACATGTCTTCCCGGTTTTGATTGACAACCGACAGGGCGTGCGTGAGGCATTTTATCACCTGTATCAACAGGGAGCTCGGCGAATATTCTTTGTTTCCGGAGCGCTGGATTCGTATGATAATAGCGAACGCATGCAAGCCTTCCTGGAAGAAGGTCAAAAGAACCAGCTGTCCGTCCAGGTGTTTAACGGTAATTTCACGGAGGAATCCGGCTACAACGTAGCCAAGATGATCATTGCCGCCAATGACCTGCCCGAAGCAGTGTTTTGCGCCAATGATCAGATGGCGATTGGTTTCATGAAAGCAATGAAGGAGAGCAACCTGAACGCCCCCGAGGATATTGCCATCGTAGGTTTTGACGATATTCAACTAGCCAGTTATGTCCACCCAACCCTGTCCACCATCGGCGCTTCACGCCTGATCTGGGGCTCAACCGCCGTCAACCGGCTGATTGACTTTCTGGACAATGAGCGTCCGTTCACCGTAGATCGAATTCCAACCAGATTGATTCCACGCGAGTCCTCATGCAAACAACAACCATCCTCATCCTAGCCAGGTACTATGGACACTGTAGACATCTTGCACAAGGAACTGAAAGGTTCCGTTGATTTCTTCCTGAATTTTACCAATCTGAACGCGGGCAGCCCGGGGTTTGGCCTGACAGCCGATTCCACCAAGAAGTCCGGGGTGGCGTCCATCGCCGCGGTTGGCTTCGCCCTGTCGGCCTGGGTCATCGCTGCCAAGCGGGGTTTCCTCAGCACTCAGCGAGCGCTTGAAATCTGTAAAAGAACCTTGCATACGCTCCTGCATCACGCCAGTCATCACCGCGGCTTCTTTGCTCATTTTCTGGATATGGAAAACGGTAATAGGGTCCGCAAGTGCGAGTTTTCCACCATTGACACTTCCCTCTGCCTGAATGGCGTAATCACCGCTGCAGCCTACTTTTCAGATGAAGAAATCGGTCAACTGGCGCAGCAGTTGCTCGATCGGGTGGATTGGAATTTCATTGTTTTCGAAAAAGGCGGCAAGACCCTTTTTCGGATGGCCTATAACCCGGATAAAGGCGGGGATTATACGACGGGTGACCCTGGTTATATTTACCAGTGGGATATGGCAGCCGAGCAAAAGATGATGTATTTACAGGCAGCTGCAAGTATTGAGCCATCAACGGCAAGAGCCCTTTACAACGGTTTCTCTCGTGACATTGGATATTGTGATGGGCAAGCAATCATCATGAACCCTGGCGGAAATTTATTTGCCTATCAATTCAGTGAAGCATGGCTGGACACCCGTCAATACATCAGTCCTGATGGAGTTGATTGGTTCTCCAACTCCCGGCTTGCAGCATTAGCGAATCGCCGTTATTGCATGGAACAATCAGTTGAATACAAGACCTATCATGCATTTAGCTGGGGTCTGAGCGCTGGGGACAGCCCGAGGGGATACCGGGTGTTTGGCGCGCCTCCATGCCATGGCCGACCAAACCATGATGGTACCGTCTCGATTTATGCAGCGCTGGCATCCCTGCCGTTTGTACCGGAGGAAACACTCGCCATGTTTGATTACCTCTTTCACCATCAGCCCCAAACCTGGGGGCCGTATGGCTTTTTTGATGCCTACAATCTGAGTGCTACACCCCCATGGTACAGCAGAGCCATTTATGGAATCAATAAAGGCTGCTCGATGATTATGATCGAGAATTACTTAAGCAATCTGATTTGGGACACCTACACCAAAAGTCCCACCATCCAAAAAGCACTGGCCGTCATCGGCTTTGAACAACGCAAAGGAGAAAAATATGAATAATTTTTTGGTCAAAGACGGACAATTCTGGCTGAACGAACAGCCCATGCTGATCCAGGCCGGGGAGTTTCACTACTTCCGCACACCGCAGGCGGAATGGCGGCAGCGATTGGAGTTATTGAAAGGGGCGGGTTTTAACGCAGTGGCCGCCTACATCCCCTGGCTGTGGCACCAGGTGGAGGAAGGCGTCTCAGATTTTGATGGGCACAGCCACCCGATGCGCAACCTGGCCGGCTTTTTGGA
>JBGSJZ010000002.1:0-34460 GCA_041741455.1 Anaerolineaceae bacterium | reverse complement strand
TGTTTGCGTTGACCATCCGAGGTCAGAATAAACGCGCCCTTGCGCGTGCCAACCAGAACTCTCACAATGCTCATCTTGCCGCTCCTTTCAGGATGTTAACCGATACCGAAAACTGGTTGCAATATACATTTTTCTACCACCATCGTCAAGGATGAAAAAAGGGTGAAAGTGTTGAAAAAATGACCGTTCTCCCTTACCCGGCAACAGAGCCTGAAATAAACCGTTCGCTGAAGATGCACGATGGGTGCGTCGCCTGCAACACCCCGAGCAGTTTTCGACGGTATTGCAATTGTGTATACGTTAGTATACTTAGATGTTGTACTGGCACTTCAGGAACAAAGCGAACTGTCTCCCTGAAGGGACAACATCCTTCATCCATTGTGTGCATCATTTGATCTATGGAGGACCCATGCTTAAAGGCCTGTTGCTGAAAGAGAGCTTGAATCAAATGGAAATCTTGACCAAGATTCGAGTCACGAAAACCGAAACCTGGAATATTCAAAATCCAGCAGATTACCAGCCCTCCGTTTGGACAGCCATCAGCTTTGAAGTGGAGGAAAGCCAGGCGGATCTTCTGGCGGAGGCTTTGAGCGAATCATTGAAGCCCAGATGGTTTATTGATGCATCGACAGACACCACGGTATACGTCATATTTCCCGGGAAGGTGTTCAAATATCCGAAGGGGGATGGTGCCCAGCGGGAACTCGCAAGGCAATATGGAATGTCTTTGGATATCCCGGAAAGACAGTTGGATTGGAGCGAGTGAAGCAAATAGCAGGGGGCATCCGCTAGGATGCCCCCTGCTGCACCTCACTCTTGAAGGACCTGGATCAAAACTTTACCCCGCACATGCCCTTGCGTCGAATATCGCATGGCTTCGGCAGTTTCATGCAGGGGAAAACGCCGATCAATGACCGGTTTCACCTTTCCTTCTTCGACCAGCTTAATGATGAATTCCAAATCCGCCGGGTTTGGTTTTGCTGCCAGGAAACGCATTTTCTTGCCGCCGATAGACAGGATTGCCCCGAACAGCAGCGATGGGATGACCTGCGAGAGAGTGCCTCCGACCATGACATAAATGCCCCTGGGGGCTAACCCCCGTTTGTAAACGGACAGCGGACGGTTCCCGTTGACCGCCAGGATCAGGTCATAATGCTCGCCTCTCCTGAAAACATCCTCTTCAGCATAGTCAATCACATGGTCCGCTCCGAGAGAGCGGGTAAGGTCCACATTTTTTGCGCTGCATACGGCGGTTACTTCCGCTCCAAAATATTTGGCCAATTGAACCGCAAAGGTGCCCACTCCACCACCAGCGCCGAAAATCAGCACCTTTTGCCCGGGTTGAATATTGCCTTGATCCCGCAATCCTTGCAGGGCCGTGACCGCCGCCATTGGAACTGCCGCTGCAACTTCAAAGGATACGCTGGCTGGTTTTAGAGCCAGGGCGCTTTCGGGTGCGGTCACATACTCCGCAAATCCCCCGAACCCGCAACCCGACAGATCTCCAAACACCTCATCACCAACCTTGAACTTCTGGCAGTTTTTCCCGGTAGCTTCCACCCGGCCGGCGATGTCCGCACCAAAGATCTTGCGCTTTGGGACGATCCCCATTTTCATGGATCGATAATCGGCTGCGTTGATCGATACTGCATGGACTTTAATCAACACCTCAACATCGTTCGGGACCGGCTTTTCCACCTCACGGTAGACCAGGACTTCTGGTGAATTGCTTTTCTCAAAAACAACAGCTTTCATGGGTGTCATCCTTAATTTCCACTGACTTCACAATCAAAGACTTCGCCAATCTGGACCCCGAAGGCATCCGCGATCCGGAATGCCAGCTCCAGCGAGGGGGTATATTTGCCAGCCTCGACGGCGAGGATGGTCTGGCGGGATGCGCCGGCTTTTTCCGCCAGCTCCTGCTGGGTCATTTCATTGGCAAAGAAGCGCAGTTTCCGAATGTTGTTGGTGATCTTATAAGTCTTATTGGTTTTAGCCATGCGCCAACCCCTTTCGGTAATAGTACAGTTGGGCAAAGCCTTCCAACAGGGAGCCGGCACTGAAGGAGATGAACAGGATGTTGAGCATCACAGCCGGGGGATTGCCGAAAGCCAGGGTCACAAGCCCTGCCACAAAACCGATCACGGCCAGGATGAAGCCGATCTGATTGGATTTGAGCTCAATCAGCTTGTCCATTTCGTCTTCAACCATTTCAGCATCGATTTGTTTTTCGATTTCTTTATCATCCAGGTCTTGGTTCTGGATTTTTCCCTTCACGGCAATCGAAATCGACAGCAGGATGTGGAAAACGATCTGGATGACAATGGATGCGGCAACACCGATGCCGATGAAGATCAGCATGGTCATTGCCCAAAATTTCAGGTCGCTGGAGGTGCCTGCGCCAGGCTGATGTTTGCCGAACGCGTAGATACAATACGCCGCCAGGACCAATGCTCCCGTTAGAATGCTGGTGATGGTTTTCTTTTCCTGATAAGACATGGTTGCTCTCTCTTTCTTGATATGGTTTCTTGGATACACAATAGTACCATTAACTATACATAATGTCAAGTGTGTTATACATATTGTCAAGTAATTAAGACCTTTTATTCCTTGTCCTGCAGGTTCACATAATAAGTCTGGCCAGGCGCTGAAACCCTCTACGCAACACAGTGGTAGGTTATTTTTTTTTGTTGTATTCAGCACGAAGAAACCTATAATTATTTGTAAGAGGGTTCCTGGAAGCCCTGCTAACCAAACCGCCATGCAAACCAGTGGACCGCAAACCCTGGTTTCCTTATTGAGAAAAGAATGATAAGACCGGTGATCGAGTCTGATGCTGCCGATATTTGATAGATTGTCTTTCTGAGCGAAGCGAAGAAGCTAATTGAGTTAATCAGAGATGCTTCACTACATTCAGGATGGCAACAGCGTTTTGTGTGGCTCCCCGTACGGGGAGGTGGTCGGTGAACCCGACCAGCTTATAATAACAATCGGAGGTAATAAAATGGGCACACGGTTTGATATGATAGGCATCTTTGTCAAGAACCTGACTCAAATGGTTGCTTTTTATCGAGATGTGCTCGGCTTTGAGATTGAATGGGACGGCAGTGGTCCGTATGCCGAATTTAAACATGAGGGGATTCGGTTCTCCATGTACGAGCGGGCTCTGATGCCAGGCTTACTGGGGCAATCCCCCACCTATCCCGCAGATTTGAACGGCACTTTTGAACTGGCGATTGATCTGCCGTTCTCTGCAGATGTCGATCGGGAATTTAGCCGGATGGTGATGGCTGGAGCCCGTTCAGTATACATCCCTCGGGATGAACCCTGGGGCATGCGCTCCTCGATGATCGCTGACCCGGAAGGCAACTTGATCGAGATTGGATCCTGGAATAAGGGAATCGCAGCCACTCGAACCGGAGAATAACATGCTCTCGATTTTAGCCTCTGAATTATGGAAGAAGACTTACCCTGGGGCTACTTTTGGCCTGTTGGAAATCTCCGGGGTCGAGAATTCTATACCGTCTACGGGTCTGCAAGATCACAAGCGTAGCGTGGAAGCCCGCCTGCGCCAACGTTACCAGGGTTTTAACCGCCAGCAATTCCTGGCCTTGCCCGTCATGTCCGCTTATGAACGCTACTATAAACGCTTCGATAAAACCTATCATGTTCTCCTCCAGCTCGAGTCGATCGTCCTCAAGGGTAAAAACCTGCCGGATGTTTCTCCTCTGGTTGATGCCAATTTCAGCGCAGAAGTTGAGACGTTAATCCTGACCGCCGGGCATGACGCTGACCGCTTGTTCGGGGAGATCCTGCTGGATGTTGCCGGACCGGGCGACCAGATCCTCCGTATGAACGGGGTACCCAAGCTGATTGATGCCGGCGACATGCTGATGTGGGATGCCGAAGGGGTATGTTGCACGCTGATTTACGGGCAAGATAATCGTTCACCAATCACGGTCAACACATCCCACGCCTTGTATGTGTCGTATGCCCCGGCGGGGGTACCCGCCGAACTTGTGGAGGATCATTTGCATAAAATCGAAAAGAACATCCGTTTGTTCTCAGCGACTGTAAGGGTTGATCAACTTCGTTTGCTGAAAGCAAACGCTGCTTAATCAGCGCATGGAGTAGCAGGCAGCGCCCCTGCCACCTGCTTTTCACAGCTTGGCTGCATCATTGTGTGCCACCGATGGAAACTGCATCGGAATACTGGTCAGATGCTGAAGCTCCAACCTAAAACAAAGAGGGTGTTCAAAATCCAAGAATTGTGAAGCATGGAATACTTGATTCGGATGGGTTTTTGAGTAAAATGATGTTAGGGCGAATCAGCTTACCAGTAATAATTCTGCCTATTCAATAACCTTAATGGATGGTTGTTCGGCAGCTTTTCTTCAAGGTAAAAATTTGTTTGGTCGGTCTTGCGCTAAGTCAATGTAGCTAGTTATCAGAGATTAATGTCGGGCTAATTTTGCTCCTCATTGCAGCCAATTGAAATTTCATAATCGGGTAAAAATCCTGGCATATTCAGAGGTGGTAAGCAAATCGCTTGCGTCATCGTTTGCTAAGGAGTGAAAAATGAAACCTCGGGTCCTGCTCTTTATCTTTTTTTCAATGCTGCTGGTGGCGAGTCTGTTCATGCTAACCCAACTTGCCCAGGCTACCACCGTCACCTGGGTGGCCAAAGCACCCATGCCAACAGCCCGTACCTGGATGAGCGCTGCCGTGCATGGAGGCAAGATCTACGTTTTTGGCGGTTTGAGCGGCACAACCAAACTTTCAACCGTAGAATGTTACGATCCCGCCACAAACTCCTGGACCAGCCGGACCTCCATGCCCGCTGCCCGTTATGCCACCAGTGCAGTTAACCTCAATAACAAGATTTATGTGATCGGCGGGGTGAATGCCAGCAATCAAATCCAGAGTATCGTTGAGGTTTTTGATCCGGTAGAAAATACCTGGTCAACAGCCGCCTCCATGCCTACTGCCCGCACCCGCCTGGCAGCGGTGGCTGGCCCGGATGGTAAAATTTATGCTATCGGCGGCTCTACTTCCAGCACACTCGACCTGACAGGTTATTCGAGCGTGGTGGAAGTGTACACCCCGGGCACAAATTCCTGGGCCACCGTTACGCCGTTGAATACCCCCCGCGTGGGCCTGGCGGCGGCCAGTTCGGGCGGCCAGATCTATGTTTTTGGCGGCTATGGAAAACCCCCCGGTTACACGGCCCGCTATCTACTGACAGTCGAAGTATACAATCCAACCAACAACACCTGGAGTATTTCTCCTTCCATGAAAGATGCTCGATATGGGTTGGCGGCTGTCAGCACTTCCAATGGGCTGATTTACCTGATTGGTGGGAAGAATGAGAGCTCGGTAGTACCAAATTTCAATGAAGAATATATCCCATCCAGTGGCGCCAGCAGTTATATTTCCGGCTTGCCTTCTGGGCAGCGCAGTGAACTGGCTGCTGTGAGCATCAACAACCAGGGCGAACTGCTGTATGCGCTGGGCGGTGGAAACCAGTGGACACCCTTTAACAACCTGGATGCTGGTTCTCTGAGTGACCTGCCGGTGATCACCCCCACGCCCACCCAGGTCAGCAGTCCGCCGGCAGCCATCACCGACTTACAGGCTAGCGCTGGTTGCGCCAGCGGCAGCATCTTGCTTCAGTGGTCAGCTCCCGGTCAATATGGGAACACTGGAACAGCAGCTACCTACCTGGTACGATATGCCAACCAACCGATTGCTAGTTTGATAGATTGGGATGCAGCCACACCAGTGAATTCAGGGATTCCTGATCCCTTGCAAGCGGGTACGCGCCAGAGTTTGACAGTCAGTGGACTTGTTCCAGGCACTACCTATTATTTTGCAGTTCGCGCCAGCAATGCAGAGCTTTTGGTTGGCGGGTTATCCAACCCAGCCACTGGCCAGGCGCTGACAGGCGTAGCGCAAACTCCATGGACAGTCATGATCTACGCTGCAGCAGATAACAACCTGGATCGTTACATCCACCAGGATATCAGCAGTATCGAACTGGCAGCTCACAATACTTGTTTGAACGTGGTCTTATTCTGGGATGGAGCGGCCTTGACTGATTCTGCGTACTACAAATTAAAATTCGATCCCCACATGAGCACCTGGGCAGCCTATGCTCAGGGTGTGGATAAGTGGAGCCAGGGTGAAACTAACATGGGCGATCCTGCCAATCTGACTACTTTTGTCCAATGGGCCAAGTCCACTTACCCGGCGCAAAATTACGCCCTGGTGATCCGCGACCATGGGGATGGCCTGGGGGGCATGCAGGAGGATGACCGGAGCGATGACCACTTGACCATCCCTGAACTGGACCAGGCCCTGGATAGCATCACCAGCAGCGGCGCAGACCCCCTGGGTCTTGTCTTCATGGATGCTTGCCTGATGGGCATGCTGGAAGATGCCTACCAATTCCGCGGGCAGATTGGCGTGTATGTCGCCAGTGAAGATGTCACCTGGTCCTCGATGCGTTCCAACTCGCACCACGATTATTTCTTTGCCACCGGTCCAGCCACGACGGCAACCCAATTGGGTCAATCCATTGTAAATGGTTATGCCAATTGGATGACGACGCGCCTGACAAATTATAATTTCACCATGTCTGCCGTGAATATGAGCGCTCTGAATGGGCTGGTGACTGCCACCAATAACCTGGCGGCCAGCCTGGATGCCAATATGACTGACTATGGCAACCAGGTTCGGGATGCCCGGCTGGCGACGATCCGATATTGGTGGACTTCTTATATCGATCTGTATGACTTTGCAGATAACATCTATACCAAAATTGGCGATCCCACCATCCAAGCCAATGCGCAGGCGGTAAAGAGTGCAGTGAGTGCTTATGTGCTGGCGGAAAGCCACAGTAGCTCTCAAGCCGATTCTCACGGGGTTTCCATCTTTTTCCCGGCTGACTCCAGCAGCTTCTACAACCCCACACGCTACGATTTCGCAGTGGGTGCCACCTGGCCAGGTGCGCCTCTTGCCCCTGGAACGGAAGGGATGCTGGACACGGTTGGTTGGGGCACGCTGCTCACTCACTATATTGAAACTTTTCCGGGTGGACCGGATGTGAGCGAGCCGCCGCCACCGGTTTCCCCTGAAATTCAAAAGGAGCTCTTCCTGCCGGCAGTTGTGCGAATGCCGTAAGATGGTTTGAGTGAAGAATTAATTACCAAAAATAGAAATGAGAGAATAGTGCTGCTGATAAGCTAAATGAGCGGCAGGGGAGTTGGGCATGCCGGGAAAAAATCAAAGCGGTGACAAACCCGAATCATGTGCAAGTCCAATGGGTGAAACGCTGCTATCACTGCCAGCCAGGTAGAGCCGGTGTACCATCTGACGAAAGCAGCCTAGACCGAGACAGAAGACACAGGCATTTGGGTGAAACTGGCAATCGAATTGGCGGCAGACTCTGGTGGATGCACGTGGTTTGCACAGCACTGCTGACGTATGATGCGGTTTGCCGGAAACGCTGGCCTTTACTAATGATTTTATGGTGCTGTTTGAGAATAACCAGGCGGAACACGATCTCTGCATGGTCAAACTGAAGCAGAAGATCTCTGGAAGTTTTCGTTCAGAAGGCGGCGCTAAAGCCTTTTGCCGCATCCGCAGCTATATCTCGACTGCCTGTAAAAAAACAGCAGGTATTGGATGTACTGCATTTGGCTTTGACTGGATCGCCTTTTGTTCCTCCTATTCCTCAGGCTTGGCTCAATTTTCCAGCCGGAGCAGTTACTATGATTCTTCCAGGGCGCAAAGTTACTTCTGATCCATATCAATAGGCCTTCAAGAAATGAATATATTGCAAAACTATCGTACATTTGGCAATGAGCAAATCGAAATCAGGTTCAGAGCGGGGGAAGAGTGCTTCGCACAGAAAGCCATTGCCACCTTGAGCGATGCATTGCCTGCGATCACCAATTACTTCAGGATTTCTGGTTCCTTTCCAAAAGTGCGTGTTGTCATCGTCATCCATCGTAGTGAGTTTGACAGACTTGTCCGGGACTTTCTGCAGGTGGAGATCGAACTTCCCTCGCACCCGGCCAGAATCGCGCAACCGCAACGAACTGATATGGTGGTTTTATCGCCTTCGGCTTATGAAGCCCATTCCATTTTTAAATACAATCCGGATGAATTTTGCAGGCTCCTGATCCACGAACTCGTTCATATGGTTGAGGAGTTTCTCTCTCCCGATATCGAAACGATCCCGCGCTGGTGGAGCGAAGGGTTGGCGGTATACCTTTCAGGGCAGTGGATTTATGAAGATGAATTCAGGAAAGCAGCCATTGACGGCGTTTCACAGAAAGATGTTCCTGGCTTTCGCCAGATCGAGGAGGAAAGGCAGCTGGCCTATGATTGGGGCTGGACGATCGTCCGATTCGTCGAAAGCGAATATGGCAGTGACATGGTTCTACGAATTGTCAAGGAATGTGCAGATGGCCAGGTTTTTACAGTAATGGGGGGTGAGACCGAAAACTTGGAGAGACAATGGAGAGATTGGTTGACCATCAAAGAGAGCCTGATTCCTGCCCTATAGGACTGTCTCTGGATGCAAGCACTGGTTTGCAGGTTTTTATGCGATAATAATTGGAATGTTTCCACTGTCCCATTGCTGCCTTTCAACCCAATCGTACAGTCTGCAAAAATGAATCTGGAGGCGAAAGGTGTCTACTAAAACGGTTTTAAAAAACAAATCCACCATTCTATTCAATCTCCTGACACTACTCCTGCTTCTCATCATGCCGTTCATCGCTTCAGGGAATTGGGCCTGGGATCTGGGCTGGCTCTATACAGGTTCAATGATCCTGTTTACTCTTGTCAGCCGAATCATTGCCATCCGCCTTCACCCGGGATTTGCGCGTGAAAGAGCAACTGCCAGTGCGATGCAAGATACAAAAAGCTGGGATAAATGGATCGTACCGCTAGTAGCCCTTTGGTTGCCATTAATCTCTGTACTCATCGCCGGGCTGGATAAACGCCTGAGTTGGTCAACAGACCTTCCTGCCTGGGTGCATTGGATTGGACTTGCCCTATTGATCATTGGTTATGCAGTAGGAACCTGGGCAATGGCAGTCAACGCCTTCTTTTCATCGCACGTGCGCATTCAGAAGGACCGCGGCCATCAGGTGATCACCACCGGGCCTTACGCGATTGTCCGTCATCCTGCCTATGCCACGGGTGCCGTGGCAATGGTCGGCATTCCGCTATTGCTTGACTCCCTCTGGGCCTTTCCGACCATACTTCTACTTTGCATCGGCATTGTTATTCGCACCTCATTGGAGGATAAGACCCTGCTTTCAGAATTACCTGGTTACCAGGTGTATGCAAAAAAGGTTCGATTCCGCCTGTTCCCAGGTGTTTGGTAATCCAGCATCAGGTCCCGCTGTTACATGTTTTTACCAGATTCTACCAAGCCAGAATCTGCAACTAGGGTGAAGCAATCAAACTCTTCTCCTCTCTGATGGTCTACCTTTATGATTTGCCGAATTTGATGCTCTGGCTGGCGGCCCGGTATTCCAAATAGTTCTTATTCGTTTGTAACAAGGATGCTTTTACAGCAGGTAAGGCGCATCCGCTTTTGGAATCGCCATTCATTTTCCTCCGATCTGATAGATGATTGATTAAGTTTACAAAGCATCACTTTAGCAAGAAGATCTAGTATTTCTAACATCCACAACAGTTTCTCTCTATAATATCTATACAAGCCATCCCCGGAGAGAACCGTATGACCCTCAATCCTGAAGACATCCTCAAAATCCTGCTGGCCGTGGTGGCTGGCGGGCTGATCGGCATCGAACGCGAATTTCGCGATAAAGCGGCCGGTTTTCGCACACTGATTTTCATCTGCACGGGCGCCTGCCTGTTCACCATCCTTTCGGCTCGCTTGGCCCCGGATAGTGACCCCAACCGGATCGCTGCCAATATCGTCACCGGGGTGGGCTTTCTCGGGGCAGGTGTCATCCTGCGGGATGGCGGCAAGGTGATCGGACTGACCACCGCTGCCACCATCTGGTTGACGGCTGCTGTCGGGCTCGGCATCGGCGGCGGTCAGTACCTGCTTTCCGGTGTTATGGTGCTGACTGCCATGATTGTGCTCTGGCTGCTGCCATTCATCGAACACCGCATCGATAACGCGCGTGAAGAGCATAAATACGAAGTAGTCTGCGCTGCCAGCCTTGAGAAATTTGACGCTCTCGAATGCGCCTTTCGTGATTGCGGCTTACGCATCCAGAGTCACAGCCAGGTCAAACAGGGCGAAATGATGACTTGCGCTTGGCATGTCAGCGGTTCACCCCGCAAACACGCCCTGCTTAAGAGCAAACTATTTGATGACCCGGAGATCAGGGAGCTGCACTACTGAGAGGGGTCGACTCACAACCAAAGGAGACCAAATGTTACCTGAAGAGCTTAAGATTGTACCGATGGAAAAGATCGAAGATCCGGTCTGGGAAGTGGTCGGTAGTGGCTTGCATCATTACAACATCCAGCAGGCCGGACCAGATCAGGGCAAATCATTGTGTTTTGTCCTGCTCGGACCCGAGCAGCAAGTGCTGGGCGGCGTGATCGGCGAAACCCACTGGGGCTGGTTGTATATCAGCCTGATGTTTGTCAAAGAGGAGCTGCGCGGCTACGGCTATGGGCATCAACTGATCAACCTGGCCGAAGAGGAAGCCCGGCGCCGTGGAGCGACCCATGCCTATCTGGACACCTTCAGTTTCCAGGCACCGGAGTTTTACAAAAAGCATGGCTACCAGGTGTTTGGTGAATTGCCGGATTTCCCGACCGGCCAGACCCGCTACTATTTCAAGAAGGACCTGACATAAGTGAGCATGGCTAAATTGCAGACGGAATATATCGACCTTGGCGATCTTCGCATGGCGTATCATCAGACTGGGAGCGGACGGGTTTTGTTGTTGTTGCACGGTAATTCCGGCAGCAAACACAATTTCAAGGATTACCAGCTCAAGCACTTCCCGATGTTCCAGACCATCGCCCTGGATAGCCGCGGTCACGGCCAGAGCCAATCACAGGATGAGCAGTTGACCTATCTTCAACTCAGCCAGGATGTCATCCATTTCTGCGAGGCCCGGGGCATCCAGCAGGCGAATGTTATCGGTTACAGCGATGGCGGGAATATTGCAATTTTGCTGGCCCATCAGGCTCCGCAAATGTTCCCGCACCTGGTGGCCATTTCCCCCAATTACCTGGTCACTGGGACTACTGAAAGTACGTTGCGCTTGTTTGTGCGAATCATCAAGCTTTTGACCTTTCTGGGGAAAATTGGTTTTAACGTAAAAAAGCCCCTGTTGCGTTTTGACCTGATGATGCACGACATCGGCATCAGCGAAGAGGAACTCCAGTCCATTCGAACCGATATCACGATCCTGTATGCCGAAAACGACATGATCAAGGAGGCGCATATCCAGCGTCTGGCCAAACTGATCCCACACGCCAGCCTTCACAAGATCAAAGGTTGCAATCATCTGACCATCCTGAACAAACTGGAAGCCATTGGTTTCATTAAGAGCTACTTTCTTGGATGATGGTTGAGATGAAAATCACCCAGTTGGAGGAGTAATTGCAGTTGGGCGCACCGATCCTGCTCGAATACTGATGGCCGTTACTGCCACCTACCAGCCCTGCAATGATCAAGAAAATCCGAACAACCAGCGCTTATTGAAGTACAAATCAGAACAGGAGGATCCTATGCAGAAGCGAAACTGGCTCGCTTTCATACTCATCGGATTCATCACAGTTTCCTGCAGCACTCTGACAGCACAACCCCAGGTGACGGAGACACCAGTTGTGGAAACCGATCCGCACCCATTTGAGAATGAGCAATTTGGTTTCACCATCCCGGCCGGTTGGGGGTTGACCATAAGCAGCGGGGATTATTATGGCTTCGGATTGGAGAAAATGGTCGTCATTCACGATGCTCCTCTTTTGGCCGATTCCAAGGCCTTTTTTACGGTAGCAACAGCAGCACTGACCAGCGGGGAAAGTCTGGCAGAGCATTTCAAGCTGGCCTATCAGGATGCCGTTCCGGAAATAGAGGAACAAGTCGAAAGCCAATTTGAACGAAATGGATTATCAGGGCTCGAAATCACCTACAAACGGCCCTGGGGAGAGCCATGGTGGAAGTTCCAGGATATCTGGCTGGAAAAAGACTCGGTGGTCTATCTGCTTTCTTTCCATGCATCACCTTTCACCTTTGAGGATCATCTGGTGACTCTGGATCTGATTTTGGATAGTTTCCATTTCAAGGACCCCGTCGAATAATATCCGCCATCCTAAAGCTCATCCATGGTTATCCTCCTCCCGAAAGTGCCCTGGTTGGAGCAAGGGACAAAGGATGTGATATAAATACAATGTTTCTGGTCCCTGAGCATCTTCCCGGCAGGAGTTACTCGGTAGTATGCTTTCTTCACGCAATCGAACCTGGGCCATCCTGTTTTTTGCCTGCGCCGCCATCCTCTTATTGGTGCTGGCGTTCAGCCTGCCTGGACTGGAACTGAACCCCGGTAAGGAAGTGATCCAACCGCTGACGGAAGATGGTGCAGGGCCTTTGGTCATGGATTTAACCGATAACCTATTGATCCTGGTACGGGGGATACTTGCCCTGCTGGTTATCCTTCTGCCCTTTATCATCCTGATCAACCTGTTCAGCCGGGAAGGCCGGCGCAGGGTGCTGGGGCCGGTGATTGCCCTGTTGATCCTCTTCATTTTGATGAACCTGATCAAGGATAATTCCAGCGCTGGCCTGTTCCAGCAGGCAGGAATGCCATCTACGCCGGTAGCTACCACCCCTGAATTTTTACCCGAAGAAAGCCCGGTTCCTGTTGAAACCGCCCTGGCTTCCACTCCGCTCAGTTCGCCAGCCCTGGACCTGGGAATCTTACTGGGGATTGGGGTGCTGTTGGCCGGCGGGATCGCCCTGCTGGTCTGGCGCCTGGCGCAAGGTGCCCCGCCTACCACCCTGGAAAAACTGGCAGAGGAGGCGCATGCCGCGCTGGGGGCCATTCGGGCTGGCGACAGTACCGAGGATGCCATTCTGCGCTGTTATGAACAGATGTGCCAGGCGGTCTACGAAGAGCGAGCCGTGGAGCGCAACACAGCCATGACCCCCCAGGAGTTTATCGAGATCCTGACCCGGATTGGCCTGCCGCAAGACCCCGTCATTCGTCTGACGCAATTATTCGAGCAAGTGCGATACGGCAGCCGCCAGAGTACTTCCCTGGAACGCGCTGACGCCATCCAATGTCTAACCTCAATCATTCAAGCATGCAAACAAACCCGGACCCCCGCAGTATAAGGCGCAGGCAAGCCACCGGCTGGGCGATTGCCATCTTTGTGTTGGTATTGGTGATCCTGACCCTGTTGGTGCTCAACTTTCGCCAGTATTTCCACGAGGTGTTGGTAACTCCCCTGTTGCTTTCTTTTGGGCAGTTGCGGGATCTGGTCAACAGCCTGCACCAGTGGACCATCTGGGTCTTCTGGCTGGTTGTGTTGATGACCTGGTTAATCATCAGCCTGCTGCGCCTTCGGAATACGCCTGACGGGCCTGAGCCAGTGGAAATCTCATCTGCCGTTGATAGTCGCTTGCAGTATTGGAATAACCAGGTGCTCTTGTTAACCCAGGGCACCAGCCCAAGTCCATTTGCGATCAAAATTCTGCGCCAGATGGTTTTGAATGTGGTGGATTTTGAGCGCCGCTTTGACGATCAGACCAGTTTGGACGATCTGCCGCCTCTCATCCTGGAGAACCTGCAATTTGAAGCCCAGCCCAGATCGCCAAAAAACCAATGGCTGGTCTGGCTGGCAGAAATAACCCACCTGCCCTTTTTGACCAAACGCTACTTGGCTCCGGATGCGGCCCGTATGCGCATGCTTGACGAAATACTCACATACCTCGAAAAACAATTGGAGATATGAAATGACGTTGACAATACCCGAGATTGCCGAACTATCCAAGAATGTGATGAACGAAGTCAGTCGGGCTGTGGTGGGCAAGCGCCCCGGGCTGGAAAATATCATGGCTGCCTTGCTCGTTCCTGGCGGGCACGTCTTGCTGGAAGATTACCCCGGCCTTGCCAAGACCCTGGTTGCCAACAGTTTCGCCACCGCCCTGGGAATGAGTTTCCGCCGGATTCAATTCACCCCTGATTTGCTGCCCGGTGATATTCTGGGAGGCTATGTCCTCAACCGCCAGCAGAACCAGTTCGTGCTGCGGCAAGGGCCGATCTTTGCCAACTTGATCCTGGCCGATGAAATCAACCGCGCCAGCCCCAAGACCCAATCGGCTCTTTTGGAGGCCATGCAGGAATACCAGGTCACCCTGGAAGGAGAGACTCACCGGCTGCCCGAGCCGTTTGTGGTCATTGCCACCCAAAACCCGATTGAATATGAGGGTACTTTTCCGCTGCCAGAAGCCCAGTTGGATCGTTTTATTATGAAAATCTCATTGGGCTACCCCTCACCCGAGGAGGAACAGGCGATTCTACGCAACCGCCGAGAGCGAAAAAAAGACCCGTTCGAGCTGAAGGCCGTAATCAACGCCGAAACATTGCTGGCGATGCGGGAGGGGGTGGAGGAAGTCTATCTCGATCCGGATTTGGAAAAGTATATCGTCCAACTGGTCAGTAAGACCCGCAGCCACCGTAACGTGGCCGTCGGCTCCAGTCCGCGCGGTGCCCTGGCCTTACTCAAGCTGAGCCGGGCGTACGCCACCCTTCAAGGGCGGGACTATGTCCTGCCGGACGATATCAAACATTTTGCCCTGGCCGCCCTGGCCCACCGGCTGATTCTGGAACCGGATTTGTGGACGGTCAAACGGGCTGCCGGTGACCTGATCCAGGAGATCGTCAACGTCATGCCGGTACCGGTCTTCAAACGCTGATCATGACCCGTGCCTTCTGGATTCTGTGCCTGACCTGCTTGAGCATCTTGTTTATCGGGCTGCTCAACCTGAACGGCGGTATGCTGATCCTGCTGCTGCCGCTGCTGGTCTACCTGGCTGCAGCCACCTGGCATTCCCCACCGGCTCCGCAGCTGCGCCTGACCCGAAGCCTGAGCCAGGTAAAGCTGAACGAAGGCGCTAGCCTTCAGGTGCGGTTGGAAATTGTGAATGAAGGCCAGCACCAGGCAGAAGTAGAGATCCGGGACCATCTGCCGCCGGGCATCATGCCCTTGCAAGGTGTCCATCGAGCCCGGGTGAAGCTGCCGGAGCAAGCGAGGATCGGACTGGAGTACACCATCCAACCCCGGCGGGGTAAGTACCGATTTGGCAGTGTACTGGCCAGTGCCAGTGATCCGTTTGATTTGTTCAGCCAGGCCGGCGAATTTTCTGATCCTGTCACGCTGACAGTGTTCCCGGCCGCCAGGCCGCTGCGTTATTTTCAGATCCGCCCGCGCCAGACCCGCGGTTTTGCTGGCCCGATCCCGGCTCGCCGGGGTGGGTCGGGGAGCAGTTTCTTTGGCCTGCGCGACTACCAGCCCGGCGACCCCACCCGGCGCATCAACTGGCTGGCTTCCAGCCGCCATGAAGAGACCCTTTTCACCAATGAATTTGAACAGGAGAGCATCACGGATGTCGGTTTGATCCTGGATGCACGCCTTTCTGTTAACTTGGTTGGCGGAGGGTTCAGCCTGTTTGAACACTCCGTCCTGGCCACAGCAGCCCTGGCAGAAACGCTGCTCAAGCAGGGCCATCGCGTCAGCCTGCTCTCCTTCGGCCAGGGATTGCAACGGGTCTTTCCGGGGTATGGCAAAGTCCAGTTGCAGCGCATGCTCAACATTTTGGCGCAAATCAAACCGGGGACGAACTACGCGCTGGAGAGTATAAAAAACCTGCCTACCCGCTTGTTCTCAGCCAGTTCGCAATTGATCATCATCACCCCGCTAACCCGGGAGGACCAGGAGGGCTTGATTGGATTGTGTGCCCAGGGTTATACCGTCCTGGTGCTCTGCCCGCGCATCCATGAGGCCGAGACGCGGGTAGATGCGGATATTCTGCCGCAGGCCTTGCGGTTAAAACGAATCGAGCGCCGGATGTTAATCAATCGTCTCAGCCGGGCCGGCATCCAGATTGCAGAGTGGCCGGTGGAAATTCCGCTGGAAAACGCCCTGCGCCAAATTTCCGGGCTGACAGCCAGGGGACGCCGCGTACAAAAAATAACGAAATGAAAATTCACTTTGGCTGGCTTCAGAGTACAAAAATCTGGCAATCCCAATCGGGCCAGTTAAGCCTGGCTTGCCTGGGCCTGGCATGCCTGACCATTGCTGGCGCATACCTGGGGGAAGGTGATTGGATCGGCTTGAGCCTGGTGGTCTTACTGGCTGGGCTTTGGCTGCTGGGCGCCTTGCGGGGCTGGGATTGGTCCACAGACCTGGGCTTTGTGGCACTCTCTATCGGCTCTGCACTTGGCTTTGGCTGGAAAATCAACCCGCTGTTGATGCTGATTGGATTTTGCTTCAGCCTGGCGGCCTGGGATTTAATGCGCTTAAGCCATCGCCTCATCATTGATGAACAATCTCCAGCCCTGGAAAAAACGCACCTGCGCCAGCTGGCACTGATCCTGCTGGTGGGTGGAAGCCTGGCAGGGGCGGCTCTGCTGGCAAGCTCCAACCTGCAGCTTCGCGTGACACTGAACCAGACAATCCTGCTGGTCCTGGCCCTGGGATTGGCCTTTTCGTTAGCCTTTAGCCGGCTGCGAAAATGACCGCTGAAAAACAGCCGGGAGCTCCTGGGGTACAATAGTGCATATGAAGATTGCGATCATCGGTGCGGGCGCTTCAGGCATGACGGCAGCCTTGCAGGCTGCCTGGAACGGGGCTGAGGTGACCCTTTTGGAACGCAATGCTACCGTAGGCCGAAAGCTGCTGGTAACCGGTAGCGGCCACTGCAACCTGACCAACGATGGAGTTGCAGCGGAGCGGTATGCCTGTGCAGATCCATCCTGGATGGAGGCACTGCTCAAGGGCTTTGGCGTACCCGAACTGCTAGCCATGTTGGCCTCCATCGGCATTCCAGCCTGGAAAACATCTGATGGCTGGTATTACCCGCTCTCTAATTCATCCCAGTCGGTGGTGGAAGCCTTTGCCAGCGCTTTGAAACAGGCCGGTGTCAGACTCTCCTGCCAGGCGCAAGTTACCTCCCTGCGCATCAGCGGCAAAGGTATGCTTATCCAATGGGTAAATGAAGATAAGGAACGAGAGGGGAGCTTTGAGCGGGTGATCCTTTCAGCAGGCGGCAAGGCCTATCCATCGCTGGGCTCGCGCGGTGAGTTGTTCCCGCTGCTCGAACGCCTGGGGCACACCGTCTTGTCCAAGCGGCCGGCCCTGGCACCTGTCCTGGCGGATCTGGGCAACTGGCACTCTTTGCAGGGCATGCGCCTGGATGTTGGCGCTACATTGTGGAATGGCTCCCGAAAGCTTGGGTTCAGCAAAGGCAACCTGATTTTTACGGAATGGGGGCTGAATGGCCCGGCCGTCATGGATCTCAGCCACCTGGTCTCAGCCCACTCCTCGGGAGGCCTGGAACTTTCGCTCGACCTGCTGGCATTTATCCAGGCTGAGTTTGATCAACTGCTCCTCCAACACAGGCAGAACCCAATGCCCTTGCGGGTGTTCCTGGGGGCTTTCTTCCCGCCAAAAGTGGTGTTGGCCTTGCTTAAAAATGCCCGTTTGCCGGAAGAGATCCTGATGAACCAGATGGATGAACGGGCGCTTCAGACTCTGGTCAGTAGATTGAAGGACCTGCGCATCCCGGTCAAAGGTGTGAGGGATTTCGAATACTGTCAGGTTTCAGCGGGTGGTGTGCCGGTCAGCGAGGTTGACCCGCAGACCCTTGAATCCTACCGGGTCAAAGGATTGTTCCTGACCGGTGAAACCCTGGATGTGGTTGGCCCTTGCGGCGGTTTTAACTTGCAATACGCCTTCAGCAGTGGGGCATTGGCAGGCAGGGCAGCTGCCAGAAAAGATTAAACCCCCACGACAAATAACTCCCCCACCGTTGATCAGGGCAACTGAAACTGATAAGGTATTAAGATTGTATGCTAAAAGTGATGAGCTTCAACATTCGGTGCGCCAACTGTGACGACGGCGAAAATAATTGGGAGAATCGTAAATCAATGGTTCTCGCCCGCATCCAGGCTTTCCAGCCGGATCTACTCGGAATCCAGGAATGCCGGGATGACGCCCAGGCGGAATATCTCAAGGCTAACCTGCCTGAGTATTATTTCTACGGGGTGCAGCGGGGCGGCAGTGGAGAAACTGCTCTCGAAATGGCCCCCATCCTCTTTCGAAAAGCCAGCTTTCAAATCCTCCAATCTGGCTACTTCTGGCTCAGCGACACCCCGGAGATCCCCGGCAGTAAAGGCTGGGACAGCGTTTTTGCCCGCACCGCCACCTGGGTCCAACTCCTTCACCAGCCTACTGGTAGAACATTGGTCTTTCTCAACACGCATTTTGACTACCAGCCAACCGCCATCGAGGGCGCCACTAACCTGCTCAGACAGTGGGTGGAGGGGGTTCTTCAGCGATATCCGCTAATCCTGACCGGGGATTTCAATGCTGATAAGAATTCGTCTGCCTACCAATGCTTGATAGAAGATGGCATGCTCTTTGATGTCCATCGGCAGGTTCAATCGGATGGAAAGGATGAGCCGACCTTCCATGGCTTTGGCGATCCTGCTCAATCCTCGCCGATCGATTGGATTTTAGCGTCGCAGCGCTTCGAAGTACTTTCCGCCTCGGTCGACACATCCCATTATGGCAGTCTGTATCCATCGGATCATTTTCCGATCCTAACGGAATTAATGCTGGAGAGTAAATCGTAGAACTCTTTGTGAACCTGACCGGGAAAGACGTACCTTCTTCCACTTCTCCCACGCGTAGAAGAAAGACTTGATTACTCCGGCGAAGGTATAGAGTCGATCCCCTCCGAGGAAAACAAGCCAGATTTTCTTTTTTGCTTTCCCCTGGCAATGAGCGCCTGGTAGCGCTCTTCCACTTCTGACATCACCTTCTCCCAGGGCATTGGCAAACTTTTCTGAGCGCGCTTTCGAATGGCGGCGCGTTCAGCCTTGCTGATTTCAAAAAGATACCGCTCTGTCACCTCGCACAGACTTTCGGCGTTGTCATGACAGACCAATCCATTCACCCCATCCGTGATGACTTCAGCCGGGGCGGTGTTCTCCACCACGACAGAGGGCGTGCCCATGACAGCCGCCTCGCGCACAACCAGCCCGTAGGTATCGTAAAGGGATGGGAAAACAAACAGCGAAGCTGCCATATAGAGTCCATCCAGTAATTCTTGTTCCCCAATTTGACCGGTGAATAGAACTTTCTCAAGACCTAATTCGATTGCATATTCTTCGAGTTTCTGCCGGTCCTGTCCCTGCCCCACAAAGACGAGTTGAAAGGAACGACCGTGGCTCTTTAGCAGGGCTGCTGCTTCAAGGATCCGGCGCAGGTTCTTTTTAAAATCAATCTGACCAACATAGAGCAGAATCGGCTCCTTGCCAAGGTTAAAATTTTGTCGTGCGGCTTTTTCGAATTCCTGAGAAGGGGCTCGTATATCGGTACCATTTTGAACAATTGTAATTTCGTCTTTGTAACCATAGGAGTGCAGTGTCTCTATGGCATCTTCACTGACTGTCCAAACCTCGTCGCAGCGTTTGTAGAAATCTGCTACGTAAAGCGAACCTAATGTGGCCAGAATGTCGCTATGTGTAACACGCAGAAAGTCATCGTAATATTTTGAGTGGAACGTGCCGATGGTCGGGATGTTTAACTTTTCGGCCAGTCGCAATCCCTCCAGGCCGGAAAGACCGGGTGCATGTACATGGATGAGCTCCGGTTCGAGATATGAGACATGTTCCATATAATGGGGATCAAGGGTTGCGATCCCCGTTGGGTATTGTGGAACTGACGCTATCTTGAGGCTCAGATAATCCACAATTTCGAACGGATGATGACCACGAAAGCCAGAATTTTGCAATGGGGTAATCACGTAACATTCGTGTCCAGAAAGCGAAAGTGCCTGGGCATATTGATAGACCACCCGCGAGACGCCATCCACCACTGGCAAAAAAGAGTCTGAACATTGTGCAATACGCATACAGGATACTCCTCGTTATTTTTGAAAACTTTCTCAAAATGTTTTTCAGGAGAGACTTCTGTCAAAATCATTATACACACAAAGGCGAGGGAAACGGGTTCGAACTCACGGTACTTGCTGATGCCCGGCTTAATTTTGCCTGGATTGCGCGATAATTGAAAAGGTTCCACTCTATGAAGGTCAGTCCTTTTCTTATGTCCATTTTTGGATTAGCTGAAGGAGGTTCTCATGAAAGCATCAGCGCAGAGAATGCCCGGTTGGATGTTTATCTTTGGCTGGATGGGGTTGAGCATCTTGAGCTTGCTGCTGGCCTGGGGACTCACTGTGGTTATTCTTAAGGCGATTCAGGATGTGATCGGGGGTACCATTCAGGTGGTGGGCCGGACCCACATTACCGAAGATTACCTGGCGCCGTATATAATCTTTACACTGGTAGGTTTCCTCAGTGGTCTGCTGCAATTTCATTTAATTCGCAAGTTTATATCCAAGGCGGGTGGGTGGATCCTGGCAACCTTCCTGGGATGGATAATTACTTTTGTGATTGGTAAATTACTATCCTTCCTGGATCCTGTAGGGTGGTACGTCAACATCCTTCTGGTTACGCCACTCCTGCTTATTTTGGCAGGCGTGGCTCTTGGCCTGGAGCAATGGCGGGTGTTGAAATCGCAAGTCCGCCACGCTGGCTGGTGGATCCTGATCAGCGGCCTGGCCTGGGGTCTGACGGGCCTGATCATTGGCTCCACCATTTCTGAGGCTTATGATTTTTGGGTTCTCTTGTTGCTGCCAGCCCTGGTAACCAGTCTGGGTTTATGGTGGTTGCTGGATTGGTTGCCTCGGCGGGATGAATCTGTAAGTAAGTATCGATAGATTTTGGAAGTCTTATTCGTATCCATCTCTTCCTGTTCCCACCAATAAACTGGCATAATTGCCATAAAAAATCCTGATTGTGGGAGCACTAGAAAACTGATAGGTTGATCTGCGTCTCCTCATTAAATTTTTTTTCAATATTTTTAACAACAACCATCTTGGTTGAGTTGGCACATTGCGTTGTTTGCCAGTGAATACAAACTGCGCGATAATGCACTTAATCATCCAACCGCGACTTGCCATCAAGCCTTGATTCTGGAAAGGTTGACGATGGCTGAAGGAGGTCCACATGGAATCAACCGAAAGAAGGAACGATGGTTGGCTGCTGATTGCCGGATGGGTTGGGCTGAATATCGTCAGCTTGCTGCTGGCTTGGTGGGGCACCATGTTGATCCTATCGCTGATCGTAAAGGTTGTTGGCGACACCATCCAGGTGGCTGGCCAGACCCGCATCACAGAAGACTACCTGGCCTCATTTGTTCTCATCCCCATACTGGGATTGATCGCCGGGTTGCTGCAATTTCTTGTAATTCGCCGATTGATCCCTCGGGCCGGCGGGTGGATATTGGCGACCTTCCTGGGTTGGACCATCACCTTTGGGATTGTGGCATTGGTTTCCGTCTTGAATCCTTCCGGGGTCGTTGTTATTACCCTGTCGGCTGTGCAGTTTCTTTTTACGTTTTTAGGTGTAATGCTCGGTCTGGCACAATGGCTGGTGTTGAAACCGCAGGTACGCCAGTCCGGTTTGTGGATCTTGGTCAGCACCCTGGCCTGGGGCTTGACGGGCTTGATCATTGGCTCCACCATTTCGGAACCTTATGATTTTTGGATCCTCTTGCTGCTGCCAGCCCTGGCGACCGGGCTTGGCTTGTGGCTGTTATTGGTCTGGCTGCCTGGACGCCAGACCGGATAACGGCCGGTCACCCATCTATAACCGGAAATTAACCTTGTTGTTACAAGAAGTCATTGACAGCACCACCTGTCCACCAGATTTGTGCAGATGGTCAGAAATGATGACATTGAGATGCAAGTGTATGACTTGTTTTAAATCTTTGGCTGAGGTTAAAATAACTTCATGGTAAAAAAGCATTTTTATCCATTGCTGGCCTGTTTTGGTTTGTTCCTTGCGGTTGGATCCATCTTGATGATTACTATTTTGGATTTCCCGCTTACAAAGGCACAACCGGTTATTATTTCATCAGGCAATGGTGACCAGTTGGTAGGTCTCTATGTACGCGGGCAGCAGCCGATGGGCGTGCTCCTGCTGGAAGGTTTTGGCTCAGACCAGGTAACCATGACGAACCTTGCCAGCCAGTTTGTTCGGGCGGGTTTACATGTGTTTACATTTGATTTCTCCGGACATGGTCGGTCGCAAGGTAACTTGGGGTTTGATAACGCTCAAACAGACCGGCTGGCGCTCGAAACACGCTCCGCCCTGCAGCAATTCCAACAAATTTCTGGTCTGCAATCCGGGCAAATTTTTATGCTTGGTCACAGCTTGGGGGCGCGGGTGGCTTTGCAAACGGCAAGCCTGACCTCAGAACAGGCGGCTGGCCTGATCCTGCTGGGAACTCAGGTGAACTTGTCCACAAACGTTCAATCTGAATTTTTCACCGGGACTACGGACATTGATCTACCTTGGGTACAATCATTAGGTCCTCAATCACCTGCCATACCAATCCTGTTGGTAAGTGGGGCTTGGGATGACATCCTGACCCCTGCGGCGGCCGAGCAATTGTTTGATCAATTAACTTCTTCCAAATACACCAAAGAGGTGGGGGTGTTTCGTTCTTTACCAGAGGATCCTGTCCGGGAGCAATGGATCCTGGGTTCTTTAGTTCATAATTACGAGCCATTTTCGGAACGGGTGGTGAATACCATCCAGAAATGGCTGGTTGATAACTTTGGAGTAAATTTCCCCGATCGTAATTTTTCATCACTGAGAGTGTTGGTTTGGATTCTAGCCTTGATCGGATTTTTGATGTCAATGGTGGCTGGAGAAAAGTGGCTGAAAGAATTACAGACAATTCCGGTTTCCCAACACACGCTATCAATTTCTAATTTACGCCGCTTCCTGTGGGGGAAATTATCCCTCTGGCTTGCTGCTTTGCCTGTTGCGGCGATCCTTGGCAGCCTTTTCTTCATACTACCCGTTGGCAAACCAGTTTTTAATTTAATCTATGTTGGGTTCATCGGTGGTTATGGCCTGCTGCTGATCCTGCTTTACAGACTCGGCCGCATGCCTGGCGTCTCTGGAAGAATTCCACGATTGGATCTTCGCCAATTCCACTTGTTTAGTTTAATAGAGAAAATCCGCAAGGACTGGCGTCGCCTTTTTGCCGTGCTGGGGATCACTGTTGGGATGCTCTTCTTGACAGCCGCTTATGCCCGGACTGGTTGGTTTTATGTTTTTTCAATCAATATCCGGTTGGCCTGGTTATTTATCTTTACTCCATTCACCGCCCTTGGCTTTTGGATTGGCCTGCAGGAGGCTCAAATGGCGCCTGCCACCGGTCACTCTCGCCTGGCGTTGAACTTGATAGGTTTGTTCCCCTTCTTCTTGTACACAATCTTGATGGCAGCCATCGGCTCGCTTTCCGGTATGATTGGTGGGTTGCAGGGATTGGTAATCCTTTGGCTGGTATTAGCCTTTGGTAACCTGGTCCAGACGATTGGGCGACGCTCCTGGGTGACCGCCCTATGTATGTCTATCATGTTATACTGGCTGATCCTCCCGCAGGGTGTATTGTTTGGTTGAGGTCGATCGCTTTCCTGGGGATATTCCAACCCCAGATTATTTTCTTTATCAGAATAAGTAGATAGGAAATTCTACTTTATAAGGAAGATGAAATGAATTATTGACCAAACGAATCGCGTTATCAAACCATGCGCTACAACCGCTGCGGCCGCAGTGGTTTGAAGCTTCCGGCGGGAGGGTCCGGGTTTTCCAAGGTTGTGGACATGGGGATAAAAATTGACTATTATGAGTATATTCAGTAATATTTATTTTATAACATTGCCCCAATATTTAATTGCCTGGCAATAATCCATGAACTAGTGCTTTGAAGGAGGAACCCCATGACGTCAAATCGTTTTCAAACTGTTCAACTCGTTCTAAGTGTGATGATTGTTGGCTTGCTGTTGGTTTCCCTGGGAATCAGCCGCAGCCCGACCCCGGTGAATGCAGCCGAGCTGCAGGCAGGTCTGGCTGCCCCGGTGCCTGGTGGGCCTGGCTATGTAATGATCCCGGCCACCGCTTTTTCGCCGGAAAGACCAACTGACAATTACACCGTGTTCTGGGGGGAACTTTCTGTGCCGACAGGCTCACCCAATGGGTACACTTTTTTTAATGCGCCGGTGAATTTACCCCAGGGAGCGACCCTGACCGGCATGACTATGTATTATCGGGACACCAACTCTGACAGCCTGACTTTGGGCGGGGACCTTATGCGCAAACCACTCCCCAGTGTAAGTTCAGGGGAATTGGTTGGCTTAAGCACCTATTCAAACCTGATAGGTCAGGATGTATTCCAGAGCGATACCACACCGGATCCTACCCGGGCGGTGATTGATAACAGCCAGTATGCTTACTGGTTAAACCTTTATATCTATTCTGCCCCGTCGTACCTTCAGCTGAAGGCAATTCGGATTGACTACACCTATACGATTAGCATGCCGTTGATCAACCGCTGACCTGGTTTTTGGTGGTATTGTAGACAAATTGGGCGACTTCCTCCTGGGGAAGTGACTCCATTCACTGGTAGGTGCCAACGATTCAAGAATTTATTGAAAGTTAACCGGAGGCAGATGAACTATATTCCCAATGCTTCTCGTTATGACGCTATGCGCCATAACCGCTGTGGCCGCAGCGGTTTGAAGCTTCCAGCTGTTTCGCTCGGTCTGTGGCACAATTTTGGGGGTGTGGACACCTTCTCAAACAGCCGGGAAATGATCTTGCATGCATTTGACCTCGGCATCACTCATTTTGACCTGGCCAATAATTATGGCCCTCCGCCTGGCTCGGCTGAAGAGACCTTTGGACAGATCCTGGCGAAAGACCTGAAGCCTTTCCGGGATGAACTCATCATTTCCTCCAAAGCCGGCTACACCATGTGGGATGGTCCGTATGGCGATTGGGGTTCCCGCAAATATTTAGTCGCCAGCCTGGATCAAAGTCTCAAGCGCATGGGTTTGGCGTACGTGGATATTTTTTATCACCACCGCCCGGATCCGGAGACTCCGTTGGAAGAAACCATGCAAGCCTTGGATTTTATTGTTCGCAGTGGGCGCGCCCTGTATGTGGGAATCTCAAACTATCCTGCCGAAAAAACACGGGAAGCCGCAAAAATCTTGCGTCAACTGGGAACTCCGTGTTTGATCCACCAACCCTTCTACAATATGTTCGGTCGCTGGGTGGAAGATAGCTTGCTGGAAGCATTGAAGGAAGAAGGCATGGGTTGCATCGCCTTCTCGCCCCTGGCACAAGGCTTGCTAACCGATAAATACCTGGGTGGCATTCCCGAAGGCTCACGTGCCTCCAAGCCGCATGGCTTTCTCAAGCCTGCCAATATCACCGCTGATAAACTGGCGAAAGTCCAAAAACTAAATGAGCTGGCAAAATCCCGCGACCAAACCCTGGCCCAGATGGCCCTGGCCTGGGTCTTGCGCCATGATGGAATGACCTCGGTATTGATTGGTGCCAGCAATGAGGCGCAAATCGATAACGCGGTGGGTGCTTTGCAAAACCTGGCATTCTCCAGTGAAGAATTGCAACACATCGAAGCGATATTGGGCTAGTTCAGTAAATCCCGGGTAACAGCCGCAGATTTTCTTCGGGTACTTTCAGCCTAAGGAGACGTGCTATGATGAGCAAGCGTTTCATAACCATCATCGGTATTTTCTTGCTGCTTTTCTTCTCCGGGTGCAGCAGTGCTGTTCCCAAGTCTCTGGAACCGATCACGCCGCATGCGCTGGCAGTGGATGCCCGGCCGATGATCATCGATACCGACATGGCCGCGGATGATTGGCTGGCTATCCTATATTTGCTTGGGCGCTCGGATGTGGACGTCAAAGCCATCACTGTCACCGGGGCAGGCGAGGCGCATTGCTCACCCGGTACGCGCAATGCACGCAACCTGGTCGCCCTGGCCGGTCGGCCTGATATTCTGGTCACCTGCGGCCGTGAGAAACCGCTGGAAGGGAATCATACTTTCCCGCAGGGCTGGCGGGAAGCCGTGGATAACCTGCTGGGTTTGACACTCCCCGAAAGTGCTGCCGAAGTAAACGATGAATGTGCCGCCGACCTGCTGGCGGAAATCGTACTGAATTCTCCCGCCAAGGTGCACCTGGTGGTGTTGGGGCCGCTGACCAATGTGGCCAAAGCCATCGCGACCGAACCAAATTTGGTGAAAAATCTGGAGATGATTACCATCATGGGCGGGGCGGTGAATGTACCAGGGAATGTCGGCACCTCTTCCGAGATCCAAAATGAAGTGGCTGAGTGGAATATCTACATCGACCCGACCGCTGCCGCCCAGGTTTTTGCCTCCGCTGCGCCGATCACCCTGGTGCCGTTGGATGCGACCAACAGCGTGCCACTGACCCTGGACTTCTTCAAGCGTCTGGAGAAAGACCGGACGAATTCGGTGGCGGAGTTTGTTTACCGGGTTCTGGCCGCCCAGGAACAGAACATCAATTCCGGCACCTATTACTTTTGGGATCCGCTGGCGGTGGCCATTGCCACCGAAGAAGTTTTGGCTGTCTTTGAGGATATGAAACTGGTAATTAAGGAAGAAGAGGGGCTTGAAAGCGGCCGAACCCTGGAGAGCCCGGAGGGATTCGCGATCCGGGTGGCGGTCGGAGCAGACAGTGCAAGCTTTGAGACACTGTTCCTGGATGTCCTCAACGGCCGAACGCCATAGAGAAGCGGTGTGCGTGGGGTTGGCTATATCCTAGTTCAGCGGATTCAAATCCACCGGGGAATGACCTATGGATGTTCGAAAAAGGGAATGTTGATTCTTATGTCAGAAAACGACGAATTTTGGGATTTTTATTGGGAAATCCGCCTGCAGCCGCTGGAAAACCTTGGCAAGCGGGTTGCCATCCTGGCAACCTCCAGATTAATTCGCCAACTGGCGCAGGGGATGGATCACCCCATGCGCCTCCTGGAGTTGGGCTGTGGTGAGGGGCCGGTGATCGGTGCACTGTTGGATGCCCACTCCCAATTCTGCTCGGTTCAAACCTCGGTGGGGGTGGATTACAATTCGCAATCTTTGGCGCGCTGCAAGCGGGATTATCCCGGTATGCAATGCATTGAGGGTGATTTTACTGACCCGGTCTTGCTGGCCGGCCTGGGGAAATTCGAGATCGTGCTGCTCATTAATGCTTTGCATGAAGTATTTTCAGATGCTTATTCCCCTGAATTGGCCGAGATTGACATCCCAGTGGCCAAGCAGCGGGTGGAGCAGGCCCTGGCCGGTGCGGTTGGCTGCCTGATGCCTGGCGGATGGCTGGTTTTATTCGATGGTCTCGAGCTTCCCGAGGATCCCCAACAGATCCTGCGCATCCGCTTCCAGGATCACCCGGCCCTCCAGGATTTTGAGACCTTCGTGCACGAGTATCATCCATTGCGGATCGCTTACCGCCCCCTTGAAAACCCCCTGTGCGTTGAACTGACCCAACGCGATTTTACCCGCTACATCACCAAATCCATTTTTCTCGGCAAAGGCCTTTGGGAATCCGAGCAAATGGAGAGTTACCAATATTTTACAGAAGAAGAATTTCGAACCGCGTTTGTTCGTCAGGGGCTGCAGATATCCGAGCTAAACACCCTGACCGTCAACGACGAAAAATGGCGCCGCCTGGTGGAAATAGAAACAATGGGTGCCAGGTTCCCGGACGAACACATCTTGATCCTGGCAAGACGGGTTGGATAACCTCATCTTCAAATCACCCTCTAATTTGGAGGGTGTTTTTTTGAATTTCATTTCATCTTGATTTCAGAGAAGAAAACTTGATATAATAAATTTGGATGAAAATTATCCAATTATTATTTTAACATGGACCAACCATTAAAGATTTAAGCGAGATGCTAAAAAATGGAATTAAAAGATTCCCCAATTCATCAGTGGATTGATAACAACCGGTTGACGCCAGTTGTTCGTCAGGCAGTGCACCGAGAGACCTTCCAGCTGCAAGATTGGCGGGTCACACAGTTAGGCGGCAACGCCGGTAACCCGGTCAGCCTGGGTCTGTATCGCTTTGAGGGCAACGGGATGGATGGGGATGAACCAGTCGCCTGGTCAGTGATTTTGAAGATCCTGCAATCACCGGCAAATGTAGGCTGGCAAAACATGGGTGAGGGGGAAGATCAAACCCATTGGAATTATTGGAAGCGCGAGCTGTATGTCTATCAATCCGGCTTGCTGGAATTGCTGCCCGAGGGTTTGGCTGCTCCGCGTTGTTATGGCGTGGAAGAACTGCCTGACAATATTGCCTTGATGTGGCTGGAGGACATCCGAGATTCTATGGATGGTACCTGGCCGCTGGAGCGCTATGCCCTGGCCGCCCGTCACCTGGGACGCTTGAATGGCATGTTCATCTCCGACCATTCCATCCCGGCCATTCCCTGGCTCAGCCTGGACAGAAACAGGCAATGGGTCACCCCCCCTGCCATTTGGGAAGCCATTCCATGGGATCATCCGCGTGTCCTGAGACGGTATCCCACGAATGGGGCAAACACTTTCCGGCGCATGTTACTCGAAAATGAGTGTTTTTTGACCCGACTGGACCTCTTGCCGCGCACCCTTAGCCATGGCGACTCCTATCCGACCAATTTTATGAGCCGCCGCCTGGCGGATGGCAGCCAGCAAACCGTTGCGCTGGATTGGGCGTTGCTGGGTATTCAGCCGCTGGGGGATGACCTGGGCCAGTTCGTCTATGGGGCGCAGATGAATCTACCGGGAATCCCACCCGTGCAGATTACAGAAACCCTTTTTGAGAACTACCTGAATGGTTTGCAGGAGTACGGCTGCCAGGTGGACCCAATGTCGGTGCGTTTTGGATTTGTGACCTCGGCGGCGCTGCGGGTGGGATTGTTCCAATTAATCCTGATGCAGGGAGAACTGGGTAAAAATGGGAATGCGCCAATTGAAATCCAGGAACCGATAGAGGCTCCTGAATGCTTTGAAGTGCATATGGCAAAAGAAGCCTACCGTTTGTTGGAAGCCATATAAACTTTTTCCATTGTTTTGATACAGAAACCATAACAACTTGTTAAACCAGCGTTGCTGGTTTGTTAACCCTCCTTTTGTATAATGACATCAGAAGAAAAATAAACATACCATTCGAATCACGGGATTCGAAATCTTGAAGGAGTAACATGCGTATTTTGATCAGCAATGATGATGGGATCTTCAGCCCGGGCTTGATTGCCCTGGCAGAAGTCGCCTCCCAGTTTGGGGATGTCGTAATTTTTGCGCCTGATTTTGAACAATCAGCGGTTGGACATGCCATCACCATCCGCCGCCCGCTGCAATACCACCGGGTAAAAATGTTGAGTGGCTTTGAGGCCTACCGCGTAAACGGCACACCTGCAGATTGCGTGGCCATGGGGTTGTATCACCTGGGAAGCGCTGACCTGGTGCTTTCCGGCATCAACCTGGGCAGTAACCTGGGCAGCGATATCTGGCATTCGGGCACGGTAGCCGCTGCTAAGCAGGGTGTCATCTTGGGCGTGCAATCGATCGCCTTCAGCCAGGTGCTCAACGGTTCTGAACCCACGTACGATGCTCAAAAACCATTTATTGCCCAGGTTATTGAAATGCTGACCCATGGCGAACAACCAGGATTGGTCAATGTCAATCTACCTCTGGAACCCGTCGGCATCCGCTGGACGCACCAATCCGTGCGCCAATATAATGGGAAGGTGGTTCAAGGCGAAGACGCCAATGGACGGCAGCTCTACTGGTTTGCCGCCACTCCGCTTACCAATCCGGATGAAAACAGCGACCGCTGGGCGGTGGATAACAGCCTGGTCTCGCTGACCCCCATCCGCTTAAGTTTGACAGATGACGAGTGGTTGAAGAAGTTAACCGAATCTTCACTCCAGGCTCAGAATTGATGGATTGTTGTGAGAAGAGAGATCGGGTGGAGAGAAACCAAGCAGTAAACTATTTCTGCCTGCGTTGGAGTCGTCACACCTTCCACCACAAATAGATACCCCATAATAAAATTAAAACGATGCCGGGCTCTTTTCTGATCGGGGAGGGGCCTGGTATTTGCTTTTCCGCTTGCGATTTATTACAATCGAGTTCAATTAAATTACTTTCTTGGGCTTTTTAAGATCAGGGTTCACGTAAAAGGATTCTCCACGAGGTAAATCATGAATTCCAATCGCGTTCAATTTACGAATATCGATGAATACATCGCCAACTTTCCGCCAGAGATGCAGAAGATCATGCAGGAGCTGCGGGCGGTCATACGCTCCGTCGCCCCAGACGCCGGGGAAAAAATCGCTTACGCTGTCCCGACTTTCACCTTGCATGGAAACCTGGTCCATTTTGGTGGCTTCACCAGCCACATCAGTCTATTCCCAGGGTCAGCCGCTGTTGAGTATTTCAAGGATGAGCTTGCAGGATATGTCACTTCTAAAGGAACCATTCAATTTCCTTTGAACAAACCCATGCCCTATGATCTGATCCGCCGGATTGTTGCTTTTTGCGTCCAGGAAAATTCAAAGAAAGCCGCCAGCAAGACCAAGAAGAAAGCTTAGTATGGATGCGGTGAACACTCACCAGGTATTCGACTGGTTATGGTCCTCCGGGCAGCTTTCGCAGGGGGATGTGCTGGCGCTGCCCGATCTAGGAATTGAGGTGGTGATCAACCTGGCCTTGCCTTCTTCACCCAGTGCCCTGCCCGCAGAGGCCGATCTAGTCACTGGTGTGGGCTTGGCTTATGTTCAAATTCCAGTGGAATGGGAGCACCCCTTAGCGGAGCAGTTCTTTCAGTTTGTCGGCGTACTACAAGCTTTTTCGGGTCGCAAGATCTGGGTTCATTGCGCCATGAACATGCGCGTCTCAGCCTTTGTTTACCTGTACCGCAAACTGGTGCTGGGGGAGGGGGAAGAGAATGCCACCTTCCCTATGCGGGATATCTGGGTACCCAACGAAACCTGGCAGGAATTTATCGATCTGGTTGTATCCACTCGTTCGTAAAAGCACCTAAAATTACTTTTTCTCGGCTAGCTCAATCTCAAACCCACAGGCTGCAAGTTGCTCCAGTAACTCCGTCGGATCAGCCAGCCACTGGCCCCACTTGCGCGAGATGTGCTCCGTCCAGGAGTAATCCTGGTAGGTGAAGGCTTCTTCCTTGCCCTCGACTTCGATATCGATCTTGGCTTTTTGCTTGAGGTAATAGCCCTGGGAAAGATAGCCTTCATCCATGGATTGCATGGCGCGCGTCACCATCTCGTCCGTCATCTCCGGGTAGCGGTCTTCAAACAGGGTGTACTCCAACGGGTAGCGCGGGCGGGGCGGGAACTCCTCGGCTGGGTAGCCCATCGTCAACTCCACCAGCGGGAAAACCCGCAGGGGCAAATGATAGGTCTTTTGAATTTTGGCGGCGTTGTAGGGTGTGCCGCCTATAAAACAACTGCCCATCCCCAGGCTCTCTGCAGCCATCACCATGTTCTCGGCCATGTAGGCCGCATCCTGGATGCCGAAGAACAGCATGGACAGGTTATTGGAGACCGTTTTCCAGCCACGTCGTGCCATGATGAGTTCGAGTTTATGCATATCCACGCAGATGGTGAAGAGCAGCGGCGCCCCGAAGGGGTTGCGTTTCTTGCGGTTGAGCAGCACGCTATATAGCTGGGCGGCAAAAGGCGCCTGCTGCCCGGCCCGCACCACCGCCTCAATCACTTCATCCGTCGGTTGTTGTTTGGTGTATTTGCGCACCGATTTGCGATTCAGCATGCTGTCGATCATTGGGTTATTCATCTTTCCTCCGTCATAACGGTTGATCTCCATACGTATTTGGAAAATTATTCAGCAGAGTAACCTTCCGTTTATCTGGTGTTATTATATCCATAGCATCACCATCCCACATCCCAGCCCGGGGAGGAATTTCTATGGCACAACAGCAAGAATTTGATTTCATCGTCATCGGTTCTGGATTCGGTGGGGCGGTTTCCGCCCTGCGCCTGACGCAGAAGGGCTACCGGGTGGCGGTGCTGGAAAAAGGCCGGCGTTTCCGTCCCCAGGATTTTCCTGCCACCAACTGGAACCTGCGCAAATCGGTCTGGATGCCCCGGTTGGGCTTGTTGGGGATCCAGGCATTGACTCTGCTGCGGCATGTGTTGGTGCTGCACGGGGTGGGGGTGGGCGGTGGCAGCCTGGTGTATGCCAACCAACTCATTGTACCGGATGACGTCATCCTCTCCAAACCCGAGTGGGGAGCGGGCAACTGGAAGGAACGTTTGGCTCCGCATTTCGCTGAAGCGAAACGTATGTTGGGGGCGGTTGAATGTCCGAACGTGGGGAATGCTGACCAGGTTTTGCGCGAAGTTGGCATCGAGGTGCGTGGCGAGGACACCTTCCATATCAACCCGGTCGGGGTCTTTTTCGGTGAGCCGGATAAAACCGTACCGGACCCGTACTTTAATGGCGAAGGACCGGAGCGCACCGGCTGCCGGCTGTGCGGCGCCTGTATGATCGGCTGCCCGAATGGCGCCAAGAACACTCTCGATTTGAACTACCTTTACATGGCCGAAAAACTGGGAGCAGTCATCCTTGCAGAGACTGAGGCCACAGCGGTGCGTCCCTTGCCAGATGGAGGGTATGAGGTCCAAACCCGTTCCGCTCACGGTCTCTTCAGGCGCAAACAGGTCTTCCGGGCGGGTGGGGTGGTTTTCAGCGGCGGGGTAATGGGCACAGTGGACTTGCTGCTCAAGTGTAAACAGGATGGCCTGTTGCCCAACCTCTCGAATCGGCTGGGCGACCTGACCCGCACCAATTCCGAAGCCATCCTTGGTGTGGATTCGGACGATCGCAGCCTGAATTGGAACGACCACATTGCCATCACCTCGGGCATTTATGCGGACAGCAATACCCACATTGAAGTGGTGCGCTACAACAAAGGCTCCGACCTGATGTACGCTATTGCTACTGTATTGACAGATGGTGGGGGCAAGATTCCACGGCCTGTGCGCTTTCTGGGCAACATTCTCCGCCACCCATTTCAATTCCTGCGCGCTTTGTGGATCCCTGGTCAGAGCGCCCGCACCTCGGTGATCCTGGTCATGCAATCCACTGAAAACTACCTGCGCCTGCGCCGCACACCCTTCGGCCTGGCTTCCGAGCTTCCATCGGATGGTCAGCGCATCCCCACCTACATTCCAATCGCCCACCAAGTCACCCGGCGCATGGCGGAAAAAATGAAAGGTTATCCGAAGGGTAGCTGGTTCGAGGTGCTGTTGGATGCCCCGACCACCGCTCACATCCTGGGCGGCTGTGTCATGGGAACGTCCCCCGAAGACGGTGTGGTGGATGAGCAGGGACGGGTGTTTGGTTACCCGGGTCTGTACGTGGCGGATGGCTCGGTCATCCCGGCCAATCTCAATGTCAACCCCTCGCTGACTATCACGGCCCTGGCCGAATACATTCTCTCCCATATTCCTGAAAAAGCTTGATTACTCAGGTCCTTGAAAGCAGCACAGTTCCGGTCTGGACTGTGCTGTTTTGGATTGCCTCTCCATTGCGGTAAAATCAATGGGATGGATCGGATTGAGGTTAAGAAAAGAGGTAGAAATCATGGAAACTTCGCGGATCAAAAACCTGGACCTGGCAAACCAGGTGGATGCTGGATTGGTGGAGTGGCACCGCACCATCTCTCCCATCACGGACTATTACTGCCAGCAGATTGCAAAGCTGGATTACCGCGGTAAGCGGGTGGCCTACTGGGGGCATATCACCGGTCAAAATATCATTCTGATGATGTCCGCCCTCAAGCAAACCGGGGCCGAAATCGTCATGGGCGCTTGCAACGTCGATAGCACCGATGATGTCATTGCCGCCTATGCGGCCTCGCTCGGTATCCAGGTCTATGGCTGGCAGGGGATGAGCCAGGCGGATTATGATGCCAACCTGAAGAGCGTCCGTAATTTTGAGGCGGAATACCTGTGTGATATGGGTGGCGAGCTGTGTGTGGCCTATCTGGATAAAACCCCGACCGTGAAGGGTGCCCTGGAAGCTACCACCAGTGGGATCTATTTATTGGAAAAGCATTCCTTGCCTTTCCCGGTGTTTGATTGGAATAACATCCATCTCAAGAATTTACACAACCGCTATCATGTTGGAGATGCCATCTGGCCAGCCTTCAACCATGTCACCAATATCAGCCTGTATGGCAGGCATGTCCTGGTGATTGGCTTTGGCCCGGT
>JBGSJZ010000001.1:0-2943 GCA_041741455.1 Anaerolineaceae bacterium | reverse complement strand
CCCCGGCGCCACCGGCGCGCCCAGCCCGGAAAAATATCCCGACCTGGGAATGAAATTTGACAAAGACGCCGCCAACGCCCTGCTGGATGAATACCTGTCTGAAAAGGGCATTACCCGCGCCGACCTGGACATGGTGCTGATGTTCAACACCTCAGAAGGCCACAAAATGCGCGCGGAGGCCGTCCAGCAGATGTGGAAAGAAAACCTGGGTATCGACGTGAAGTTGACCAACCAGGAATGGAAGGTTTACAAAGTAACCCGCACCGAAGGCGGAGAGAACATCTACCGCTCAAGCTGGATTCAAGACTACCCCGATGCCAACAACTTCTTGATGGAAGTGTTTGGCATTCCCGGAGCTGGCTACGCGGATGTAGTGGACTGGAGCGGCCCATCCCACGACAAGTTTGTTGAAATTCTCACCGTGGCCGCCAAAGAGACCGACCCAGCCAAACGGCAGCAGTTATATGCCGATGCCGAAAAGAGTCTGGTTCAAGACGAGGCAATTGTGGCCCCGCTGTACTGGTACAGCAGCCTGGAACTGCGCCAGCCGCGCTTCAAGATGGAACAATCCGTCTCTGGCTACGAGCGCTATGAAAAATGGACGATTGGTAAGTAAGCAATTTCAATCTCAATAGTCAAAAACAGGGGCTGTCCGAAAAGAAGCGGACAGCCCCTTCACTTTTTAAAGAAGTCGTGATTCAATTAAGGCATGAAAAGAAAACCAGCCGCTCCTGTGTTCAAGACGTATGTGATGCACCAACCGCACCTGCTGCCGCCCAGCTATGATGAGCTGATCGAAGAGAAACACCTGGTGCGAGTTGTCGATGAGGTCATCGAGAAGGTCGATCCGGAACCCATTCTGGCGCAGTACAAAGGTGGAGGGACATCCAGCTACCATCCCAAGATGCTGTTAAAAGTGCTGTTGTACGCCTATACCCAGAAGATCTACTCTTCGCGTAAGATAGCCAAAGCCTTGCGGGAGAATATCCACTTTATGTGGCTGAGTGGGGGCAACCAGCCGGACTTTCGCACGATCAATGATTTTCGCGGCAGCCGGATCAAGGACATCATTGATGAGATATTTGCCGAGGTGCTGGAATACTTGATCGAAGGCGGGCAGGTCAAGCTGGAGCACTACTTTGTGGACGGGACCAAGATTGAAGCAGATGCCAACAAGCATAAGGTGGTGTGGGCCAAGCGCAAGGACAAGTACCACAAGCGGGTGCGCGAGCAGATCCAGGAGTTGTTGAAGCAGATCGAACTGGCTAATGAAGAGGAACAGGCCGAATATGGGGAAGACGATTTGGAAGAACGCGGGGAGAACAGCGCGGAGGACGTGAATTCAGAGCGGTTGAAGCAGAAGATCAAGGAACTCAATCAACGGCTGCGTGAACGGAATGCTCCCAAGAAAGAAACCCAGCCCGAACGCAAGGCACTGAAGAAGCTGGAGACGGACTGCTTGCCGCGCCTGGAGAAGTACGAACAGCAGACAGAGAAGTTGAAGGGGCGCAACAGCTATTCGACAACCGATCCGGATGCCAGCTGCATGCGCATGAAAGAGGATCGCGGAGCGGAGAGGCCCTGGCCGAAACCAGCGTACAACGTGCAGGCGGGAACCGAAGGGCAGTTCATCGTGGGGTTCAGCCTGCACGGCCGGGTAGGAGATACGCCCTGCCTGATCCCACACCTGGAGCAGGTGCGCAAGAACACCGGTCGATTACCGAAAAAGATCGTGGCAGATGCAGCCTATGGAAGCGAGGAGAACTATGCCTATTTGGAACAGCAAGGAGCGGAGAATTTCCTCAAATATAACACGTTCTACCAGGATACCCATCGCTATCGCAACCCGGAGGTCTTGCGCAAACACCAGTTCCGTGCCGAACACTTTGGCTACGATGCCGAACAGGATCAGTTCATCTGTCCGGCAGGCAAGCGGCTGCACTTCCAGTACAGCTCGCGCTATGTCACGGACAATGGTTATGAGAGTAAGCGGCGCAACTACATATGTTTCGATTGTACAGGCTGCCCGTTAAAGAGCCAGTGTACCCGCGCCAAGGGCAATCGCAAGATCCGCATTAGTTTCGAACTACTGGAATACCGCCGACAAGCCCGCGAAAACCTGATGAGTGCGGAGGGGCAGCGGCTGAGAGCAGCCCGTTCAACCGAAGTGGAAACGGTCTTCGGCCATATCAAGTACAATATGGGCTTCCGAAGATTCCATCTGCGCGGGCTGGAAAAAGCCAAAATGGAGTGGGGATTGGCGAGTATCGCCCATAATTTGAAAAAACTAGCGGCCTGATCAAGCCGCTAGTTTTTTTCGTTGTTTAGAAATTCGCCCTTAGAACCAGTTTTTCAAACGTATAGGCTTTTCTGACCGTTCTTTCCAGACAGCCCCCGAGTTTATAAGATGGTTGTTAATCTTGTTTGACGATGCGGTTAGTGATTCCGTTGAGCACAAAGGCCACGCCAAGGAAAACCAGCCCCAGGTTGAGGAATAGCCGTTGCAACAAACTGTTTGCTGAGAAGTCGCCACCGGTGACCGGGATGAGCACGCCGGGGTCGCCGCTCACGGTTGGCGGAGCCAGTGTGGGTTGAGGATCATCCGGGTCGGGGGTCACTGCTGGGCCGCCAGGCTGGGTTGGGATAGGCGTGGGGTTCGAGCCACCAGGCTGGGTTGGGGTAGGCGTAGGGGTAACTTCCGCTTCGACGCAGAAATCGTTACCATTAGTTAATTCAGCGGTTTTAGGAGTCTCATCTGCCAGCAGCCAACGAATTCTGACGGTGTTTGTCCCTACCGGCCCTGTAAAGAAAGCCAGGCTGCCATTGGCGGGAACAGTATCAGCGCCATTGATGGAGGGGTCGTCAACTGATTCCCAGGTGAAATTTACCGCGAAAGAATTGGGGTTGCTGACGGTAAATTCAACGCCGTCTCCCACGCAATCA